>NZ_JBFTID010000005.1:0-406354 GCF_056394605.1 Rhizobium sp. 10N427 | reverse complement strand
CGACGTCATATGGCGTCATTGCCGCATGAGAGCGGCATGAATTGAGACCCTGCGCCGAGGCGCGGGGCAGAAACGCGTTGGTACTCCGCCCGGAAAATCAAAATGGGCGGATGAGCAGCTAATGCGGCGAGTTTTTCAACGATATCGGCCGAAAGCGGCCATCGCGCCGTAGCCAACGAGCATCTGCTGGCCATAACCGCAATCCTCCTCAATCCCTATAGCCCGACCCCTCCCGATCCAGCACCCGCCTGACACTCTCCAGATGCATCCGCGCACTCTCCGGGTCGCCCTCGCGCATCTGCCGTACCGCAGCCGCCGCCACCTCGGGCGTAACAGGCAGCAGGCGGCGGCCGGTGCTCATGGCTTTGAGCTGCACTTCGGCGGCGCGTTCGAGGTAGTAGAGATCGTCCCAGGCCTCGGCGATATTGGGGGCGCAGACCATGACGCCGTGGTTTTTCATGAACAGGATGTCGTTATCGCCGAGGACGGCGGCGATGCGGTCGCCTTCGCGCTCGTCGAGCGCCAGGCCGTTGTAATTCTCGTCGACGGCGACGCGGCCGTAGAATTTCAGGGCGGTCTGGCCGGCGAAGATCAGCGGCTCGCCTTCGACCATGCTGAGCGCGGTGGCGTTCGGCATATGGGTGTGGAAGGCAGCACCAACGCGGGGCGACATCTTGTGCAGGCGGGCATGGATGAAGAAGGCGGTGGCCTCGGGCACGCCGTCGCCGGCGACCACATTGCCCTCGAAATCGCAGATCAAGAGCGACGAGGCGGTGGCTTCCTGGAAGGCGAAGCCCAGGCGGTTGACGAGGAAGAGATCGGGATGGCCGGGGACGACGGCCGAGAAATGGTTGCAGATCCCCTCCTCCAGGCCGAGCCTGGCCGCCATCCTGAGGCAGGCGGCGAGATCGGCGCGGGCCTTCCAGATCTCCTCGCTATCGAGCGGGATGTTGCGCAGGATGGCGGGGCCGCCCTTCGAGAGATTGAGTTCGTGCGCCATGTCTGCCTCCGCAATATCCGTTAGATCCAGCCGGCGGCAGCGAGCACGCCGGGCACCTTGTCGAGCGCAGGAACCACCGCGTTGGCGGCGTAATCGGCGAGCGGCTTGCGCCCCGTGCCGCGATCGACCCAGACCGTACGAAAGCCGAGTTCGCGGGCGGCGGCAAGGTCGAGATGCGGGCTGGCGCAGATATGCACCAGATCATTGATGCCGATGCCGAGCTCTTTCCAGGCGTGACGGAAGATCTGCGGCGACGGTTTGTAGGCGCCGGCCTGTTCGGCGGTGATGACCCGGTCGACATGGCCGCCGAGCTGGGCGACGTTGCCCGCGATGATCGCGTCATCGGTGTTGGAGATGATGGCGAGGCGGAAACCGGCCGATTTCAGCTGGCCGAGCGTTTCCACGACTTCCGGGAATGGCGGCATCTTGCCGATCGAGGAGGTCAGGATCTCGGCATCGTCAGGCGTAAAGCTTAGGCCGAATTCGCCCATCGCCTTTTCCAGCGCCAGGGCGCTCACCTCTCTGAACGAGCGGTGCGGGCGCTCTTCCTCCAGCGCATGCTCATGGCGGTCATAGGTGGCGATGAAGGCTTTCTGGTCGATATCCCCGCCCTTGGCGGAGAGGATGCGATCCATCGCCGCCAGCAGCCCCTCGTCCCACTGGATCAGGGTTCCGTAGCAATCGAATGTCAGCCAGCTCGGCCGGGTGCCTGGAAGCGTCATCTGCGTCATCTCCGTTTGTGCCGCCAGATTGACAAAGCGCGCGGTCATTGAGAAATTAAATATGGAAATTTCTCTCAGTGAAAAATCGAATGAGCTACGGATTCGACCTCGATCTTCTCAGAACCTTCGCAGCCGTTATCGATTGCGGCGGCTTCACCAAGGCGGCCGAGCGGGTGCATCTGACGCAATCGACCGTCAGCCAGCAGGTGAAGAAGCTGGAGGCCAATCTCGGCCACACGCTGCTGCTGCGCGACAAATCGACGGGCGGGGTGCAGACGACGGAGGCGGGCGAACTGATGCTGAGCTATGCCAGACGGCTGCTTTCGACCGCCGACGAAGCCTCCGAAGCGATGCGCAAACCGGCAGCGCCGAAGACCGTTCGTCTCGGCGTTCCCGAGGATTTCGCCGGGCGGCGGCTGATCGATCTGCTCTCCGGGTTCTTGGCGGCTTCGCCGCATATAAGGCTGGATACGGTCAGCGGCTGGAGCACGGAACTCAAGCGGCTGCTCGATGCCGGCGAGATCGACCTGGCGCTGATCAAGCGCGAGCCCGGCGATGGCGCCGCTTTGGCGAGCTGGAGCGAAGAGCTGATCTGGGTGGAAGGCGGGCAGCCGAGCGCCGGGAGCGACCCGGTGCCGCTGGCGGTATTTCCCGTCGGCTGCATCTATCGCGACCGGGCAATCCGCGCCATCGAGCGCAGCGGGAGGCGCTGGCGGATCGCCTATACCAGCCAGGGGCTGATGGGCGTGCAGGCCGCCGTCGCCTCCGGCCTCGGCATCAGCCTGCTGCCCTCGGATGCGGTGCTGCCGGAACACCGGCTGCTCTCTGCCAGGGACGGCTTCGAGCCGCAGCCGAATTCGGAACTGGCACTGGTCAAGGGACGGACGCGGCTTTCGGCGGAGGCGAAATTCCTGGGCGAGTTTCTGACGGATAACCTTGCGCCCTAGTGATGCGGCAGGGGCGAGCCTCAGCCCGCCCCTTTGCATTTGGATATCAGCCGAACTTCTCGGTCGTATCGGCCTTGCCCTTCACCCAGTAGCCCGAGGCCTTGATCCAGGCGAGCGGGTAGCCGCGCTCCTCGGTCAGATAGGCGCGGATGGCGCGGACGACGGAGGCTTCGGCGGCGACCCAGACGAGCGTCTGCGGGGCGATGTCGATGCCGCTCAGCGCCGCGATCAGTGGCGCGGCATCGGTGGCCTCCGACAGCGGGCGGTGGATCCAGCGCGTGGTCAGCGCGGCTGCCGTCTCAAAGACCTGCTGCTCTTCCGGTCCGGCGACGGCGCCGAGCAGGGTGATGACGCTGCCTTCGCCGCTTTCCTCGATGCGCCGGCCGATCGCCGGAAGTGCGGTCTCATCGCCGACCAGGAGCCAGCGCTTCACCTTGCCGGAGATGACGGCCGAGCCGCGCGGGCCGCCGATTTCGAGCGTGGCGCCCGGCTTCGCGTCGATCGCCCATTGGGTGACCGGACCGGCCTCATGGAGGGCGAAATCGATCGTCAGGCTGCGGGCGGCGTTGTCGTAGCGGCGCGGGGTGTAATCGCGGCGTTCCTCCTCGCCGTCCTTACCCGCTACGATGACCTTGATATGGTCGTCGGGCGCCAGGCTGACGAAATCGGCGAGGTCTTCGCCCGTGAGCACGACGCGGCGCATGCCGGGGGTGATGTCGGTGACGCTCTCGGCGACCAGCGAACGGCGGCGCAATTCATGCCTGACCCGCTCGATTTCGGGCGCGGCATTGGCGTTGTTTGCAGAATTGGTGTTGTTATCCATCTTGTCCTTCTTGGGGCTCATAGAGCTCGATCCGCAGGACATGGTCGCGCAGATCGAAGCCGCAGAGCCGTTCGATCATACGCGTTGAGTGACGTTAACGCTTACGTGACCGGGCAAGCGCCCGGACATTGACGAACCGGCTTTAACCGACAGAGCCCCTCGCAGCAAGACGGACGGCGCAGCGAATATCCGATGTTACTAAGATTTAACTTTTGCAAGGCCGATCATCCGGGTCAGATATTGCGCATATAGGCATTCGAAAGCAGATGGAAAAGACGATGGACGCCAAGATCCGCACGGTTCTCGACACATATGAAGAGATGATCGCCAAGGAGCGCGCCAGCCCCCGCATCGAGCCGCCCGGCGGGCGGGATGGCGGGCAGGACCGGCGGATGCGCGCCGTCGGCCCGGAGACCGGCCAGTTTCTCAACATTCTGGCCAAAAGCCTCGATGCGCCCGTCATCCTGGAGCTCGGCACCTCCTTCGGCTATTCCGGCATCTGGCTGGCGGAAGCGGCGCGCGCGGCGGGCGGCAGGCTGATCACCATGGAAATGCACGGCTACAAATCCGCCTTTGCGCAGGAAATGGCGGAGAAGGCCGGGCTATCCGCGCATATCGACTTCCGGATCGGCGATGCCGTGAAGATGATCGGCACGCTCAAGACGGGCGTCGATTTCGTGCTCGTCGATCTCTGGAAGGATCTCTACCTCCCCTGCCTCGAGGTCTTCTATCCCCGACTCAATCCCGGCGCGATCATCGTCGCCGACAACATGATCCGGCCCGGCGACGACGATGTGAAAGCCTATCGCCGGGCGATCCGCGCCAAGCCGGGGATTTCGAGCGTGCTATTGCCTGTGGGCAGCGGGCTGGAGATCAGCCGGTACGAGCCCTAGCGGAAGGTGGTCTCCATTTCCGGCCGATACCCCTCCTCGCCCCAATGCTGCATCCGCGCGGCTCGCCGCGGCGGGTTGTAGTGGCGGGCGAGCGCCAGGAGGGCGGTGCGCAGCATCAGCTTGGCGGAGCGGACGGGCCATTGGCGTTCGCGCTCCACGGTTTCCAGACCCTTCATGAAGCAGCAGATATCGAGGGCGGCGCCTGACAGTTCCGGCCCCATCGCCTCAATGGCGCGGTTGACGGCGATGCGGGCGGCTATCGCGCTGGCGGCGAGATCGGCCATGCCGCCGCGCTCGCCCTTGCTGCGGCCGGAAAGCCGCGGCTGCCAGGAGGCGGTGACGCGCGGCTGCAGCTGGGCGCGGGTGAAATCGGCATGCAGGTGTTCGCCGGCGGCAAGCGCTTCGCGCGGCAGGAAGGGCTCGCCGTTCCTGTCCTTCAGGCGGGCGAGCGAGGCAAGCGGTGATTCCGCTTCGTTGACCCTGAGCGTCTCGGGCCTACCATCGATGTCGCGGGTTGCGCGGGCGATATCGCCATGCTGCTCGATGAAGGCCTCGTCGCGTTCGGCCAGCGCCCGGCGAAGATAGGCGCGCGCTGCCGGCGCCAGGCTGGCGCTGTCGCGCGCCATCGTGGCAAGGCCGCGGGAGACGGCTTCGGAAAGCAGGCCGGACGGGATTTCATGACGGCCTCCACCCTGATGGAGGGCGACGGTTTCCGAGCCGAAGCGCTCCAGCCGAACCTCGCCTTTTGCCAGGAAGCGCAGCATTTTCAGCATCTGCCTGTCGCTGCTCGTGGTTTTCTCAGTCATGGGCTGCTCCTTCCGGAAAGCGGAAGACGGAGACGACGGTGCGCTCGATGGCGGAGACGAAATCGTCGAAGGCCGGGTCGTCGCGGCGCTGCTCGACGATCATGCAGGCATGGGCGACGGTGGTGCGATGGCGCCCGAAGCCTCCGGCGATCTCCTGCTGCGAAAATTGCAGCGCGGTGTGGCAGGCATACATGGAAATCTGCCGGACATGGCAGAGCATGCGGCGGCGATCCCGCCGCTCCAGCATGCGGCTGCCCGCGATCATCACCATCTCGGCGGTGATCTTCTGGGCGATGCGGCAGACGATGCGCACCGGCAACGACACCGATGGCGGACGCGGCTCAGGCGGTGGAGCCGGCGGCTCGTCGTCGATGATCGGGCGAAGGGCTGTTTCGAGGCGGTTGCGCGGTAAAGGGATTTGAGTGTGCGGCATGTGAAACTCCCGGAAATAGGAATTAATTCACACACGATAAGAGAAGAATGCGCGAAGCGGAAGACCGATGCCGCAACTTTTTCGTGCCTTTGGCCTTGATGAACCTTAACCTGCTGAAATTGAATTTGGATTATTTTCCTATATCGATCGTGCCGCCGACGGCGCGGGAGATGGGCTGCCGGAGAGCAGAAGCCGGATGCCGAGGCCGACAAGAACGATGCCGGTGAAGCGCTCCTGCCAGGAGAGCAGTTTCGGAAAGCGGTGAAGAACATTGCCGACGGTTCCCGATGCCAGTGCCACGCCGCCGAGCGAGAAGATGCCGACCAGTTTCTGGATCGATCCAAGGACCAGCAACTGCAGCCAGACCGGCCCGGCATGAGGATCGACGAAGAGCGGCAGGAAGGTGAACATGAACAGCAGGGACTTAGGGTTAGTCAGGCTGTTCAGTGTTCCCTCGCGCACGGCCTTCCACCCTGACACCGGCCTGGATTTCAGCCTTGCTGCGGATTGATGGGCAAAGCTTGCCCATACCATCCTGATCCCGAGATAGATCAGATAGGCCGCGCCCAGCCATTGGAGGACATGCAGCGCAGACGGATAGGCGGCCACCAGCGATGCCAGGCCGAGGACCAGCAGGCCGACCTGCACGGCCCCGGCGACAAAGACCATGCCGACGACCGTCAGCAGCGCGGTCCTGCGCCCCTGCCCGACGCCGCGGGCGATGACCAGCATCATGTCCGGTCCCGGCGTGATTTCGAGGACGGCAAGAGCGATGAGGAAGGTCAGGAAGATCGAGGCGTCGGGCATGGTTTCGAGATCGCGGAGGGAGGAAAGCTACCAGTTGAAAACAAGAGGTAGCGGAAGATGGGTTGCCGTTACAACCCCGCTTCGGCCATCCAGAGCTCGGCGTCGGCGCCTCCAGGGATGCGCAGCGGTGCTGCGGGATCGGTGGC
Organism: Rhizobium sp. 10N427; assembly: GCF_056394605.1. Taxonomy (NCBI): domain Bacteria; kingdom Pseudomonadati; phylum Pseudomonadota; class Alphaproteobacteria; order Hyphomicrobiales; family Rhizobiaceae; genus Rhizobium; species Rhizobium sp. 10N427. The sequence continues at coordinate 399,777 of NZ_JBFTID010000005.1, read as the reverse complement.
GGCGCGCCAGACGGCTTCGGCGACATCGGGCGCGTGGGTGACCGGGCCGGTATCCTCCTGCACGCTTTTGACGAATTGCTGGATCAGCGGCGCATAATCCGGGTCGTCGGCGCCGCGCAGATGTGGCCGGGCATTCTGGCCGAAACGAGTCTCGGGCGAGCGGCCCGGCAGGACGATATGCACCCGCACGCCGAACGGCTCCATCTCCACCGCCAGGGATTCGCTCAGCGCATTCACCGCCGCCTTGCTCGCCCGGTAGACGCCGATGACGGGCATCACCTTGACCGTGACCGTCGAGGTGACGTTGATGATGACGCCGGCCCGCCGTTGACGCATCTGCGGCAGCACCGCCTGGATCATCGCCAGCGTGCCGATCACATTGGTCTGAAACAGCGACTGCGCCGTCTCGGGGTCGGTCAGTTCGATCGGCGCCGGCGCGCCGAAACCGGCATTGTTGACCAGCACGTCTATGGGACCTGCGCTCTTCACCGCTTCCGCGATGCTTGCGGGATTGGTGACGTCGAGCGCCAGGACGCGAAGGTGATCGGATGGCTGAAGCAGGCTGGCAGCCGGCGTGCGCATCGTCGCAATCACCTCCCAGCCGCGTTCCAGAAACAGTCTGGCGGTCTCCAGGCCGAAGCCGGACGAGCAACCGGTGATCAATATCGTGGGCATGCGCTTCTCCATGTGAAAAGGAATGCCGCGATGGTAGTGACCGGCGACAGGACTTCATATAGGCTGAAGTCTCCATTTCTTTAGCGTTAGTCCTGATCATGAGCATCGATCCGCTTGCCGACATCGTCACCTTGCTGCAGCCCGCAGCGCGCTTCTCGAAGCTGGTGGAATGCGCCGGCGAATGGCGCATTCGCCGCGAGGCCACCGGCGAGCCGTTTTACTGCGCCATCCTGGACGGCGCGTGCCGCGTCACATTCGGCGGCGATCAGCCGTTCATTCTGGAAGCCGGGGATTTCGTGCTGGTGCCTGCGATGCGCGATCTCGTCAACGAGAGCCTCGATGCGCCAGCCGATCTGCCGGATACGATCCCGGCGCAGCTCGCCGACGGCCGCTTTCGCGCCGGGCGCCTCGATGGCCCGGCGGATCTGCGCATGCGGATCGGCCACTGCAGCTTCGGCGCGCCGGATGCCGCCCTGCTCGTCTCGCTGCTGCCCGACGTGGTGATCGTGCGCGGCGAACCGCGGCTGGCGACGCTGATGCAGCTCCTTGGCGAGGAGACGCGGGCGCGGCGCCCGGCCCGCGAACTGGTGCTGGAGCGGCTGCTCGAAGTGCTGCTGATCGAGGCCCTGCGATCCGGGACCGAGACCACCGCGGCACCCGGGCTCAGCCGCGGCCTTGCCGACGAGCGTCTGGCAGCCAGTCTCCACGCCCTGCATGCGCGCCCAGCCTATCCCTGGACGGTGGCCGATCTTGCGGCCGAAGCCGCCCTCTCCCGCTCCGCCTTCTTTGCCCGCTTCAGCCGTGTCGTCGGTCTGGCGCCGATGGAATATCTGCTCGCCTGGCGCATGGCGCTCGCCAAGCAGCTGCTGCGGCGGCGGGAGCTCACCATGGACGAGGTGGCCGAGCGCGTCGGCTATGGGTCGGCGAGCACGTTCAGCGTGGCCTTCGCCCGCCATGCGGGGGTGCCGCCGGCGCGGTATGCGCGGGGTGGGTGAGATGGGGTGCGTGCGGGTGGTTGCAAGGGTTGGAGCGTGTGGCCCCTCATCCGGCCTTCGGCCACCTTCTCCCCGAGGGGAGAAGGGACGTTCCCATCTGCCGTCGCGGTTCGCGCAAGCAGAGGTCGTCGCGACCCTCCCCTTCTCCCCTCGGGGAGAAGGTGCCCGAAGGGCGGATGAGGGGGCTCCGGGTGAGGTGCTTACAAAGCGGACCGCTCAGCGCAAACGCAACGATTTCGGCTTGATGACAAACAAAGCCCGGGTAGATGCCTCCGCCTGCGACCGCAATCCTCTCCTCTCCCGCCCACGATGCCAACACACCCCCTCGCCCCTCGCCCCCTGTCATCAAACTGATAGAATTCACTTGCTAATGATTTGCAATTGCAGATCGGAACGCATTTGATGACCAGACCAGAACCAGAGACGAAAATCCTCCTTCCCCTCATCGTCCTGTCGATCGCCCAACTGATCGGCTGGGGTGCCGTCGGTTTTCCGGCGGTGGTCGGGCGGGATGTGGCGGCTGATCTGCAGATCGGCATGCCGGCGGTGTTTGCCGGAACGACGACTTTCTACGTGATGATGGGAGCCTGCTCGCCGCTGCTGTCGCGGTTCTTCGCCAGCATCGGGGCGCGGGTGGTGATGATGGCCGGGACGGCGGTTTCGGCTTTTGGGCTCATGCTGGTGTCGCTGGCGCATTCGCCCGTCACCTATTTTCTCGGATGGCTTCTGATCGGGGCGGCGGGCAGCGCCAGTCTCACCATGCCGGCGCATATCCTGCTCAACGAGATCGCCGGATGCAGGGCGGCGCGGGCAATAGCGACACTGATGCTGGTGACAGGCCTGTCGAGCACGATCTTCTGGCCACTCACCTCGTTTCTGGCGGGGCATGGCGGGTGGCGGGGCGCGTGCCAGGTCTATGCGCTGGTCATGGCCTTGGTCTGCCTGCCGCTCTATGGCTTCGGGCTGCCGCGCAGGCGCAACGAGGCCGCCTCTTCTGCGGCGGCTCCCGCGCCGGTCGCGGCGCGCGCCTATGACCGGACCTTCTACCTTGTTGTCGCGGCAATCGTCTTCAATGCCTTCATCACCTATGGCTTCAGTTCGGTGCTGATCGAACTCCTGAAAGGCGAAGGTCTCAGCCCTTCGCAGGCGCTGGCTTTCGGCTCGACGCTCGGCATCATCCAGATCGCTGCGCGCGGGGTGAACCTGATCGGCAAGACCGAATGGGACGGCGTGACGATCGGCGCCGGCGCCTCCGGAATGCTTTGCCTGTCGCTCCTGATCCTGCTCGCCGTTCAGGGCTCGCCCGTTGCCGTCGGGGTTTTCCTGGTGCTCTATGGCACCAGCAGCGGCGCACTGGCCGTGGCCCGCTCTACCATTCCGCTCACCTTCTACGACAAGGCTGAATTTGCGCGAGCCCTGTCGCGGATCGCCCTGCCGCTCAACTGGATCTCGGCGGCCTCGCCGCCGCTGCTGATCTGGCTGATGACCACGTATGGCAATGGCGCGGTGCTGGCCCTGTGCCTGTTCTGCTCGCTTTGCGCCATCGGCATGCTGCTTTTGCTGCGCGGCCGCCGCCCGGCCGATCAGGCCGCCGCCGTCCCGTCATAGCCGCAAAACAAAAAAGCCGGGCGCAAAGCCCGGCTCTTGACATCGACTGCGCGCTTTTCAGCCGCGGCCGCGCTTGCGGCGCTGGCCGAGACCCATTTCCTTGGCAAGGCGCGAGCGCGCTTCGGCATAGGCGGGAGCGACCATCGGGTAGTCGGCGGGAAGATCCCACTTCTCGCGGTATTCTTCCGGCGAGAGACTGTGATGGGTCATCAGGTGGCGCTTCAGGGACTTGAAGTTGCCACCGCATTCCAGGCAGGTGATCTGCTCGTCCTGAACGGACTTGCGGACAGAAACAGCAGGCTTCTGCTTTTCTACGATCGCTGCGGCGGGCTGTGGTACGGACGTGTTGCTGAGGGCGGAATGCACGTCGGAAATCAGATTGGCCAAGTCGGTGACCGGGACTACATGATTGCTGACATAGGCCGCCACGATGTCGGCCGTCAGCTCTACCAGCAATTCCGGCCCAGTGCCGGTCGCGGTATCCGTCATATTTTATATCTCCTGTTCGCATGCGTGGATGATCTTTGTGCCAAAAAGCACAAGATCGCCTTCGTAGAGGCTAACAGTAGAAGTCCAGCTTACAGCAGCATGTCCTAAAACGCGAATCCACCCCTAGATTCTTGCCGCCGAAACCTGTCCCAATACTGCCTGAATCCGAATCATACGTCGCACTCTTCGACCGCAGCCTTAATTAGACATTGGATATCAACGTTAAGGATGGAAAAAGCGAAACGATTCTAATTCGAAATCAGAACTCTACTTGCAATTCAATTAGCATCGTTTGACCGAAAGTCCAATTCTTATTTGCGTGATCTCTACGTAAAAAATTGTCCGACATTAAGATTTTGCAAGCAAGCATCCGACTTTAGTCCATAAGCAGAGACAAAATTTGCGTAAAATTGCTTAAAGCCCTGTATTTTATACTCTCATCGTTTGCGCATATCGTCACGTACGGAAAATACCGACAAAGCATGTCCGGTGGCATGTGCGGCCCTTGCAAGCAGATGCGCAGCAACCGGAGCGGTCAGAAGCAGAAAGGCTATCCCGGCCACAGCTCGCGTAAAAATTGATAAATCCCCGGAATGGACCCCGGCAGCGAGCAACAGGAGGCTGGCACCGACCGTGCCTGCCTTGGAGGCGGCATGCATGCGGCAATAGACCTCAGGCAGCCGCAGCACGCCGATGGCTGCAGCCAGCGTGAAGAATGCGCCTGCCAGCATCAGGACGGCAACGATGATTGCGACGGCATAATCCATCACCGCGCCCTCCCCGGTTTGGCGGCTTTCACTTTTGTCTTCGCCTTTGCGGCCTTGCCCTGCTTCGGAGCCGCGTCCGGCTCCGGTTGGACGGCCGGCATTCCCCGCGACAGCACGAAGCGGGCAAAGGCGACGGTCGCCAGGAAGCCGACGAGGCCGAGCGAGACGGCGATGTCGATGTAGAGCGCGAAACCGGTCTTGACCGCGACCACGGCGATGAAGCCGATGGCGATGCCGGTCAGCATGTCGAGACCGGCGATCCTGTCGGGCAAGGTCGGCCCGGCGGCGATGCGCCAGGCGGTGAGCAGCAACGACAGACCAAGCACGGCCAGTGCCGCATCGGCCGCAAGCTGGATGATGACGGCGGGCTCGATCACCGGAAGGCCTCCATGATCTTGCGCTCGAAGCCTTCGGCAATCGCCTTGCGGGCCGCCTTCGGATCGGAACAGTCGAGCGCATGGACATAGAGCGTCTTGCGGTCGTCGCTGACATCGACCGACAGCGTGCCGGGCGTCAGCGTGATCAGGTTGGCGAGCAGGGTGATCTCGAAATCGCGATCGACGGTCAGCGGAAAGGCGAAGATACCGGGCTGTATCCGCATCTTCGGCCGCAGCACCGTCAGCGCCACCGCCGAGGCGGACAGTGCGAGCTCCCGCAGGAAGAGCAGAGCCAGCGACAGAACCAGCCAGAAGCGGCGCAGATAGCCGCTGCCGCCGAAGGGTTCGCGGACAACCGCGAGAACGGCAGCGCCGAGCACGAAGCCGAGCAGCAGATTGTGCAGCGAAGCGCTGCCCGATACAGCGGCCCAGGCAATGGCGAGCAGCAGGTTGAAGACGAAGGCGATCATGGTGTGCGAGCCTCCGGGAAGACCGAATGGATATAGGCGGTCGGATCGGCAAGGTTTTCGGCGGCCTGCTGCGTCAGCGACAGCAGCTGCTCCGGCAGCACGCCGAAGAGCGTGACGAGCGCCGTCAGTGCAATCAGCGGCGCGGCGGCGGTCCAGCCGACCGCCACTGGTGCAAGCGGAGCCGCTGCCGGACGCCAGTAGGCGAGCAGGAAGAGGCGGCCGAAGCAGATCGTCGACAGGAAGCCGCCGGTCAGCAAGGCTGCCGCCAACCACCAAGCGCCGACATCGAGCGAGGCCTTGACCAGCATCAGCTTCGGCCAGAAGCCGGAAAAGGGCGGCAGGCCGGATGCGGCGAAGAACAGCATCAGCGAGACGGCTGCAAACCAGCCGTTTGCGCGGTAGAGGCCGCCAAGCGACACCAGCGAGAAGCTGCCACCGAGGCGCCCGGCAATACCGGCTGCCAGATAGAGCGCAGTCATCAGCACGATCGACTGTAGCGCATAGAAGATCGCGCCGCTGACGCCACCGGGCGTACCGATCGAGATGCCGATAAGCATGCTGCCGATGCCGGAGATGACGGTATAACCAAGCACACGGCGGATATCGCTCTCGGCCAGCGCGCCCAGTGCACCCGACAGGACGGTGGCGGCACCGAGAATGGCGATCAGCAGGCTGAACTCCTCGCGCTCGACCGGCATCAGCATGATCATCACGCGGATCAGCGCGTAGATGCCGACCTTGGTGAGCAGGCCGGCAAACAGCGCCGACACGACGGTTCGCGGCGTGTGATAGGAGGCGGGTAGCCAGAAATTGACCGGAAAGGCGGCGGCCTTCATGGCGAAGGCAAACAGGAAAAGAGCTGCCAGCGTCATCAGCGGCGCGCCGTCGCGCAGGCCGGCGGCCTTTTCGGCGATATCGGCCATGTTGAGCGTGCCGAAGATGGCATAGAGATAGCCGACGGCCACGAGGAACAGCGTGGTGGCGATCAGGTTCAGCACCGCATATTTCATCGCTCCGTCGATCTGCCTGCGCTCGGAACCCAGGACCAGCAGGCCGAAGGAGGAGATCAGCAGCACCTCGAACCAGACGTAGAGATTGAAGACATCGCCGGTCAGGAAGGCGCCGCTGACCCCGGCCATGAGCAGAAGCAGCAGCGGGAAGAAGCCGAAGCGGCGATGCCCGGCATCGGTATCGGACAGCGCATAGAGACTTGCCGCCAGCGCCGCGATCGCCCCCGCCAGCGCCATCAGCACGCCGAAGAGGTCGGCGGTGAAGGCAATGCCGAACGGCGGCAGCCAGCGGCCCATCACCATGGTGACCGGGCCTTCGGCGATGACCTTCTGCAGGAGCAGTGCATCGATGACGACGAGAGCCGTCAGGCCGGCGATGGCGATCGGGGCATGGAGATGGATGCGGGACCGTAGCGTCAGCAGCAGGGCGCCGAGGACGATGCAGAGGGCGACCGGGAGAATGACCAGCCAATGGGCCGCCGGAACGGGGGCGGTGAGCATGGCGGTGGAGAGGTCGAGGGTGGTGGTGGGGGTGGCCATCTAGGTAGTGGCTCCCTTGAGTGTCGAGGGTGTGGCCTCAGCTGTGGGCGTTACGGGTGGGGTACCCCCCTCTGCCCTGCCGGGCATCTCCCCCTCAAGGGGGGAGAACACGAGTGGTGGGCTCCCTATATCATCTTCAAGCGACATCGCCAATTTCGGCTCGCTGAGAGAGGCACGAGCGGATGCAGCCAGCCAATCTCCCTCCTTGAGGGGGAGATGCCCGGCAGGGCAGAGGGGGGTAGCCACGCGCACAACACCCATCCTCAATACCCCACCGGCGGAACCGGCTCGTCGCGCGGCTCGGCCAGCCGCATCTCGTCGGTATTGTCGGTGCCGGTGTCCTGGTAGGCGCGGTAGGTCAGCACCAGCAGGAAGGCGAGGAAGGAGAAGGAGATGACGATCGCCGTCAGGATGAGGGCCTGCGGCAGCGGATTGGCGGCCCCCGCAGGAAGGGTGTCGAGACCGGCAGGGATGATCGGCGGCACCTCGCGGGTCAGGCGTCCGGCGGTGAACAGCAAAAGGTTGACGCCGTTTCCGAGGATGGCGATGCCGAGCATGATGCGGATCGAGAATTTCGACAGCATCAGATAGATCGCGGCCGAGAAAAACAGGCCTGAGAGAATGGCGACAAGCGGCTCCATCAGTCGTCCTCCCTTTCTTCCAGCGCCAGAGCGATGGCGGTGATGGCGCCGAGCACGACGAAATAGACGCCGATATCGAAGAGCATGACAGACGAGAGCGGCACTTCCAGACCGAGGATGGTTGGATAGATCCAGAGCCCGGTCATGAAGGGGACGGCGGCGGCGATGGATATCAGCCCGGCAGCCGTGGACATCAGCAGTCCGGCACCGGCGATTGCCAGCGGGTGGATACGGATGGCGCGGCGCACGGCCGGCACGCCATTGGCGATGCCATAGATCGCCAGCGCGGAAGCCGCGATCAACCCGCCGATGAAACCGCCGCCGGGCTCGTTGTGGCCGCGCAGCAGGATGAAGACGGAAAAGAGCAGCATCAGGGCCGTGAGGAAGGGGGCGATGGTCCGGAAGATCAGGGTGTTCATGGGCGGGTGCCCTCGCCTTCCCTTCTCCCCCGCGGGGAGAAGGTGCCCGGCAGGGCGGATGAGGGGGCCGCGGGCTCGAAGCGATTGGTGAAGCTGGGCACGGCCTTACCGTGTAGCCCCCTCATCCGGCCCTTCGGGCCACCTTCTCCCCGAGGGGAGAAGGGAAAAACTAGCACCACCATCACGTCTCCCTCCCCGGCCGCTTCGGCAGTGGCCGGACGCCGCCTGCCCGCATGCCGATCAGGGCGATGATCGCCAGGGCGGCGACGGCGACGACGGCGATTTCGCCGAGCGTGTCGGTGCCGCGGAAATCGACGATGATGACGTTCACGACATTGGCGCCGTGGGCGATGGTCTTCGAATAGGTGTTGAAGAAATCGGAGAGCGTCGCATCGAATGGCCCCGCGGTAGCGCGGATCAGGAGCAGCGTCAGCCCCGCACCGCAGGCGAGCGCGATCGCCGCATCGGCAAAACGCTGGCCGGGCGGGCGCCGGTCGGCGGGCGAGAGCCTGAGCCGGGTCATCACCAGCGCCAGGATGACCACACTCAATGTCTCGACCATGAACTGGGTGAAGGCGAGGTCAGGGGCGCCGAAGAGCAGGAAGATCAGCGCCACGGAGAGGCCCTGGATGCCGAGCGCGGCAATCGCCGTCAGCCGGTCGCGCGCCACCAGCACGGCGCCGAGCCCCGCTGCAGCAAGAAAGAACACCGCCCATTCATAAAGGCGCACGTCGCGCGGCCAGACGATCGCCTGTGGCCATTCGCCATAGACATAGAGCGGCACCAGCAAGATCGCCGCCAGCAGCACGAAGGTGGTGGTGACGTAGATTTCGAGCTTTCCCGGCTGCAGCAGCCGGGTGATGCGATGCGAGAGGCGCACAAGACCTGAGATGAAAAGATCGAAATACCAGTCCGGCCCCGGCCCGGCAGCGCGGAAGAGGGCATCCGTCCATCGGCGGCAGCGGTCGAGCTGCCAATAGATAACGATGCCGAGCGCGATGGTGACCACCGACAAAAGCAGGGGCACGCCGATATGCGGCAGCAGCGAGATGGTGACCTCCACCGGCCGGTGCTCGATCGCCGAGGCCATGGGGATGGAGATGTAGCGGTGCACGGCAGGCGCGAAGATCGCCGCGGCAAGGCCGAGCAGCGCCAGAAGCGCCGGGCCGAGCCAGAGCAGCAGCGGCGCCTCATGGGCGATCTTCGGCGTGGTAACGGGCGTGCCGATGAACGGCTTGAGGCCGACGGCGAAGGCAATCGCAAACATCAGCGCATTGCCGAAGATCGCAACCGAGGTGAAGACAATGGAGCGCAGATCGCCGAGCGCAAGCGCGGCATAGATCTCTTCCTTGGCGAGGAAGCCGAAGAAGGGCGGCAGCCCGGCCATCGAAATCGCAGCGGCAAGGGCTGCGGCGCAGGTGAGTGGCATAGCCGGTCCGAGACCGCTGAGGCGGGTCACATCGCGGGTGCCGGTCTCGTGATCGAGAATGCCGGCGACCATGAACAGCGCGCCCTTGAACAGCGAATGGGCGACCAGATAGAGCACCGCCGCCTCGATCGCATATTCCGAACCGAAGCCGGTGAGCAGCACCAGGAGGCCGAGCGAGGCGACCGTCGTATAGGCGAGCTTCAGCTTCAGATCGGTCTGGCGTATGGCGAGCGCCGATCCGGTGACCAGCGTCATGCCGCCGAAGAACGGCAGCAGGATTTCCCAGGCGGGCGTTTCACCCAGCAGCGGATGGAGGCGGAGCAGCAGATAGACGCCTGCCTTCACCATAGTTGCCGAGTGCAGGTAGGCCGAAACCGGGGTCGGCGCCTCCATGGCATTCGGCAGCCAGAAGTGAAAGGGAAACTGCGCCGACTTGGTGAAGGCGCCGCCAAGCACGAGGAGCAGCGTTGCCAGATAGAACGGGCTCTGGCGCATCAGATCGCCGGCTTCCATGATCAGCGACAGCTGGGTGACGCCGGTGATGTTCCAGATGAACAGGAGCCCCGCCAGTAGGCAGAGCCCGCCGCCGCCGGTGACGACGAGCGCCTGAAGCGCCGCGCGCCGGGCTGCCTCGCGCTCGTGGTCGAAGCCGATCAACAGGAACGAGGTGATCGAGGTCAGCTCCCAGAAGATGAAGAGCATCAGGAAGCTGTCGGACACGACGAGACCCAGCATCGAGCCCATGAACAGGAAGATGAAGGAAAAGAATCGGCCCTGATCTCTATGGCCCTTCAGGTACCCCCCGGCATAAAGCACGATCAGCGTGCCGATGCCTGTGATCAGCAGCGCGAAGGTCAGCGACAGACCATCCAGAAACCAGGAGAAGCTCAAATTGTAGCTCGGCACCCAGACATAGCCGCCGGTCGCGACTTCGCCGGCGGCGATTTCGGGCAGGAAGCGGGTGAAATGCAGGAAGGAGAGCAGCGGAAAGAGCGCCAGCGGCCAGGCGGCTTTGGCGCCGAAGATGCGGACGGCAAGCGGTGCGGCGGCAGCGCCGATGAGCGGCAGGCACAAGGCAAGGAATGTCAAAGCCGTGACATCGCCCATGCGCCCTCCCCTTGCCAGAACCCTAGAAAATTCCGGAAAAACCGGGTGCGTCGCCAAGATTTAGGTCAATCGGCGGCGGGCCTCAAGCCTTTTCGGGATGGGTGCACAGGCAAAGCGCGGCCCGGCAGCGGCATGGATCAGCGGCAACAGAAGAACCAGCGGCCAGAACAGGCAGGCAGCCAGCCCGGCGATCCGCCAGGGGCCGAAGCGGTCATGGTTCACCCAGCCCTCCAGCGAGGTGGCGGCCATGCAGACCGCAGCGGCAGCGGCATAGGCAATGACGAAGATAACGGTCAGCACCTCCAGATCCCCCTGTTGCGCCGTTACCCGACAGAATAGGCGCGGGAGCGGCCAGCCGCAAACCTGCAATAGGGACTAAGCTTTTCAGGCTACCCTTGATCCGGCCCGATTTCCGATCCACATTCCGCGGGTCGAAATTTGTCTTCTCCGGCGCCGAAGGAGCAAGCCCCCATGTCCGACACCGACAGTTTGAAGATCGATAAGACCGACGACGAATGGAAAGCGCAGCTGACGCCGGAGCAATACCGCATCACGCGGCAGCACGGCACCGAACGCGCCTTTACCGGCCCCTACTGGGACCGGTTCGAGACCGGCCTCTACCGCTGCATCTGCTGTAATGAGCCGCTGTTCCGCTCCGACACCAAATTCGACGCCGGATGCGGCTGGCCGAGCTATTTCGAGGCGGTTTCGCCTGAAGCGGTGAGCGAGTATCGCGATACGTCCTATGGCATGGTGCGCACCGAAATCCGCTGCACCAATTGCGACGCCCATCTCGGCCACGTCTTCCCCGACGGCCCGCCGCCGACAGGGCTGCGGTATTGCATCAATGGGCATGCGATGGTGTTCGAGCCGGAGGGGTGATCAGCGGCGCAGGCGCTCGACGACGAGCGCTGCGGCTCGTCTACTGACGTGCATGACGCGGCGAGGTTGGGAAAACCGTCTAATCGGTCTTTTTCGGACTCACTCCGGCACCCGCAATTCCATAAACGTCAAATCCAGCCAGCGGCCGAACTTCTTGCCGACTTCCCTGAAGGTGCCGCCGTTGCGGAAGCCGAGCTTTTCGTGGAGGGCGATCGAGGCGGTGTTGTTGGCTTCGATCCCGGCGATCATCACGTGGATGCCGTTTTCGGAGGCGCGCTTGATCAGCGCCTGCATCAACAGCTTGCCGATGCCCGCGCCTTGATTGTCCTTCTCGACATAGACGGAATGCTCGACCGTGTGGCGGAAACCGTCGAAGGCGCGCCAATCGCCATAGGAGGCATAGCCGGCGATCCGGCCGTTGCGTTCGGCGACCAGCACCGGAAAGCCTCTCGCCTTGCGGGCATTGAACCATTCGACGCGGTTTGCGAGATCGACGACCGTCTCGTTCCAGATCGCCGTCGTGTGCTCGACCGCGTGGTTGTAGATGTTGCGGATCGCAGCAAGGTCGGCTTCGGTGGCGTCGCGAAGGGTGACGGCGTCGGTCATATCATGTTCCATTCCGGCGGATATTGCAGGACCGATACGCTGGCATTCCGGGGATGTAAACCCGGAGATTTGCCGCGACTGGGATTGCGGTTTGCGCTAGTCTGCGGCGATCTGTGAGGGAGCCTTCATGCGTCTATTCTTCGTTCTTCCGCTGCTGCTTGCAGCGGCGCCTGCCCTTGCTGACGGCTGGAAGCCCTATGCCAATCCGCGTTTCGGCTATGTCATCGATCTGCCCGGCGATTTCCGCACCGTCAGCGAGGCTGACAATGGCGATGGCATCACGCTGCAATCGAAGGATGGCAAGGCGACCCTGCTGGTGTTCGGCTCCACCGTGACCGAAGGCACGCTCGGCGAGGACGTCGCCAACCGGAAGCAATCGGAAAAGGACGAGGGCTGGACGATCACCTACGAGAAATCGGCCAAGGACTGGATGAGCTATTCAGGCACCCGCAAGGACCGCATCCTCTATGTGCGGGCGGTCTCGCTCTGCCAGGGCGCCGGCGGTTATTTCACGCTTGAATATCCGAAATCCCAAGCGAAGATCTATGACCCGACCGTCTCGCACCTGGTCAAGACGCTCGCGGGGCCACCGCACTGCCACTGATCAGAGATTGGAGGCGCTCATGCTGAAGCAGGTGAGTACGGCCGAGTAATGCACGGCGGCGGCGGCAACGACGAAGCCGTGCCAGATGGCGTTCTGAAAGCGCAGCTTTTCCCAGACATGGAAGATGACGCCCGCCGAATAGATCAGGCCGCCGATGACGATCAGAAGCATGGAAGCGAAGGGAATGCGCGAGGCGACAGGCTCTGCGACCAGCACGCCGCTCCAGCCCATCGCCAGATAAAGCAGGATCGCCAGCCGGTCATAGCGCCCGGGAAAGACGCATTTCAGCACGATCCCGGCGATGGCGACCGCCCAGATGCCGATCAGCATGGCAAAGAGCAGCGGATCGTCGGAGCCCTTTTCGAGGAACGGCGTGTAGGTGGCGGCGATCAGCACGAAGATCGACGAGTGATCGAAGCGGCGCAGGAACCATTTGGTGCGCGACACCGGCCAGGCATTGTAGGTGAAGGAGATGCCGATGGTCATGACCAGACCGACGCCATAGACCCAGGCGGCAGCCAGCTCGCCATGGCTGCTCCACAGCGTCGCATAGAAGATCAGCACGGTGGCGCCGACCAGCGCCAGCGCCAGCCCGACACCGTGGACGATGCCGTCGGCGATCAGTTCGTATTTGTCGTAAGCCCAGCGGATCCCGTTGAACTCGGCCATCATGCACACCCGTTTTTCATCGGCCGCAATGCTCGCATCGAACAGAGAGCGGCGCAACCGACACTAAGGCAGTAGGCGGTAAAACTTCGTGAAGCCGGGGATGGCAGGGCGCGGATTTCCGGCTATAGGCACGGCCGGAAGAGACGAGCGGCAAGAGGCCGCATCGCCGCCTTCTGCCCGAAGGCTTAGAATTCCTTCATCGATATCGTTGAAAACAGTTCCCATGATCCGCATTCTTCTCGCCGCTCCGCTGCTTGCAGCCTGCCTTTCCGCTGCCTCTGCGGCCGAGCTTCCTGCTCTGCCCACCGCACCTGCCGCCGCCGCGCCGGTGGCGAAACCCAAGGGGCCGAAGCTTGTCGAACCGCAGCTGCATGTGGTGCGCTCAGGGGTTCCCGGGCGTCCGCGGATCGCGCTGACCTTCGATGCCTGCATGGGCAAGGCGGATGACCGGATCATCTCGACGCTGGTTTCCGAACGCATTCCGGCGACGATCTTCGTCACGGCACGCTGGCTGAAGCACAATCCGCAGGCGCTTTCGATCTTCCTGCAGAATCCCGATCTGTTCGAGCTCGAGAACCACGGCCAGAACCATATTCCGGCCGTCGACAAGCCGGCGTTGATCTATGGCATTGCCGCGGCCGGATCTCCTGAGGCGGTGCACCAGGAGGTGCAGGGTGGCGCCGACGCGATGCTGGCAGCAGGCATTGCCGCGCCGCACTGGTTCCGCGGCTCGACGGCGAAATACGATCTCTCCGCAATCGCCCAGATCCGCGCCATGGGCTACAAGATCGCTGGCTACTCGGTAAATGGCGACGGCGGCTCGCTGCTGGGAACGGCGATCACCGAAAAGCGGATCAGTTCTGCCAAGGACGGCGACGTGGTGATCTCGCATATCAACCAGCCGACGCATGCCGCCGGCGCCGGGGTCGCCAAGGCGATCGTGGATTTGAAGGCGAAGGGCGTGGAGTTCGTACGGCTGGAGGATGCCGAGGGGCTTGGGGATGACAAGACGACGAATTAGTCGCTGAGGCCTTCCAACGGCGTTGTGCCCTGCAAGCCCCGAGCACAACGCCCGCCCCTACCGCAGCACCGTCTCCACCCCACGCTCCCCAGCCCTGACACCCCGGAATCCCGGCCCGTCGCGGTCCAGTGCGTAGTCGTCGAACCAGTCGCGGTGGATGCCGGCCACCATGGCGCCGACCATCTGGGCGGCGAGGAAGGAGAAGGTGATGCCGTTGCCGCCGTAGCCGTAGGCGGCGTAGACATTCGGCATGCGGGGCACCGGGCCGATCAGCGGCAGGCCATCCGCGGTCTCACCGAAGGTGCCGCACCAGGCGGTGGCGATTTCCGCATTGGCCTGCGGCCAGAGCCGCTTCATCTTCTCGCGGATCGCCTGCGCCTTTGCGGCGAGCTTGGAATCGCGCCTGTCGGGATCGGTGGTGGCGTCGTCCTCGCCGCCGGCAACGATGCGGTGGTCCGCCGTGGTGCGCATGTAGAGATAGGGGTCGGCATCCTCCCAGATCAGCGTTTCACCGCGCCAGAGGGTTGCCGGATCCTGCGGCTCGGTGGCGATCGCAAAGCTGGAGGTGGAGCGATGCAGCTTGGGCATGTCAATGCCAGGCATCGTATAACCCGTCGCCAGCACCGCGGTATCGGCCTCGATGACGAAGGGGCCGTCGAGCTCGGCCGTCACCTTGCCGCCTTCGCTATGCAGCCGCTCCACGGTGCCCTTCACCAGCATGGCGCCGCGGGCGATGGCGATATCGAGGAGGCTCCAGGCGAGCAGCAGCGGGTCGGCCTCGGCGGAGCCCGGCGACAGGATTGCCCCATCGCGGTCGAGTTCGAACTGGGTCAGGAGATCGCAATGTTCCAGATAGACGCCCGGCAGACCGGCGCGGCGGCGCAGCTGGCGCTCCTCATGGAGATCGCGGGCGCTCTCATGGTTCTGCGCCAGAAACAGCGTCTGCCTCGGCTGGAACTGGCAGGGTAGCGCATGGGTGGCGACGAGCTTGGCAAGGCCGGAGACGGCAGCCGCGCTGCGGCGGTACATGCCGGCCGCCCGCTCGAAGCCGTAATAATGCTCGAGCTCCGAAAGCGTGCTGTCGATTTCCCATTGCAGCATGGCGGTACTTGCCGCCGTCGAGCCGAGGCCCGGCTCTTCCTTGTCGATGACGACGACCGACAGGCCGCGGGCCGTCAGATGCTCGGCCGCCAGCGCTCCGGTGATGCCGCCGCCGATGACCAGCGCATCGGCTTTGAAACTCTGTGTCAGCGGCTCAAAGGCCGGGCGGCGCCCGCCCCTGCCCCACGGGCTGCGGCCGCTGCGCAGATCGTCCTGGCTTGCAGGGTCGAATTCGATGCCGTTTGCCATCATCGTCTCCCCTCACTTCGGCAGCTGTGGCGTGACGCGCTCTTCGATGAACAGTTCATCGACGATGGTCATGACGATCAGCGACAGCGGCAGCGCCAGCATGGCACCGACGGCGCCCCACATCCAGGTCCAGAAGATGATGGCGAGGAAAACGACGAAGGGATTGATCTCGAGGCGACGGCCCATGACCGCAGGGAAGATCAGGTTTTCCATCAACAGGTGGACGATGAAGAAGGCGGCCGCCGGCAGCAGCGCGAACAGCATGCTGTCATGGGTCAGGATACCAGCAACGGCGATGGCGAAGGTCATCATGGTGATGCCGAGATAGGGAATGAAGCTGGAGAGGAAGGCGAAGAAGCCCCAGAGGATGGGGACCGACAGCCCGCCCGCCCAGGCGATCACCGTCATGATCACCCCGAGGCCGGCATAGATGATGGCGGCGGTGGCGAAATAAAAGCCGAGCACCTGCTCGACCGAGCTGATGACGCGGATGGCGGCAAGGCGCTGCGGCCGGCTGCGAAAGGTCATGATGATCGTCTTGCGCAGATTGACGCGGCCGACGAGGAAGAGCAGCAGCGCGGCAAAGAAGATCAGCCCCTGCACCAGCGCCGGCGTCAGGTTCGCGGTGACGACATGCAGGACGTTGCCGGTGTTTTCGAGCAGCTTGTCGGCCGACATCGGGCCGCTCTGGAAGGTCTCGGGCGTGATATGCAGCCAGCGGACTTTCTCGAGATAGGGCATCAGCCTGTCGATGGTCTTCTCGACGAAGGCGGGCCCCTCGTTCATCAGGGTGCCGACCGGCCCGGCCAATGCATTGGCGACCAGGAAGATGACAAGCGCCACCGCACTCGACAGGATCACCGCATTGGTGATGCGGGGCACGCCGAGCTTGCTCAGCTTTTCGGCGAGCATGCCCAAGATCATGCCGACGACAATGGCGAGCGTCAGCGGGATCAGGATCAGCGACATCTGATAGACGGCGGCAAGCCCGAGAATGCCGAAGATACCGATGATCGCCCAGGCCATGCTAACATCGAGACCATCCTTCTCGACGCGGCGCACCGGCGCCTGCTGCATCTCTTCGGTGGCCGCCGAAAGCTTTTCGGCCCAGGCGCTGGTGCGCCGCTCGCCGATGGCGATCTTCTTCGCATGCTTCTTTATGCCGTTGGCGATGCCCATATCCCATGTTCCCCGAAAGCCCAGCGCTTCGCGACGACAACGCGGATTGGGGGATTCGGTTCCTTGGGGGAGAAGGGTGGGTGCGCGGGTGTGGCTGAGCGGACACGTTTCAGGGTTCTGCGCCCACGGCAGGGAGCAAGCGGCGACCTTGCGGGCACCGCCGCAGCTTTCGAGAAATCCGATCTTATCTGAACAGAACGGCTTTGATTGCCGCCCAATTGTTGACCAGCGCGATTGCCGCGACAAAGACAGCGAGCAGCGAAGCGAGCTTTGCGGTCGTCGGCAGACTATCCACGCGGCCTTTCAATTGCCCGAACTCGTATGCGGACGGAAGATTGTCGATCTTGCCCTTGATCTCCGCAGACGATTTCAGCAGAGATTTCAGGTCACCCTTCATCTCCGTCATGTCGTCTTCAAGACGTGTTACCCGAGCTTCCATGCCGTCAAATGTGCCATCGCCGCCGCCGGACTTCAAGGCTGACGGATGATGATGAGCGATTTCGGCGTTCAGACGGATAATATCAGCCATTGACCTCGATCCATTTGCTGATGGTGTGGCGATAGAAGAGTTTTATGTATCCGCAGTTCTTGCACAGCAAAGCCGCAACAGCCGTCGCCTGATCGCCGCCGCCGAAGGGAATGAACAGCTTCTCGATCGGGGCATCCGGCATATCGCCATTGGCAGCGGTGCTCCAGGAATTGATGCCACATTCCGGACATGGCTTCTCGGGAGCCTTGGCTCTCAGAAATCTGTTGAATTGTAGATTGGTGATCTCTTCCATACGCCCCACCCTTAGCGTTAAAGTTGCAGAAAGAATCGCGCAAGTCGAGTCTGAAAGTTTGGTAATATCGGCAGCACCATTGCCTCGCCTGTCATGTTGACGATGCGTTGACGGCGATATTTCCTGAAGAAGAAATTTTGAACGTATCTGGCGGGACAGGTGAAGGGATGGCGGCGGTAGAGCGGCATGTGATCGATCGCGGCGACGGCGCCTCCGTCGAGCTTTTCCAGGCGGGAGGACCGGTTGGCGCGCCACGGGGGGCCATCCTTTTCGTCCACGGCAATCAGGGCGGAATGCTGCTGGGGGCCAAGGAGGCTGCCGACAACGGAACGCTGCTGCGGTTCTCCTCACGCCTGAACGTGACGGCGGCGTCCGTATCGCAGCCGGGCTTCGGCGCATCGGACGGACCGGCGGATTTCTGCGGACCGGCGACCCAGCGGGCGATTATCGCGGCCCTCGACTTCCTCAAGGCGCAACCGACCGTCGATCCGGCCCGCATCGTCCTCTATGGCAACAGCCGCGGCGCTGTTGCGTCAGCGATGGTCGCCGCGCAGGTGGCCGACCTGAGGGCTCTCATCCTGTCGGGCGGCGTCTACGATCTCAAAGAAGCCTACCAAAACAGCGCTCCGGGCCTGCAGCAGGCGATCATCCGGGAGGCTGGCACTTCGGACGAGGCGTTCCTGGAGCGCTCCGCGCTTTATCACGCACACGAGATTCGTGCGGAAACATTGCTTCTGCATGGCCAATACGACGACCGGGCGCCGATCGAGCAGGCCGAGACGTTCGCGGCCGCGCTTTCGCAGGCGCGGGTGCCCATGGCGCTGCACCGGTTCGAATGCGGGCATCAGATCCCCCGCGAACAGCTGACCCCGGTTCTCCGGGATTTTCTGACGAGCGTACTTGCCCCTGCCACTGCCACTGCGACATACCACTGAGCGGCCTAGCGGCGCGTGGGCAGATCCCACTGGCGGTAAAGATCATTAAGCGCTCGGGCGGTGCGGCATTCGATCACCGGCAGGCTCGATGTCTCGAGCATTCTTGAATATCGCGCGCCGCTATCTCGGGTCTTGACCAGAATCCAATGAACCATTTCCCATTTGAGGCTGTCCTTGGCGCCTTCAAGATGGCCAGCGCGCCCGGCGCGATTGACAAGCGTGCGCCTGAGATAGAGGGCGAAGCGGCGCCAGTGGTTCGAGGTGATCAGGATGGCGCCGGTGGCGCGGGCAAAGCGTTGCTGCATGAGGCGCGTATAATTGCCCTCCATGATCCAGCGCTCCCCAAGAATTGCCGCATCATGCAGCGCGGCGAATTCCGGCTCCGGGCGCGGCTGCCAATCGGTGTTCGGTAGATGATGAAGCTGGTCGAGGTGAATGGCGGGGATGCCGAGTTTTGCTGACAGGGCAACCGCCAGAGTTGACTTTCCCGCATTGGAGGGGCCGAGCACAACGATGCGCTCGCCAAGAGAATGCAAGGGCAGCATGAAAACACCGGTTGAACTTTGAGGTGCTCTTCACTCGCCCGGAGCGCTGTGCTTTGTCAACGCGAAAGAGAGTTGACGCCTTGCTGTCGAGCCCGGCTGCCAACGCGAAATGCTGCTAATTTTACCCCGCCACCCTCTCCAACACCCTCCCCAGCCTCCCCACTGCCACATCCGCCTCTTCGGCCGTCAGCCCCGAAAAGCCCAGCAGCAGCCGCGGTTCCGGCGAGGCGGAGATGCGCATCGGCGAAACGGGGATGACGACCACGCCACCCTTCAGGGCGGCTTCGGCCAGCGCGCGGTCATCTCGCCATGTGCCGGTGCTGGAGACGGTGAAGTGGATGCCCTGTTCGGGGACCGGGGCGATCAGGTGATCGGAGAGCCGCGCCTTCAGCAGGAATGCGAGATTGTCGCGGGCGGCGCGGTGGCTTTCGCGCAGGCGGCGCAGATGCGCCGGGAAATAGCCCTCGTTGAGGAAATCGGCGACGACGAGCTGGTGGAGCGGTGCCGGGAAGCGGTCGATGATCGGGCGGACGGCCCTGAAGGCGGCAACGAGATCGTCAGGCACGATCAGATAGCCAACGCGGAAGCCTGGCAGCAGCGCCTTGCTGAAAGTACCGGCATAAATCACCCGGCGCGTCGCATCGAGGCCCTGCAGCGAGGCGATCGGGTGGCCGTCATAGCGGAACTCGCTGTCGTAATCGTCCTCGATGATCCAGCTGCCGCGGGCCTGGGCGAAGGCCAGCAATTCCAGACGCCTCGCCAGCGGCAGGGCCGAGCCTGAGGGATATTGATGCGACGGCGTGACGTAGATCGCCGCCGGCGGCTGGCCATCGTAGAGAGACAGTTTCTCGGTGATCAGCCCTTCGCCGTCGACCGGCAGGCCGGATATCGCAGCACCGTTCAACAGAAAAGCGAGCCGTGCCGGCGGATAGCAGGGATCTTCGATCATCACGGTTTCGCCGGGGGAAACGAGAACGCGGATGGCGAAATCCAGCGCCTGCTGGGTGCCTGATGTGATGAAGATCTGGCCGGGATGGCAGCGCACGCCGCGCGAGGCGGCGAGATGGGCCGACACCGCCTGTCTCAGCGAGAGCTCGCCCTGCGGATCTCGGTAGCGGTCGCTGGCATAATCGATATGGCGATGGGCAAGCCGCTTTAGCAGACCGGCGGTGCGCGCGTCGTGGATCACCCGGCCGGTGGCGAAGGCGACCTGGGCGGGCGGTGCCAGATCGGTGCGCATCGCCATCCGCGCGGCGGTGGAGATGCCGCGCCGGGCGCTGTTATCGGCCATCTCCCGCGCGGTGCCGCTTCCTGATGGCATCGGCGGCAGGCCGGAGGCGACGTAGGTGCCCGAGCCATGCCGTCCCTCCGCATAGCCTTCGGCGATCAGCATCTCGTAGGCCTCGGCGATCAGCCCGCGCGACAGCGACCATTCCGATGATGCCGTGCGGGTCGAGGGCAGCCGGTGGTCCGTCTGCAGCGTTCCCGCGACGATGCTGTCGCGCAGCTGCAGGTAAAGCTGGCGGACTGCCGGAACCGGCGAGGACGTATCGATATCAGGCAAGAAACCGGCCGCAGCACTTTCGCGGCGGAGTGTGCGGGCGCTGGTCTGGCGGGGCGAAGTGGCTTGCATGGCTGACTCGAAGTGGCTCTGGATATGTTTGCCATTATTCCTTTTTATCAGGCCACTTTCAACCATGCCCGAGATTTCAGATGCGTCCCTCTGCTGCCCCCTTTCTGTTCACCGGCACCATGCTTGCTGCGGCAGGCTATGGCGCCACCTTCCTGTTTTCGGCCTACTACCGCGCCCATGGCGGCAGCGATGTCGATACCGGGCTGACGCTGGGTGCGGCGATGGCCGGCACCTTTACCGGCGTGCCGCTGGTCGGCTGGCTTTCGGGCCGGATCGATGCCGCGCGGATGAGCGCTATCGCCACCTGCTCCGTCGCCTTCGGCTTCCTGCTGCTCGCCTTTGCGGCGGGCGGCGGCCTTGGTCTGCCGCTGGTCTCAGGTTTCTTCATCGGGCTTGGCTGGGGAATGTTTTATATCGGCGCGCCGATGGCGCTGTCCGAGCGGGTTACCGATGCCGATCGCGGCTTCTGGTTTACCCGCTTCGGCGCCTTCCAGATGGCGGGCATCGGTGGCGGCCCGGTCATTCTCAATCTCATGCTGCGGCAGGTGGGGCTCTCGGTCGAGGCGACCTTCATGCTGGTGGGTGCCGCCTGCCTTGCGGCTTCTATGCTGCTCTGGGTCTTCGGCTCGATGGCGCCCGGCGGGCCGCGAACGGCGGGACTTCGCCCCTGGGTGCGCAATATCGGCGTGATCGGCCGCAGCGCTTCCGTCCGGCCGATCCTGATGGTGGCGCTCGGCGCATGCGTCTTCTCCGGCCTGCTGACCTTCCAGTCGTCGCTGGTGGAAGGAACCTCCGCCGATGCGGCAACTTTCTTTGCCGTCTATGCCGTCACCGTGGTTGCCGCCCGGCTGCTGCTTGCCCGCTTGCTGGCAGCGCTGCCGCAGGCGCAGCTTGCAACGGCGCTGCTGACCTCCATGTGCCTCGGCGTCGCCGCCATGTTCGGCACCGGCATCCACCCGGCCTTCCAGATTCTTTCAGCCATTCTGACCGGCATCGGCTATGGCCTGGTCTATTCGGTGATCCAGACCTGGGCGGTGAACAACACCGAACCGCGCTACCGCCATGCGGCGCTCACCTGGTTCGTGATGTCCTACTTCACCGGCATCTTCGGCTTCCCTGTTATCGGCGGCTGGGTGCTCGTCCATCTCGGCCGCGAGGTCTTCCTCGGCATCCTGCTTGCCGCTGCGATCGCCGAACTGGCGATCGCAGCAAGCATCGGCCTCAGAAAGGTTCAGGCCGCGTGAGCGCGCTTACCGATCGACCGTCGCCATGATCCACGAGGCGTAGCGCTCGCCGGAGACCTTTTCCGGCGCAAGTGCAGCGTCGAGGCTTGCGAGGTCGGCGGCACTCAGCGCAATGGCGGCGGCGCCGACATTTTCCTCCAGATAGCTCTGGCGCTTGGTGCCGGGGATCGGCACCACGTCGTCGCCCTGATGCAGCAGCCAGGCGAGCGCGATCTGGCCGGGCGTTGCATTGTGATCGCGGGCGACCGCATGGACGATCTCCGCGGCCTTGACGTTCTCGTCGAAGTTGGCGCCCTGATAGCGCGGGTCGTTGCGGCGGTGGTCATTCTCCGGATATTCCTCGGCGCGCATTACCTTGCCGGTCAGGAAACCGCGGCCGAGCGGCGAGAACGGCACGAGACCGATGCCGAGTTCGCGCAGCACCGGGATGATCTCCGGCTCCAGATTGCGCTCCCAGAGCGAATATTCGCTCTGCAGCGCCGAAACCGGGAACACCGCATGCGCCTTGCGGATATTGGCAATACCGGCTTCCGACAGGCCGAAATACTTGACCTTGCCTTCCTTCACCAGCTCGCCGACGGTGCCTGCGACGTCTTCCATCGGCACATTGCGATCGACGCGGTGCTGGTAGAGCAGATCGATATGATCGGTCTGCAGCCGCTTCAGCGATCCCTCGACCGCCTTGCGGATGTCTTCCGGACGGCTGGTGGTTTCCGCGCCCCGCTGCTTGCCCTCGACGATCTTGAAGCCGAACTTGGTGCCGATCGTCACCTCGCTGCGGCGGCCCTTGAAGGCGCGGCCGAGCAGGTCTTCATTGGTGTGCGGACCATAGACTTCGGCAGTGTCGAAAAAGGTGCAGCCGAGATCGATCGAGCGGTGCAGCGTGCGGATCGCCTCGTCCTGGTCGGCCGGTCCATAGGACTGGCTCATCGGCATGCAGCCGAGGCCGATCGCCGAGACTTCGAGGCCCTGAGTGCCGAGTTTACGTGTCTTGAGGCTCATGATGCATTCTCCATTCGTGATTGCCTCCGGAGACTGCGCCCGGCGCGCCGAATTTCAAATACTTGTAAATTCCGATTACATGCGCGAGAATTCAAAAATGTCGAACGATCCCTTTTCCGACCTGCTGACCCTCACCAATGCCCAGTCCGTCATATCGGGCGGCTTCACCATCGGTGGTCAGTGGTCGCTGCAGTTCCGGCCACAGCAGATCAAGTTCTATGCGGTGCTGAAGGGCAGCTGCTGGCTGGACGTCGAGGGCGGCGCCGGGCCAGTGCGGCTGGAAGCGGGCGACACGTTCCTGGTCACCACCCGAGACTTCGTGCTCTGCACCGATCTTTCGCTGACGCCTGTGGAGGCCAAACCGCTCTTCGCCACCTATATCGGCCGGGTCAAGCATATCGGCGACGCCAAGGAAGTGGAGATCGTCGGCGGCCATGCCGGTCTCGATCCGGAGCGCGGCGCGCTTCTAACCGATGTCATGCCGCCCTTCATCCATGCGAAAGCCGGATCGCCGCAGGCAGCCGTGCTGCAATGGGTGGTGGCGCAGATCGTTTCGGAGCAGACCGCCGATCTGCCGGGCGGCTCGGTCGCCTCGGCGCAGTTGGCACAGCTGATGTTCGTGCAGCTGCTCCGCGCCCATCTGGATGACGGTGGTCCGCTGGCCTCCGGCCTTTTGCGCGCCGTCAGCGACCGCCGCATCGCCCCGGCCGTGCGCCTGATGCATGCCGAGCCCGGCCGCGCCTGGCAGCTGGAAGAGCTTGCCGCCGCCGCCGCCATGTCGCGTACCACCTTCGCCGTCTATTTCAAGCAAGTGGCCGGTATCGCGCCGCTTGCCTATCTCACCGAATGGCGCATGCGGCTGGCCGAACGCTCGCTGAGAGAAGACGACGTGCAGGTGGCAACGCTTGCCCGCTCGCTCGGCTATACCTCGGAAAGCGCCTTCTCCAACGCCTTCAAGCGCGTGACCGGCCGGGCGCCGAAGTTTTACCGGAACGATACGCGGGCGATGGCGGTGGCGGCGGAGTAGCTGACGGCGCCTCAGATCGCCGGACCAAGCCTTATCGGGCTGCCGTCGGAGAAGCGCGACAGGCGGAAGCGGTTGAGGTTGTGGCCCGTCGCGTTGCCCTGGATCAGATCCGACATGACGCGCCCGATGCCCGGGCCGATGCCGAAGCCGTGGCCGCTCATGCCGGTGGCGACGAAGAGACCGGCGATGGCGCTGACGCGATCGACGATCGGGACGACGTCGGGCATGGCATCGATCATGCCTGCCCATGTGGTTTTCAGGCGCAATTCTCCGAGCTGCGGAAACAGGTTTTCGAAGCCGCGCCTGATCGAGGCCAGATCGGATTGACCGGGCGCCGGATTGAGGACGCGCATGCGCTCGAACGGGCTTGTCGTCTCGGGCGTCCAGTCGCGCGGCGTCGACCAGCTGTCGGGGGAACCTGAAGGGGCCGCCGGGAGATAGCGGGTGCCGAAGGGGTGATCGATCAGCGCCGGAAGATATTTAGGGGCATGACGGAAGGCATCGGGGCCGACAAACAGCAGGTTGCTGCCGCCCGGGGCCAGCGTATAGCCGCCATCCTGCCTGCGGCGGAAGGCGATGTCATTCTCGATCGCTGCACCGGCGTGGAATTCCGGCAAGGGCTCGGTTGCGGCAACCGTGGCGCGGACGCTGAGCTGCGGGATCGAGATGCCATGTTTTCTGAGAAACAGCGACGACCAGGCGCCGCCCGCCACCAACACATTGGTGGTCGCGATCCTGCCGCCTTCGGTCCAGACGCCCGCAACCCGGCCGGCAGTGATATCGAGCGCGCGAACCGCGCAATTCTCGATGATCCGGACACCCTTGCGGGCGGCCAACCGCGCCAGCGCAGGCACCGCAAGCCAGGGCTCGGCGCGCATATCCGACGGCGTTGTCATCGCGCCGGCATAGGTGCGCGCCATGCCGCCGATCCTGGCCGCGACCTCTGCGCCATCGAGAAGGCGGGTATCGAGATCATGGGCGGCGGCGAGCTGCATGAACCGCGCAAATTTCGCCATGTCCTTGTCGGTGCGGGCCAGATAGGTGACGCCTGTCTGGCGGAGGCCGATATCCTCGCCGCATTCTTCCGCCAGCTGCTGCCAGAGACGGCAGGCTTCCATCACGATCGGCAATTCGTCGGCATCGCGCCCCTGCTTGCGGATCCAGCCCCAGTTGCGCGACGACTGCTCGGCGGCGATGCGCCCCTTTTCCAGAAGCGTGACCTGGATATTACGCGCGGCGAGGAAAAGCGCCGTCGAAACGCCGATCACCCCGCCACCGACGATCACCACCTCCGAGCTTTCAGGCACGGGGCTGGAGTGACGGATCGGGTCGGCTTCTGAAAAGGGAAACATGAGGGAGGGTCTTGCTGCATGAGGGATGTCAACCGATCCCTAGCGCTGCGTTAGCAGGTGTTCAAGCATCGTTATGCTGCAGCAAGGCAGCGCCTGGAACGATCTTTCCAGAGCGGCAGTTCCTCAGGCAAACCTGAGCGCCGAACGCGCCTTTGCCTTGGCCGCCTCTTCCTCGCGGTCGCGGGGCGGTTGCGAGGTCTCCAGCGACGTCAGCAATTCCGCCGCACATTTGGCGATCGCCAGGACCGCGTGATCGAAGGCGGCCTCGTTGCGCTTCGAGGGCTTGTTGGTGCCGCTCAGCTTGCGCACGAACTGCAGCGCCGCATCATGGATTTCCGCCTCCGTTGCCGGCGGGTCGAAGTTGAACAGGGGCTTGATGTTGCGGCACATGGGTCGCTTCCTCCTCGGCTCGGCGCCGCGGAAGAGCGCGGCGCAAGGGGAAAGCTAGTCGTATCGGCGGCAATTGCAACGAATTGGACGTGTCCGCTCACGCCGTTAGCGTCAGACCAATCCCCCAGGGATCCCTGAGGAAGACGCCGCCGTCGCGGGCTTCGGTCTTGATCTCGAGCTTTTGCAGCGCGGTCTTGGCTGTTTCCAGTGCTGCCTTGTCGTTGAAATGCAGCGAGTAGTCGGAGAGGCCGGTCATGTTCTGGCTTCGGGTGCCGGCGCCGCGGCTGTTCCAGATGTTGGCGGCGACGTGGTGGTGGTAGCCGCCGGTGGCGAAGAAGCTGGCGCCGGGATAGCGGGCCATGATCTTCAGGCCGAGAACGTCGCGGTAGAAGGTGTCGGCTTCCGGGATATTGCCGACCTGCAGATGGATGTGGCCGATCGCGGTGCCGTCTGCCATGCCGTCCCAGGTGTCCTGAGGGGCGCTGTCATAGAGCGCCTGCAGATCGAGGCGGTTGGTTGCCATTTCCACCTGGCCGTCTTGGTGGAATTTCCAGACGTCATGCGGGCGGTCGGCATAGATCTCGATGCCGTTGCCTTCGGGGTCGGAGAGATAGATCGCCTCGCTGACGAGGTGATCGGACGCGCCTTCGAGTACGACATTGTTATGCGCGGCGTGGCGCAGCCAGCGGGCAAGCTCGGTGCGGTCAGGCATCAGGAAAGCGGTGTGGAACAGGCCGGCGGCATTACGCGGCGCAGTTTGCGCGTTGCCGTCCGTTGTCAGCGTGAGCAGCGGCAGGCCCGATACGCCGAGCACTTCGCCGCTCGCGGTCTTTTCGATGACCTTGAGGCCGAGCATCGACTGGTAGAAACCGGAAACGGCGGCCAGGTCCTTCACGACCAGATGCGAATGGCCGACATGGGCAGGGCGCGTCAGCGCGTAGGAAGTCTCTGTTGTCATCGATCTGTCTCCTGCCATCAGTTGCGACGCTGCACCGGCGGTGGCGGCGAAGGCGCCGCGTGTGGCAAGCTCGAGGAATGTTCGCCGGTTCATGATCTCATGGTCCCCTCGGCTGCTGTACTTGCATTCTATATGGCGCATTCCGATTGTTCGCAGAAGATGCGTTCTTGCGGATAAATCGTTCAGCATCTGTTGACGCTGGAGAGGCGGTGCTTGATCCGCGTCAAAGCGCCTTATGTTTCCTCCGATAGGTTGGATGCATCTCATAAGGACGAAAGACATGTACAAGAAAATCCTGGTTCCCATCGAAATCGGTGCCATCGACCGCGGCGAGAAGTCGTTTCGCAAGGCTGCGACGCTGCTCGACGAGGGCGGCGAGATCATCCTGCTCAATGTCGTCGAGGACATCCCGACCTATGTGGCGATCGATCTGCCGGTCGAGCTGGTCGAGAACGCCATCAAGGACGGCAAGGCGCGGCTGGAAGCGCTGCGGCTGAAGACCGGCATTCCGGCCAGCGTCGAGATCGGCCGCGGGCCGCCCGCCAACGGCATTCTCGCCGCGGCAGAAACCCACAGCGCCGACCTGATCATCGTCGCCTCGCACATCCCCGATTTCTCCAACTATTTCATCGGCGCGACAGCGGACCGCGTGGTGCGGCATGCGAAATGCTCGGTGCTGGTGGATCGCTAGGAGCGTTCAGAGCTGCTGAAGGAAGGCGATCATCCGTTCCGAGACCTCGGCGGGGCGCTCCTGCTGAAGCCAATGACCGGCGCCGGGAATAATATGCGAGCCGCGCAGCTGCGGCACCAGCGCGGGCATGGCGGATATGATCTTGTCCATGCCGGGAATGGCGAGGCCGGGGTCGCGTTCGCCGGTCATAAACAGTGCGGGGATGGTGACGGTCT
The DNA here is from genome assembly GCF_056394605.1 of Rhizobium sp. 10N427. Taxonomy (NCBI): domain Bacteria; kingdom Pseudomonadati; phylum Pseudomonadota; class Alphaproteobacteria; order Hyphomicrobiales; family Rhizobiaceae; genus Rhizobium; species Rhizobium sp. 10N427. The sequence continues at coordinate 372,165 of NZ_JBFTID010000005.1, read as the reverse complement.
GGCCGGCATTGGCCTGCTGGAGTTCCCAGTTGCGGTCGAGATTGCGGTAGTAGTTGAGGCCGCCGGTGAAGCCTGATGCTTTGAAGTCAGCGACCAGTCTTTCGAACTCTGTGGGCGGCAGCCAGGCGGGAAGCTCTGCGGGATCGGGCAGATCGGCGAGCAGGCCGGTTTTGCGGCTGACCATCGAAAAAGGATTTGGCGTGCCGTCGCCGGGCTTTCTGGGACCCGCCTCGCCGCTTGCCGCGTGGATGATCTTGCGGAGCGTCAGCGCGGGGTCGCGGCCGAATTCGGCATCAGCCGCACCCGGCTGCTGGAAATAGAGCGTGTAGAACAGCGCCTCGTCATTCTCCGGAAAGATCTTCGACGGCGGCACCGGCGGCAGGCCCATCATCGGCACGCTGAGGGCAACGACGGCCCTGAACCTGTCGGGGCGCAGCAGCGCCGCCTGCCAGGCGATCGTCGCGCCCCAATCGTGACCGGCGATCACCGCCTTCTCTTCGCCGAGCGCATCCATCAGCGCGATCAGATCGCCGACGGCGTGGAAGACGGTATATTGATCGGCGCGGCCGGGTGCCGCGGTCTTGCCGTAGCCGCGCATATCCGGTGCCACGGCGCGATATCCGGCCTTTGCGAGATCTGCGACCTGATGGCGCCAGGCATGCTTGGTTTCCGGAAATCCGTGGCACAGCAGCACGAGCGGCCCGGAGCCCGCCTCGAGGATACCCATGCTGATCGTCCTGGTGTCGATGAGTGTGTCATTCATGATGGGCTCCTGATTTGTTGCCTTGGCGCCGGAAACTGAGATAACCAGAGCCGGTGCGGCGAGTAGAAACTGGCGGCGCAGCATGCGTGCTCCTTTTATCCGTAACAATATCTGTTACAGATAACCGGCACCGTCAAGATAGCGTAACAATAATTGTTGCGGAAAGGTTCGCGATGAAGACCGATGGCCGGCTTGCCCGGATGCTGCATGTGCTGGTGCATATGGGCCTGCTCGGCGGCCGGGAGACGTCGGAACGGATCAGCCAGATGCTTAACACCAATCCCGTCGTCGTGCGCCGGACGCTGGGGGCGCTGCGCGACCATGGGATCGTGGAATCGGAAGGCGGGCGCGGTGGTGGCTGGAAGCTGGTCAGATCGCTCGACGAGGTGACGGTGCTGGATATCCAGCGGGCGCTGAACGAGGGCGCGATCCTGCCGGCGCCGCTCTCGCGCGATCACCCCTCCTGCCCTGTCGAGCGCGCCTCGAATTCCGTGCTGCAGATGGCGCATGCGGCGGCCGAGAAAGAGCTTCTGGAGAGATATGCAGCGACGACGCTGCGGCAGATCGCCGAGATGGCGATCATCGATCAGGGCAAGGTACCGCCGAAGCTCGCCTGATCAACCGATCAAGCCGAGAGGCCTCAATCGTAGAGGTAATACTTCGTCCAGCTCTCCTTCGGCACCTTGTCGCCGATCTCGTACTGAAGTTCGCGGACGTTGATATGCTGCGGGCCGGTGATGCAGGTATAGGAGAGATGGTACCAGACGCCCTTGCTGCGGAAGACGGCGCCAGGTGCCACCAGGCGGTCGTCGCTCGGAACCGGATCCTTGAAAGTGTAGGCAATCACCTTGTCGGGGTTGAAGCCGGTCTTGTCCTTGTTGATGCGGCTCATCGCCTCGGTATCGCAGCTCTGTTCGAGGCGGGTGGCCGGATCGAGCTTTTCAAGCTGCTTCTTGATGGCGGGATCGACGGCATAGGCGGAGGAGGCAAGGCTGAGAAGCGATACGGACAGGACCAGGCATTTCGGCATGTAGGAATAATCCCTCTATCTGCTCAATCCGGAACAAGCCTCAGCCAGACGCCCCCGTCATCTCCATCTGGCAAGGCGCAGGTTCCGCGCGATGCTAGCGGACTTTCTTAAACAATGTGGTGACATCAAGGCAACGTGAGGAACACTTCGATTTAGCCGCAGCTTATCCACGACGGCTTGCGCGGCGCTTGATTGCGTCCCGCAGCACCTCTATCTCTTCCCCACCGCAATACCGATCCGGAGCTTTTCATTTGTCCGTTTTCAAGAACCTGCCGACCCCGCCCGCTGCTGCCAAGAAGCCGCTTTCCGATACGCGCCACGGCATCACCAGGACAGACGATTACGCCTGGCTGCGCGCCGATAACTGGCAGGCGATGTTCAAGGATCCCAGTATCCTCGACCCCGAGATCCGCAAGCATCTGGAGGCCGAAAACGCCTATATGAACGCGGCGATGGAAGATACCAAGCCGTTGCAGAAGGTGCTGTTTGGCGAGATGCGCGGCCGCATCAAGGAAGACGACAGTTCTGTGCCGATGAAGGACGGCGCCTATGCCTATGGCACCTTCTTCGTGACCGGCGGCGAGCAGCCGCGCTATTTCCGAATTCCGCGCGACGGCGACACCAAGGACGAGGCGATCCGCACCGTGCTGCTCGACGGCGACAAGGAGGCGGCGGGCAAGAGCTATTTCCGCCTCGGCGGGCTCGATCACTCCACCGATCACAATCGCGGCATCTGGGGCTATGACGATAAGGGTTCGGAGTTCTTCACGCTGAAGGTGCGCGATCTCGCGACCGGCGAAGACCTCTCCGATGTGATCGAGAATACCGGCGGCGGCGGCGTCTGGGCGCCCGATGGCAAGAGCTTCTTCTATTCGGCGCTGGATGAAAACCATCGCCCCTCGAAGGTCTATCACCACATCATCGGCACGCCACAGAGCGACGACCGGCTGGTTTACGAAGAGCCGGATGCAGGTTTCTTCATGGGCGTCGGCGGCTCGCTGCTCGACGATTTCATCTATATCGACATCCACGATCACGAGACCTCCGAGTACCGGCTGCTCTCGACCAAGGACCTGACGGCCGAGCCTGTCATCGTTGCCGAGCGCGAGGAAGGCATCGAATATACGCTGACCGAGGGCGGCGACGTCTTCTACATTCTGACCAATGACGGCGATGCCAAGGATTTCAAGATCGTCGAGGCGCCGGTCAATGCACCGGGCAAGGACAACTGGCGCGAAGTGGTGCCGCACAAGCCGGGCACGCTCATCATCAATCACATGGCCTATGCCCGCCATCTGCTCTGGCTGGAGCGCAAGGACGGCCTGCCGCAGATCATGATCCGCGACCGGGCGACCGGCGAGGAACACGCGATCGCCTTTGCCGAGGAGGCCTATTCGCTCGGCCTCTCAGGGGCTGCCGAATATGATACTGACGTCATCCGCTTCTCCTATTCGTCGATGACGACGCCTTCCCAGCTCTACGATTACAACATGGTGACGCGCGAGCGCACACTGCTCAAGACCCAGGAAGTGCCATCGGGCCATAACCCTGATGACTACGTCACCCGCCGCGTCTTTGCGCCCGCCTGGGACGGTGAGACGGTGCCGGTCACCCTGCTCTACCGCAAGGACACCGTGCTCGATGGCTCGGCGCCCTGTCTGCTCTATGGCTACGGCGCCTATGGCATCACCATTCCGGCCGGGTTCAACACCAATTGCCTGTCGCTCGCCGACCGCGGCTTCGTCTATGCCATCGCCCATATCCGCGGCGGCAAGGACAAGGGCTTTGCCTGGTATGAAGACGGCAAGATGGAAAAGAAGACCAATACGTTCAAGGACTTCATCGCAGCTGCCGACTATCTGAATCAACAGAAGTTCACATCCTACGCGAACATCATCGCCGAGGGCGGATCGGCGGGCGGCATGCTGATGGGGGCGATCGCCAACATGGCGCCGGAAAAATTCGCCGGCATCATCGCCGCCGTTCCCTTTGTCGATGTGCTGAACACCATGCTCGACGACACGCTGCCGCTGACGCCGCCGGAATGGCCGGAATGGGGCAACCCGATCGACAGCCAGGAAGAATACGAGCAGATCGCCGCCTATTCGCCCTACGACAATGTCGGCGAGAAAGCCTACCCGCCGCTGCTGGCACTCGGCGGGTTGACGGACCCGCGGGTGACCTATTGGGAACCGGCGAAATGGGTGGCGAAGCTGCGTGAGAAGACGACCGGCGACGCGCCGATCCTGATGAAGACCAATATGGATGCCGGTCACGGCGGCGCGTCCGGGCGCTTCCAGCGGCTGGAGGAGATCGCGTTCGAGTATGCGTTTGCGATCAAGGTTGCGGGGAAGATGTAGGGCTTCGGAGGGTGGGTTACCCCCCTCTGCCCTGCCGGGCATCTCCCCCACAAGGGGGGGAGATCGACCCGTGGCTGGCATCTCCCCAAACAATAGAAGTTGGAACGAGCGGCCGCCCCCAGCCAATCTCCCCACCTGTGGGGGAGATGCCCGGCAGGGCAGAGGGGGGCCGGCCGGGCCGCAGCATTCACGAGGGAAAAAGCCCATGCCCGTCTACATCGCCCTGCTCCGCGCCATCAATGTCGGCGGCACCGGCGCCTTGCCGATGGCCGAGTTGAAGGCGATCTGTGAGGGGCTGGGGTTCGAGGATGTGAAAACCTATATCCAGAGCGGCAATGTCGTCTTCCACTCAGGTGACAGCGAAAAGGCCGCGGGCGAGAAACTCGACGAGGCGCTGGGCAAGCGGCTCGGCAAGAAACCGGGCGTGATGATCCGCAGCCGCAGGCAGATGGAAATGGTCGCCGGGAACGCGCCCTTCCCCGATGCCAAGCCGAGCTTCGTGCTGGTGCATTTCCTGGCCGAAGCCGCGCCCAAAAACGCGCTCGAAAGCATGGTGGCGCCTGACGGCGAAGAGGCGGTGATCTCCGGCCACGAGATCTATGTGCACTACCCCATCGGATCAGGGAAATCGAAGCTCAAGCTTGCGGCGCTGAAGGCCGGAACCTCGCGCAATATCAATACCGTGCGCAAGCTCTTGGAGATGGCGGCGGAGATGGACGATCCGGGCTAAGCTCGAATGCCTGAACCCACCATTCGCGCCTACGTCACCTTGGTCATCGGCGGCTGTTTCCACTTGCCGTCCAGCGCGTCCGGCTTCGGCCAGTAGAGCCGCGTCGCGATCACGAAGGGGCCCTTGGGTGCCGGCAGCCAGTTCGGTTCCTTGTCCTTGCCGGGGGATTCGGTCTGGACGTAGAAGGTCAGCCCGCCATCGGCATCCTTGACGAAATCCGGCAGCATCGGCGAATTCAACAGGTAGCGGTCGATCGGATTGGCGACGAGCAGGCTCTCGGGCAGCTTGTACATGGTCAGCGACCAGAAGGCGTTGACCGGCGGCAGTTCGCGTTTGGCGAAACGCACGGTGTATTTGTTGGCGCCGTCGAGCTTGTTGCCTTCGGCATCGACGGCGTAGGCCGGGTAGATGGCTTCCTGTTTGGAGTTGCCGTAGATGCCGAGAACAGCTGCCGTCATCCGGTAGAGATAGTTGTTCTTCAGGTAGGCGCGGGTGCCGAACACGTCGCCCGAGGTGACTTCGCCGGTATCGAAGCGTCTGCGCAAGCCCTCGATATCCGCCCAGGCGTCGGCCCTGCCCTGCTCGAAGGCCGTTTTCATGTCCGGCGTCAGCTTCGCCGGGTCGAACGGCTTGCCGCCACCGATGCCGATGCTTGCAAAGCGCTGCATCAGCGCCGTTTCGGACGGATCGGCGGGGCAGAACTGCAGGATGAAATTGAGGATGCCGAAGAACGCGAGCGAGGTCTTCTCGCCATCGGGGGTGAGCGGCTTGGCGAAGTCGATGGCCGGCGCTGCAGCCGGTGCCGGCTTGCCGAGGAATTTCGACAGCGGCTCCGCCTTGTAGGCGGCCTGGATCTTCTTGACGTTGTCGAGATCAGCGGGATTGAACAGCTGCGTGCGGTAGACGGCCAGCAGCAGCTGGGTTTCCGAGCGCATCACCTTCTCGATGCCGTTCGGCGTCTCGCCCTTCCAGTCCGGCCCGGCGATCAGGAAGCTGCCGCCGCCGTTTCCGGTGGCGCGGCTGCCGATATAGTCGAAATTGAAGGTATAGGCATCGATCAGCTGGATGCTGAAATAGCGGTCCTTTTCGATCGGCGGCACGGTCAGCACCACCGGCTCGGCGCGAAGGTCCAGGCCGAGCATCGAATAGGGCGTATCGGAATTCGGCGTCTGCACCGCGGTGTCGGCAGGGGTGTAGACCCGCGGGATATTGACCAGATGATTCCACGGCCCCTTGTATTCCGGATTTTGAGTATCGACGAAATAGGCATGCTGGATGCGGTAGCTGTCGACCATCGGGAAGCCGTAGATATAGGCCTCCTTGGCGATGGCGCGGGCTTCGGCGGCGCTCACTTCGGCGGCAAACGCAACGGCCGGTCCGAGACCCGCCAGCCCTGCGGCCGCAACCATGCCCTTGGTGAATTCACGTTTTGTCAGATGCATGACACCCTCCCCTTTTTGCGGAACAGTCACTTCACCGGCTGCGGCTCGGGAAATTTCCATGACCCGTCAAGGATCGCCTGTTGCGGGCGGTAGAGGCGGACGGTGTAGTTCCAGCCTGGCGTCGTCGGCAGGCAGTTTTCGATCTTGCCGTCGCAGCCGCCGAACTGGATGGCGATCGAACCGTCGGCACTCTTCTTCGCGGTGACGTCGTTCAGCGCATAGGCGCCGTATTTGTTCTTCTTGTAGTAGCCCTTGGCGTCATAGAGGCTGACCGACCAGAAGCCGTCGACGGGAACGTCCTTGACGGTGATTTTGTAGACGGTCTTGCCGTCATTCTTCGGCGGCGTGATGTTGAGATAGGTGGCGTCCTTGTCGGGATTGCCGCCCCAGGCAGCGGCGCTGGCCACCAGATGGCGGATGGGATCGACCGCGTCCCTGGCGCCGAACGCCTTGTTGAAATTGGGCATTGTCGATGCCAGCACCAGCAGCGCATCGCGCACCTTCTTCTGGCTCACCGGATCCCATTGCGGGATCGCGAACTTGCCGGGGCCGCCCGGCTGCTCGGCCTTGATCGCATCCTGCAGCGCGTGGACCGCTTCGACATCCTTGGGGTCGGCCGGATTGACGAAGGTCCGGATGCCGGCGATCACATAGCGGGTGCCGACCTGCTCCTTGGTGAAGGTGCTGGCGCCCTGATAGGACACAACCGGGATATAGTGATCTTCGCTGACGGCAAAGAGCGACATGAACCGCCCGCCGGCATCCGGCAGAGTGATGGTCACCGGCCCGGCGTCGAGATCGAAGACCGCCGAGGTATAGAGCGTATCGCGGTTCAGACGGATGACCGTCTGCTTGTCGATATCGGCGGGTTCACGGCGATGGATCAGCTTGCCGAAACCGCCATCCTTGACGATGTTGTTGAAATAGAGGTCGCTCTCGGCCCTGACGAAATTATCGACCGTGACAGCTTCGGCGGCGAAGGCCGGATGCGGCACGGTCACGACGGCCAGTGCCACGGCGGCGGCAGACAGAAGCGGTCTCAATTGCAGGAAGGTTTGTCCAGGCATCGCGCATCTCCTGAATGGTGGAAATGCACCCTTCCGCAAAGCCGGTGCGGCGGTAAGTACGTTACAGTAACACGGGCGTAAATGGAGCGGTATTTACGGCGATGAGCCAGCCGCTTACATCCAGTATTTCATGGCGTAGACCACCGTCATGACGGCGCCGGTGACGATCACGAACCACCGGACAACGGATCCCGGCAAGATACGGACCAAATAGCCGCCGAGATAGCCGCCTAACAACGCGCCAAAGAGCATCGTCAGCGTCTGTGGCCAGCGGACGGCGCCCTGCAGGATGAAGATCGTCACGGCGGCGATGCTGACGGCGGTGGCGAGCAGGTTCTTCAGCGCCTTGACGCGGCGGATATCGTTGGGGTCGCCGATGGCCAGAACAGCCGTCAGGATGACGCCGAGACCGGCGCCGAAGAAGCCGCCGTAGATCGACGCGAATGCCAGCACCGTGGAGCTTGCGAGTTGTGATGGCTTGCTGCCGCCGCGGCGCCTTTCAGCCCAGGCCGCGATGCGCGGTGAAAACAGGAAAAGCAGCGTGGCGGCGCCGATCAGCGCGGGCACCGGCAGCACGAAGAGCCGCTCCGGCAGCGCCAGCAGCAGCAGCGCGCCAAGGATGCCGCCGATGAGGCAGACCAGAACCGAGAGGCCGAGCTTGAGATCGAACGGCTGCAGCTTCCGGTGATCGGCAAGCACGGCCAACAGATGGCCAGGGACGATGGCCACCGCATTCGAGGCGTTGGCGGTGATCGGTGGCAGGCCCGAGGCCAGCATTGCCGGAAAGGTCAAGAGTGTGGCGCCACCCGCCAGCGCATTGATGACGCCGCCGGCAATGCCTGCGGCAAACAACAGAATTGCGATTTCCAGGCTCATCGGCGGCTCCCCCATCCCCCTGCCCTTGCTAGCCGCCTCCGGCTCCGGCGCCAAGCCGTCCTTGACGCCAGGCGGTTCGCCCCGACGATGATTTTGAGATTTGCCGCGTCAATGCGATACTCAGCGCAGGAGAGAGCGATGGGGCGTCACTGGCGGATCCTGGCTGCGCTGCTTTCACTGGCGCTCGTCAGCGCCGGTCCGGCCGACGACGGCCGCTGGTATGCCGGCGACTTCTCCTTTTCCGACGAGCTCGGCGGCTTCCGGATCCTGTCGATCAAAGGAAAGGGCACGAGCGCCGATCCGATCGAGATCACCGAGGCGCTCACATCGACCGAGCCGGTGACGCTGGTGATCCGCGCCGCCAATGCCGCCAGTCTCGATACGCTGCGGCAGAACTCGTTCCACATGAAGATCTCGGCGGTGAACCAGAGCAAGCTTGCCTGGATCGGCTTCGAATTCGAACTCGAGGAGATCCGCGGCAAGCCGAGCGATTTCTACGACGGCCTGTCCTTCGGCCAGACCAATCCCAATCCGGATTTCTTCTCCTCCGACCGCTACGCGCATTTCCAGAACCAGTTCGAAAGCTTCGACCGGCTGCGCTTCGATGACGGCCATTCCGACCCCGGCGTTGCGACCAGTTTCGGCTTCTTCGTCACCGATGTGACGCCGGTGGCGGAATTCTATCTGGTGGAGGATCCGCTGATACCGGATTCGTGACTATCCGAGGCTGACGAGCGCCGTCCCGGCGATCGCCAGCGCGGCCCCCGCCCAGGCATAGGCATGCGGCATCTTTCCGCTTCGGAGCCACACCATCGGCAGGATGACGATCGGCGTCATCGACGACAGCGTCGAGACGATACCGACGCTGCCGGTCTTCAGGGCTGCGAGCAGCAGCGACATGCCGAGCGCGGTGCCGAAGAAGGCGGAAACAACAGCGAGGGACACATCCTTCCTGCGCAGCGCGCCGGACTGGCGGCGGATGACCGGCAGGGCGAGCAACGCCCAGAAGAAGATGACGGCGATGCCTGCGCGCACGGCCATTGCCGCAAAGGGCTCGACGCCGGCTGCCATGGCCGGACGAGCGAAAAGACTGCCGAGCGCCTGGCCGAAGGCAGTGACGACACCCAGCACGATGCCTGTCAGTGACGTGCGCTCCTGCGGTGCTGGAGCCTCGATCGGCTCACCATCGGCCAGCGGAATCATCGGCGGCGGTCGGCGGCGGCGCGCGGCGATGGCGATCAAGATGCCGGTCAGGATAAGCACGACGCCCGTTGCCTGCAGCAGGCTGATCGTTTCGCCGAGCGCGACATATCCCATGGCGAGCGCAAAGGGCGAGGTCAGCGAAAACAGCAGCGCCGTCACCCGTGGACCGGCGGTATAGATGGCCGCGAAATAGGTGGTGCTGGCAATCGCGATGCCGAAAACGCCGGATGCGGTAAGCGCCATGAACTGCCAGCCGCCCAGCGTCGCCCAGCCACCGGCGACCGTGGCTGCTGTTGCCGTCATCAGGAACGCTGCGGTCAGCTGCCAGCGGGCGAGCTGCATCAGCGGCACCCGGCCGTTCAGCTCGTTGATGAACATCGAGCTCAGCGCGATACACGTCGCGGAACCAAGGGCAAGGGCTTCGGAAATCAGCATCAATAGCTCCGGGAGAGAGCTCATCCTTGGCGTGCGCCCGGTGCGCTGTCAATGGACTGGGAGACGGCTTGCCTGCAGCATCACTGCCGGTAGGTAGCGCCTGCCTGCGGCTGGAACAGCAGCTTGACGAAGGAGCGCAGCACGAGGATCTGTTCGGCGAGGCTGTTCGGCTCCTTCAGCGCCTTGGACAGCACGATGCCGCCTTCGAGCACGGTGGAGACCATGTCGGCCAGCTGGTCGACCTCCAGTGGTTCGCGGGGCGTATAGACCGCCATGATCTCTGCAAACATCTGGCCGAAGCGGCGGCGCCAGGCGAGCACGGCGTTGCGGTTGGTCTCCTGTATCTCGCGGTCGAAGATGCGCTCGTAGTAGCAGACGGTGGCGACCAGACAGCCGGGATGACCGTTCGGCAGATCGGCCAGCAGTTCGGAGAGAAGCTTCAGGCCGAGCAGGAAGGACTGCAGCGGATCGTCGGTCAGCTCGCGGGCGCGGCTGAAAATCTCGTCATAGATGCGCTCGTCGTTTTCGATGTAGCGGTTGAGCAGCGCCTTCGCGAGCTCGTTCTTGTCGCGGAAATGGTAGAAGAAACCGCTCTTGGTGATGCCGGTCTCGGCGATCAGCTCCTCGATCGAGGTGCCGCCGAAACCCTTCTGCAGCACGGCGGCTTCAGCGACATCGAGAATGCGCGTGCGTGTTTCGGCGCCCTTTTTCATGCTCCCTCCTGTACCGCCGGTACAGTTTTCAGTTGCCGAAGCCATCTCGGGGCTGCGGCCGCGCCTTCAAAAACGCAAGCAAGATCATGATTTCAATAGGCAATATTCCCGGCCCGCAGGAAGTATACCGCAAGTCGTCTAGTTTCGCATGCGATTAAGCGCGAGAAATCTATCGGCCGGACACCAGATCAGGTGGCGCCGGGCTGTGTAGGGGTGGGTTTTTCAATGGCACAATACAGACGGAAACTGCCGCAGCTTGGCGGCGGTGCCTACATTACCGACGGCGGGCTGGAGACGACGCTGATCTTCCACGAGGGTGTGGAGCTGCCGCATTTTGCAGCCTTCGTGCTCCTGGAGACGGAAGCCGGCCGCAGCAAGCTGCGCCACTATTACAGGCGCTATCTCGATCTTGCCCGGCGCCATGGCACCGGGTTCGTGCTCGACAGCGCGACATGGCGTGCCAATCGCGACTGGGGTGGGAAGCTCGGCTATTCCAGCGCCGGGCTGAAAGCCGCCAACGAGGCGGCGATGGCTCTGGTCGTTGCATTGCGGAAGGATTACCAGCGGCCGAACCTGCCTGTCGTGCTCAGCGGCTCGATCGGCCCGCGCGGTGACGGCTACAAGGCCGGCGCAATGAGCGCCGCCGAAGCGGAGGATTATCACAGCGAGCAGATCTCTGCCTTCGCCGGAACCGAGGCCGACATGGTGAGCGCGTTCACGCTGACCAATATCGACGAGGCGATCGGCATCATCCGGGCCGCCAAGGCACACGGGATGCCGTCTGCGATCTCCTTCACCGTCGAGACCGACGGGCGGCTGGTGACCGGAAAGAGCATTCAGGAGGCGATCGAAACGGCCGATGCGGCAACCGATGGGGTGCCGGCCTATTACATGATCAACTGCGCCCATCCCCTGCATTTCGAGGCGGCGCTCGATCCCGGCAGCGCCTGGGCGAAGCGGATCGGCGGCATCCGCGCCAATGCCTCCACCATGAGCCACGCGGAACTCGATGGCAGCGAGACGCTGGATGCCGGCGACCCCGCCGATCTGGGGCGGCGCTACCGGCTGCTCCTGTCTGCCATGCCGCAGCTGAAGGTGCTCGGCGGCTGCTGCGGCACCGATCACCGGCATGTCGCGGCGATCTGCGAGGCCTGCCTGCCGCAGGCAATGAGTGCGTAAGGAGGGTAACGCGATGACGACGCTGCGCAAGAAGCTGCGGCCGAAGCGGCTGCTGCGGATGATCCTGCACCACCCCGTCTGGCCGAAGACCAGGAGCAAGGCCCGGCAATTCGCCGATGCCGGTCTGACGCCCTTCGAGGCCCTCGACAGCCACCTGCTCCGCGATATCGGCATCGGCCCGCATGGGCGGCGCTCGGGCTGCGATTAAGAGCAAGGCGCAAGCGAATAGCGAAGGAGAGAACCGGGCGCGGATTGCGCCCGGCTTTTACCGCTTCCGGCTTAGCAGCCACACCCCGCCCGCGGCATTCAGGCTGCGGTTGACAATGAGCTTTTCCAAAACTAGACCACAATGGTCGAATATCTACCGATTCGGTTTGAAACACCAGATCGATGCCGCGTGCATCGATCTGGTGACGGCGAGCCTTTGACCTCACACATTTCTGGACCCATCATGAAACTTCTCAGCGAACCCATATCGATCATCCGGCGACACCGGCGGGCCTATTTCCTGCTCAATGCCGCCTTCTACGGGCTTTTTGTACTCGCCATGGCGCTGACGCTGCTGGCGCCTGAACTGCAGGGCTATTTCAAACCGGATATCGACCAGGCCTATCTGAAGCCCGGCATTCTGAGATCGGTTGCGGATGCTTATGCCAGCAGGAATATCGTGCTCGCCATCGGGCTGACATTCGCGGTCAACCTTGCGGTGGCGGTGTTCATGACCACCGTGCCGTCGCTGATCATTCCGTTCATCGGCATTCTGGCGGTGCTTCAGCGCGGCATTCTTTGGGGCATCATGTTTGCGCCCGTCGGTCCGCATCCGGCGATGCTGATCCCGCATGCGCTGACGCTCTTCATCGAGGGGCAGGCCTATGTGCTCGCCGGCTTTGCCGCATATGTGCATGGCCGCACGTTTCTGCGGTTCGACCGCTATCGCCTGAGCTCCAACTGGGAAGCCTATAAAGCGGGCGTCGTCTCGACGGTGCGGATCTATGCCGCCGTCATCGCCGCCCTGCTGGTTGGGGCGATCTACGAGGTATTCGAAGCGATCTACATCATCCCGCGCCTCCTCTAGCCCTCCAAACTCCCCACGCACCCGACGCCATCAATGCGCATGTTGCGCAGCCGATGGCGCATGCCCGAAAGGACCCTAAATGCAGATGAAGACGACCGTGATACTGACGCTTGCCGCCACGCTCCTGATCTCCGGATGCCAATCGCCCCGGCAATCGATGGACAGCGCCTATGTGACCTGCGCCGATAGCGGCATGCAGCCGGGATCGTGGCAGCACGAACGCTGCACGCGAAACGTCTATGCCGAGAACCAGCGAAAATCGGATGAAGCGGCGGCGGCCGTGGCGGTGGGCGTTGCCGCCGGTGCGGTTGGCGCCTACGCGATCTCGCAGGCGGCCAAAGACGACCGCAAGGATTGGGACCACCGGCATCGGCCGCGCTCGCGCTGGTAAAGCCCGCTCTTCAAGAACAAAATCTGCCCGGGTCGCTCTGCGGCCCGGGTCTTTTCAGTGGCCGAGCGCGTCCATGGCCGCGTCGATGATCAGGCCGCGCCATTCCTTCGACAGCTTGCTCTGCTCGGCGATCCCTGCGGTGATGCCAAGCCCGGCAAAGGCGCTGGTGACGCGCACCAGCCGCTCCATCTGCAGGTTCTGAAGATCGATCGACAGCGCTTCGTACATCAGGAAGCCGATCGCATTCAGCGTCTCGTTGGCAGGGTCCGGGCTGATGGCGATGCGATTGCCGAATGCCGAAATGCCCGGGCGCTCGAAGGCGAAATCGATCGAGGCCTCAATGACGGCACGGTCCCGTTCGATGCCGGCAGGCAGCGCCTTGACGCCCTCCAGCAGCTCTTCCATATGGGTGCGCAGAGCGGCGATGACCGCATCGTAGATCGCCTGCTTGCTCGGAAAGTGATGCAGCAGCCCGGCCTTGGAATAACCGACCGCATCGGCGATCTGCTGCAGCGAAGTATGGGCGAAGTCATGCCGGGCAAACAGCGCCGCGGCGCGGTCGACGATCCCGGCGTCTATCTGGGTCTTGGTGTGTCTGAGCATGGGTGGACTGCGTTGCGGTGATTTTCGATCACCCTATACGCAATAAGGCGGCGCTTGTCTGCGCCGCTTTCAATGCTCGGCGCTCGCCACCGCATCCTTGCGGCGGTGACCGCTGATCTCCGAACCGGCATTCGGCGTGAAGCGCAGGTTCCAGACGGTGGCGGCGAGCGAGATGATGGTGACGACGATGAAGGCGGCGGAGAAATCGTGCAGTTTCGGCTGCTCGCTGCCTGTCGCGGTCATCGAGGCATGCAGCGCCAGCGCGCCGATGCAGATGCCGAGCGACAGCATCAGCTGCTGGAAGGTGGTGTAGAAGCTGGTGGCCGAGCTCATGCGCTCATGGCTGATCTCGTCATAGGCGATCGTATTGTAGGCCATGAACTGGAACGACAGGAAGAAGGCGCTGAGCGTCAGCACCGCGAACATGACGCCGACGGGCCATGCCGGGCTGAAGGCGGCACAGAGGCCATAGCCCAAAGTGCCGAGCAGGCCGTTGATGATCAGGCTGTTGCGGAAGCCGAGGCGGCGGAAGACCGGACCCGACAGCGGCTTCATCGCCATCGAACCGATCGCGGTGGCGATGACGATCTGCCCGGCGGTGGCCGCCGACATGCCGAAACCGACCTGGAAGAGCAGCGGCAGCAGGAAAGGCTGCGCCCCTTGCGTGATGCGCGTCAGCGAACCAGCGATGACCGAGGTGCCGAAGGTCGGCACCTTCATCAGCGAGAAATCCATGATCGGCGACGGGTGCTTGCGGGCATGGCGGAGATAGCCGATGCCGAACAGCAGGCCGATGGCAATCAGGAATACCGCCATCGAGGCCTCGCCTTCACGGCTCGACATTTCGAAGCCGAAGAGCAGCGAGCCGAGCGAGATGCCTGACAGTATGAAGCCAACCGTATCGAAGGGGCCGATCGCCTTGCCCTTCACCTCGTCGATGAAGATCGACACGAGGATGAAGCCGACGATGCCGATCGGCACGTTGATGTAGAAGATCCAGCGCCAGTCGAGATAGGTGACGATGAAGCCGCCGAGCGGCGGGCCGACGATCGGGCCGATCAGCGCCGGGATCAACAGCCACGACATGGCGTTGACCATGTCCTTGCGGGCGACGCTGCGCATCAAGACCAGACGGCCGACCGGCATCATCATGGCGCCGCCGGCACCCTGAATGAGGCGGGCCACGACCAGCAGGAAGAGATTCGGCGCCAGCGCGCAGGCGATCGACCCGGCCACGAAGACGGCAATCGCCGAGCGGAAGACGGTGCGCGAGCCGAAGCGGTCGGCCATGCGGCCGCTGGCGGGGATGAAGATCGCCAGGCTCAGCAGATAGGAGGTGAGCGCGATACTCATCGACGGCGCATCGACGCCGAAATCGCGCGCCATGGTCGGCAGCGCCGTTGCCAGCACCGTGGCATCGACGTTTTCCATCAGCATTGCGCTCGCGACGATCAGCGCGATCGTGCGAAAATTCGGGGCAGCCCGCTCGGTGCGAACGGGGTGAAATATCTGATCCGGCATCAGCAGGGATCACTCGCAAAGACGCGGCGAAGCCATGGAAGGACGACAGGGCCGCAGATGTGAAATGGCATGATGCCACAAGGGAGATAACACCGTGTATACGCCCGCAAATGTGGCAAAGGCATGCATTTTAGACAATGCTGGCATGAAGTAACCGAATGGCTACTTGGGAGGGTGCAGGAGGGTGGCGTAATCGCGGGCGCCGATGTCTTGGTTGGCTCCTCATTCCACCCGCCACCCTTTCCCGCTACACTCCACCCAAGGTGGAGGTTTTCAGCATGGCGAAGCTTGTCTTTGAAATGAACCAGTCGGTTGACGGCTATGTCGATCATGACAGGATGGCGCCGGAGCCGTTGTTTCAGCATTGGGTGAAGCGGACCGAGGAGCTGAGCGCCACTGTCTATGGGCGGACGATGTACGGGCTGATGGGCTACTGGGACGATGATCAGGAAGGCTGGGACGAGGCGCGCCGGGCGTTTGCGGCGGCGTGGAGGAGACTGCCGAAATGGGTGGTGTCGCGGACGCTGACGGAGGTCGGGCCGAATGCCACTTTGATCAGCGGCAATGTCGTGGCGACGATTGCCGGGCTGAAGGCGGAGCTTGAGGGGGAGATGACGATCGCGGGGCCGGTGCTGGCGGGTAGTCTTGCGGCAAGCGGGCTGATCGATGAATACCGGCTCTACGTGCATCCGGTCGTGCTCGGGCACGGGCGGCCGTTCTTTGCCGGGGCGCGGCCGCCGCTGAGGCTGGCGGCGCATGAGCGGATTGCAGGCGAGGTGGTGCGGCTCACCTATGTGCCGGCCTAACGCCAACAATAGAAGCAGCTTGCGCCTCCCCCGGCCCGGCCCTACCTATTCCCTATGAGCTCCGCACCTTCAAAGACCGCGCCCGATGGCGCCGCATTCCCGTTCGATAACAGCTATGCCCGGCTGCCCTCGCATTTCTTTGCGCGGCAGATGCCGTCGCAGGTCGCCGAGCCCTGGCTGATCAAGCTCAATGAGCCCTTGGCGGCGGAACTCGGGCTTGATGTCGAGGTGCTGAAACGGGATGGGGCTGCGATCTTTTCGGGCAATCTCGTGCCTGAAGGTGCCGATCCCCTGGCGATGGCCTATTCCGGGCATCAGTTCGGCCAGTTCAACCCGCAGCTCGGCGATGGCCGGGCGATCCTGCTTGGCGAGGTGGTGGACCGCAACGGCAAGCGCCGCGACATCCAGCTGAAGGGCGCGGGGCAGACGCCGTTTTCGCGCCGCGGCGATGGCCGCGCGGCGATCGGCCCGGTGCTGCGCGAATATATCGTCAGCGAGGCGATGTATGCGCTCGGCATTCCGGCGACGCGGGCGCTGGCTGCGGTTTCGACCGGTGAGCCTGTCTACCGCGAGCGGGTGCTGCCGGGTGCCGTGTTCACGCGCGTGGCGGCGAGCCATATCCGCGTCGGCACCTTCCAGTTCTTCGCCGCCCGCGGCGATACCGATGGCGTCAGGGCGCTTTCCGACCATGTGATCGAGCGGCACTATCCCGACGTAACCGGGGCGGACAATCGCTATCTGGCACTGTTCGAAGCGATTGCCGAGCGGCAGGCGGGGCTGATTGCTCGCTGGCTGCATGTCGGCTTCATTCATGGGGTGATGAACACCGACAACATGACGGTTTCGGGCGAGACGATCGATTTCGGGCCCTGCGCCTTCATGGATGCCTATGATCCCGGCACGGTGTTCTCCTCGATCGACCAGCAGGGCCGCTATGCCTATGCCAACCAGCCGGGCATCGGCCAGTGGAACCTGGCGCGGCTCGGCGAGACGCTGATCCCGCTGTTCGACGAAGATCAGGACAAGGCCGTCGATCTCGCCAATACCGTGATCAAGGGTTACGGCGCGCGGTTCCAGGCGCATTGGCTCGATGGCATGCGCAAGAAGATCGGGCTTGTGTCCGAGGAGGACGGCGATCTGACGCTGGTCCAGGCGCTCTTGGCGGCCATGCAGGCCGGACAGGCGGATTTCACGCTAACCTTCCGGCGTCTCTCGGCACTTGCCGGTGACGAGGCTGCCGAGGGTGAGTTTCTCTCGACATTCGACGGCATCGGCGAGGCGATGGGCTGGCTGGTGGGCTGGCGCGAGCGGCTCAGCCGCGATCCGCAGACGGCGGAGGAACGCAGCAGTGCGATGCTTTCGGTCAACCCGGCCTTCATTCCGCGCAACCACCGGATCGAGCAGGCGATCAATGCCGCGATGGACGACGGGGATTTCTCGCTGTTCGAGGCGCTGGTTCAGGTGCTCGCCAAGCCGTATCAGGATCAGCCGGGGTTTGCGGCCTATATGGATCCGCCGAAGCTGGAAGAGCGGGTGCTGCAGACGTTTTGCGGGACGTAGTCTTCCGGTAAGGCTGCGGCTTGGAGCCCCCTCATCCGCCCTTCGGGCACCTTCTCCCCGAGGGGGAGAAGGGACAATAAGCGTTCTGACCTACCCTACTTGCCGTGACCTTCGTGACCTGCATGTGCGGCTGACGCAGTGGCCGCACCGAGTGTCACCGTTCCCTCAAAGCTGGCGAAGGCCTGCAAGGCTTTCGGGTCAGCATGTGCCTCAGCATCCTTGACAGCCGCCGCCAGTGCCGTTGCCACATCGGCGGGGACACCGGCTTTCGCAAGCGCATCGGCCTCCCGGATCGCATCGCCGCTGCAGAGCAGCGGACGCCAGCCATGCTCGCCGTTCTGCAACAGGATGCGGCCGCCGCGGCCGTCCTGTTGCCAGCCGGCGATCGCCCAGAGGCCGTGGACCGTGACCGGGCCGATGGCGAGCGGTTTGTCGGGGGGTTCGAACATGGTTCTGAGCACATCGGAGATCAGCTGCTGCGGATCGCCGGATGGCGGTTGATCCATCGGCATGTCCATCGTCGTGCCATCGGGCATCTGCATCATCGCAGCGTCAGACGTCATCGGCGCGGACAGGGAGAGAGCGGCGGTGATCAGGATCAAGACTGGCTTCATGATGATCTCCCTCACGAAAAGGCGCGCCGGAGCGGCGGCACGAAGCGGATGACAAGCTGGTCGAAGGCGATCATGGAAAGGATCGCGAGGCCGGTCAGCGGGAAGGCGATGCCGAAGATGACGGCGATCACCCAGAGACCGATATAGACCGAGCGCTGCGGCGGCTGCGGCGGCACGCCGACGCGGCCGGCCGGGCGGCGCTTCCACCACATTATGACGGCGGTGACGCAGGAAAGGATGATCGCGAGACACGTGGCGAGCATCAGAAACTGGTTGAACCGGCCCCATTCCTGCCCCTGATGGACGTTGATGCCCCATTCGATCGCCTTGCCGAGGAAGGGATAGGTGCCATAGCTGATATCGACCAGCGGCTTGCCGGAATATTGGTCGATATGGAGGGTGCGCTCGCGGGAGAGATCGTCGGGGAAGATGGCGGCGGTATAGACGCCCGCCTCGTTCGAGGGGATCGCCATATCGAAGCCCGGCGTCATGCCCGCAGCCTTGGCGATCTCGACGGCGCGGTCGAGACCGATCGGCGGCTTCGATTGAGCGGCGGCGATATCGGACAGCGGCACCGGCGCCTTCTCGACGGTCCAGCCGACCTTCGGCAGGATATCCTCGGTCACTTTCGCCGATTTCGGCACGTCGTCCCAGAGCTGGGCCGGATAGCCCATCCCGTGGCTGCCGAGGAACGACTGGACATTGGCGCCCCAATAGCCCGACCAGGGCATGCCCGTTGCCGCCAGGAAGAAGATCAGCAGCCCGGCGAAGGCGCCGGTCACGGCATGCAGATCGCGCCAGAAGACCCGGCGCGACGGCGTGCCGCGGACGCTGACCACGCCGCCCGTCTGGCGGCGCGGCCACCAGAGATAGATGCCTGTCAGCACGAGCACCATGGCAAAGCCGCCGGCGATCTCGACCAGCCGGTTGGCCGCGCCGCCGAAATAGGCCAGGCTGTGGATGTGCTTGACGACGGTGTTGAACTCTTCCGTCGTGCCGACCGTGTCCAGCACCTTACCGTCATAGGGATTGACGAAAACAAGCGTCGACCGATCGTCCGCCGCGACGGTGACGATGGCCGAGCGCTCGGGCGTGGCCGGGTCGCGATAGGTGGTGGCCTTCGATCCGGGCACGGCCGATGCAGCGATATCGCTCAACGCCTGCGGCGAAAGCGGCTGGCCCGCGGGCGTGACGTCATAGCGATAGGCGAAGACCGTATCGTTGATCTCGTCCTTGAACAGATAGAGCGAACCGGTGATCGCCAGATTGAGCATGAAGGGAACGGCGAGCAGGCCGGCGAAGAAATGCCAGCGCCAGATGGCACGATAGAGCGAGACGCCTGAAACGGCGCTCTCCACCGGTTCAGTGGAGGTGATTGAAGACATGAGACAGTTCCAGATCGATGGCTGGCGTCAGCGGCGCAGCCGAAAGCGAAGCACGCCTGGCTGCACAGCCGGGGCGCGGGTTCAGGCAGTCGCTGGATCTGCGGGCGGGGCTCTCGGCCCGGTATTCGGCGGGAACGGATCGCGGTGGAATACGGCGGCGCCCAGCGGCGTGGCTTCGGCAACGGCATAGCCGAGCGGCGCACCCGACAGATCGGCGGGAGACGGCAGCATCGCCGCGGCACTGATGCGGCAGGCTTCGCAGTCGTGATTGTGATCGGCGCCATGCTGGCTCTTGCCGGTCTCATCGGTAACCGTGACGCAGAGCGTCGGCAGCGTCCCATCCGGCAGCGCATAGGCGGAATAGTCGGTGGGGCCGGACTGCGCGGCGGCAGGCACCTGATGGGCAAAGCCGACGGACACGAGCGCGATGGCGCATAGAATGCGCACCGCCCACTGCTCGAATCTGCTGCCAAGATATTTCATGTGACCCCTGCCCTCAGGCCTGGTTCTGATAGCGGCACGATCTGGAAATCGCAATGCGACATTGACGCCTATAGATGTCGCCGCGGCAGGGAAAGGCGCGCCTCTATTAATCATCCCTTCCTAAATCTGCCACGACTGGTTGCGTCTTTCGGCAAGACTGCCATAAGCAGACGGATCTATCTTCGATCATGCTGTCGGGAAGCGGCAATGAGACAGTTCTGGATGTGGTTTTTGTGGTCGGCCCACATCCTGCTATGGGCGTCTCTGGCGATCACCGCCTATCTCACGGCCGGTCCCTACAAGTTCGCGAATTGCTGGCAGATTTTCCCGATCTACATCCCGCCGCTGGGATGGATCATGATGCTGCTTGCAGGCTACGGACTGATCGTCGTTCCGGCAGCGATCTTTCTTCCGGCCTTTCGGCAAAGCAGATATTTCGCAGCCTCCTGCCATGTGACGATACTCACCCTCGGATGGATCGCCTGCACTTTGGCTGCCTATCAGGCCGTCGGTCAGGTGAGCTGCCTTTAACGACGCCTTTGCAGCGCGCCGCCAGCAGCCCGTTTGACGCATGGCTGCCCTGCGCAGACTGCGGCAATTGTGGCGGTTGAAAGGCAAGGGTCTCGCTCTATGTGGTTGAGAATGCTTGTGGCGGCGCCCTAGGGAGCGGGCCGCAAGCGCTTTCTCAATTCGACCCGAGCCCCCTCGGGAACCTGCCCGCGCTCCGCCCCCCGGAGGCGGCTTTCAGCGGGAGACACTTTTGATGGCGATCGCCATAACCTCCATCCTCTTCCTTCTCATCGGCCTCGCGCTTGGCGGCGGCGGGCTCTGGCTCGTCATCCTCGGCGGCAGCATCTTCTATCTGTTCGCGGGGCTGATGTTCATCATCACCGCCGTGCTGCTCCTCATGCGCAAACCGGTGGCGCTCTGGGTCTATGCGGCGCTCGTCGTCGCGGCGCTGATCTGGGCCGTCTGGGAAGTCGGCTTCGACTGGTGGCAGCTCGGACCGCGCGGCGGGCTGATCATTCTGCTCGGTCTCTGGCTGCTGACGCCCTGGATCCGCCGTCCGCTCGGCTTCAAGAGCCCGACCGGCGCCGTCTACAGCACCAATCCCTGGCCGCTCGGCGTCCCCGTCATCATCGCCATCCTGGTCGCCGGTTACTCGATGACCACCGATCCTCATGATCTTTCGGGCGACCTGCCCAAGGATGTCGTGGCGGCCGCTCCGCCCCTCGGAGGCGACGTGCCTGACGGCGAATGGCATCAATATGGCCGCACGCCCTTCGGCCAGCGCTATTCGCCGCTCGACCAGATCAATGCCACCAACGTCAAGGACCTGAAGGAAGTCTGGCGATACCAGACCGGCGACGTGAAGCGGCCTGACGATGTCGGCGAGACGACCTATCAGGTGACGCCGCTGAAAGTGGGCGACACGCTCTATATCTGCACGCCGCATAACTGGGCGATCGCGCTCGACGCCAAGACCGGCAAGGAGAAATGGAAGTTCGACGCCAATTCCGGCATGAACCCCGACCGCCAGCACCAGACCTGCCGCGGTGTGACCTACTATCACGACAATGCCACGGTATCAGGCCAGCCCTGCGTTGACCGCGTCTATCTGCCGACCTCCGATGCCCGGCTGATCGCGCTCGATGCCGCCAACGGCAAGGTCTGCGAGAGCTTTGCCGACAAGGGCACGCTGCATCTGCAGACCGGCATGAAATACAATCCGGCCGGCTATTATTACTCCACCTCGCCGCCTGTTGCCGTCGGCAACAAGCTGATCATCGGCGGGGCGGTGAACGACAACTACTCGACGCAGGAGCAATCCGGCGTCATCCGCGCCTTCGACATCAATACCGGCGCCCTGCTCTGGAACTGGGATTCCGGCAATCCTGACGTCACCACGCCGCTGCCCGAGGGGCAGACCTATACGACGAATTCGCCGAACAGCTGGTCGGTGCTCTCGGTCGATGAAGGCCTCGGCATGGTCTATATCCCGCTGGGCAACCAGGTACCCGACCAGCTCGGCATGGGCAGAAGCGCCAATGTCGAGAAATTCTCCTCCTCGGTGGTGGCGCTCGACATCAATAGCGGGCAGCTGAAATGGGTGCAGCAGTTCGTCCATCACGACCTCTGGGACATGGACGTCCCGGCCCAGCCGGTGCTGTTCGACATGACGAAGCCTGACGGTTCGGTCGTGCCGGCGCTGGTGGCGCCGACCAAACAGGGCGATCTTTATGTGCTCGACCGGCGCACCGGCGAGGCGATCATCCCGTTCAAGGAGATCCCGGCGCCCGGCGGGGCGATCCCGGAGGACAAGACGGCGCCGACCCAGCCGATCTCGGACCTGACCTTCTCGCCCGATCCGCTGCAGGAAAAAAACATGTGGGGCATCTCGCTGTTCGACCAGCTGGCCTGCCGCATCGAGTTCCACCGCTACAAGTATGAGGGCCGCTACACGCCGCCGTCTCTGCAGGGCACGATCGTCTATCCCGGCAATTTCGGTACGTTCAACTGGGGCTCGGTCGCGGTCGATCCGGAACGGCAGATCCTGTTCGGCATGCCGACCTATCTGGCCTTCACCTCCAGGCTCGTTCCGGCTGCCGATATTCCGCCGAAGGGGCAGGACGAAAAGGGCAGCGAGCAGGGCCTGAACCGCAATGACGGCGCGCCCTACGGCGTGTTCATGGGCCCGTTCCTCGGGCCGCTCGGCATTCCCTGCCAGGCGCCGCCATGGGGCTATGTCGCCGGCGTGGATCTGCGCACCGGCAAGATCGCCTACATGCACAAGAACGGCACGGTGCACGACATGACGCCGCTGCCGCTGCCCTTCAAGCTCGGCGTTCCCGGCATCGGCGGGCCGATGATGACCAAGGGCGGCGTCGCGTTCCTCGGTGCCGCCGTCGATAACTACCTGCGCGCCTATGACGTCACCAGCGGCACGCAGCTCTGGCAGGCCCGCCTGCCAGCGGGTGGCCAGGCAACGCCGATGACCTATACGACATCAGACAACAAGCAGTATGTGGTGATGGTTGCCGGCGGGCATGGCTCGGTGGGCACGAAGGCGGGGGACTATGTGATCGGGTATACGTTGCCGTAGAGCAACCGTGGTGCCTGGAGCCCCCTCACCCTACCCTCTCCCCGCTGGGGAGAGCTTTAGGGTCGGCCTAGCAACCTCAAATCCACAACCTTAAATAAGCAGATCCAGCTTCGCGCAGGCTTCGGCACCGATGGTTCCCGCAATATTCAAGGGAGTCCTTTTCATGGAAATCGGTGGCAGTGTTCTAAGCCTTTTCAATCCCTATAATCTTTCCAGCGACCAGCGCGCCAAGCAGCAGCAGCAGGGTGCGCCGCTGCAGGTGGAAAGCAGCGGGCGGGAGACCGGTGGCGGGATGGCGCCGAGTTATACGGCGCCGTCGATTTCCAGCGTGATGTGGTCGATGCAGAGCGCGCCGGATACGACGATCAAGGAAGAGAGCCAGGCCGATATCGAGGCCAAGCAGAAGCACGATGCGCTGCTGCAGGAATTTCACGATTACGCCGACATGACGCCGGCGGAGAAAATCCGCAAGAGCATTCTCGACCAGATGGGCCTGAGCGAGGAGAGCCTCAAGGGGATGGATCCGGATGCGCGGACGGCGATCGAAAAGCAGATCGCCGATGCGATCAAGCAGCAGCTGACGGGCATCGACGACGATGGCAAGACGGCGGTGGCCGACGTGCCACAGGGCGCCTCCGAGAGCGGTTCCGAGACCAAGTAGGCGCCGCTTTCAGACTTCAGATTCTGATTCAAAGAGATCGGGCGGAGATTCACATCTCCGCCCGATCTCTTTGATGGGGTTTGATTATTTTATTATTGCAGCATGCCGGCGGCGAGCTTGGCGACCTCGGCAAAGACATCGTTGAGTTCGGACACCGGAGCCGTCGCCTCGGCGACATAGACAGCGACGAGGATTGGCGAGGCGCTTTCCTCAGGCCAGATGATGGCGATATCGGCGGCGGAGCCGTTGCTGCCTGTGCCGGTCTTGTCGCCCACTTTCCACTCTTCCGGCAGGCCGGTCCGCAGGCGCGCAGCGCCCGTGGTGTTGGCGATCATCCAGTCGATCAGCTGTTGGCGCGAGGGCTCCGAGAGCACCGTGCCAAGCGCCAGGTTGCCTAGCGTATCGAGCATCGCATCCGGCGTCGTCGTGTCGCGCGGATCATCCTTCTTCGCTTCGTTGAGCTCGGTCTCGATGCGGTCCAGACGGCTCAACGTGTCGCCGATGGAGCGCAGCCATTTGGTCAGCGCCTCGGGACCGCCGAGACTGTCGAGAAGCAGGTTGCCGGCAGTGTTGTCGCTGAGCGTGATCGCCGCCTTGCAGAGCTCGCCGACGGTCATGCCTTCGGCGCCGACATGCTTTTCCGTCTCGGGCGAATAGGTGACGAGCTTGTCCTGATCGTAGGTGACTCGGCGCTCCAGGTTTTCGTCGCCGCCGTCAACCCGGGCGAGCACCATGCCCGCGGCCAGAACCTTGAAGGTGCTGAGTAGCGGGAAGCGTTCCGTCTCGCGGTTGGAGAAGCTGACATTGGTGCCGGTGTCCATGACCGAGACGCCGAGACGGCCGCCGGTGCGCTTTTCCAATGCCGCCAGCTGCTGATCGACATCATCGTCATCGGCACGCGCGGGCGGCGCCAGCATGAGCGAGGGATAGAGAAGCGCAGAGCTGACGAGCAGGCTCCGGCGGGACAGGGCAATGGGCATGAAATCCTCCGGCAGAATCACCGGAGGACAGAATTAAGGAGCGATTGTGGCGCGATCCCGCCGCCTCGATAAAGTTATCAGGCTGCAGCCCTTGCGCGGCTGACCTCGACGGTCACATGCGACAATTCGCCGAGCGCCTGAAGCTTAGCCTTGTAGGTTTCCGGCGGCTGCGGATCGGGGCTGACGAGGGCGACGATTGCCGCGTGGTGGCCGGGGCCGACCTGCCAGACATGCAGGTCGGTGATGCGGTCGCCGCCGGTTTCGATCAGCTTGCGAATGTCGCCGGGCAGATCCTCGTTCTCCTCCATCGCATCGAGCAGCACGCGGCCGGAGGATTTCATCAGGCCGAAGGACCATTGGGCGATGATCACGCCACCGACGATGCCCATCAGCGGATCGAGCCACAGCCAGCCATAGACACTGCCAAGCGCGAGTGCGGCAATGGCAAGCACCGAGGTCAGCGCATCGGCGATGACGTGGATATAGGCGGCGCGCATGTTGTTGTCGGCGCCGTGGTTACCGTGGTGGGCGTGATCGCCGTGATGATGGCCGTGGTCGTGCGCGTGGCCATGATGATGCCCCTCGCCTCTCAGCAGCCAGGCGCTGACGAGATTGACGCCGAGACCGGCAACGGCAACGCCGATCGCCTGCGAGAAGCTGATCGGCACCGGATGGGTGATACGCAGAAAACTTTCCCAGGCCATCAGCAGGGCAATGATGGCGAGGATGATGGCGCTGGCGAAACCGGCGAGATCGCCGAGCTTGCCGGTGCCGAAGGTGAAGCGCGGATTATGCGCCTGCCTGCGGGCATAGAGATAGGCGCAGGCCGAGATCAGCAGCGCGCTGGCATGGGTGGACATGTGCCAGCCATCGGCGACCAGCGCCATCGACCCGTAATAGGTCCCCGCCCCGATCTCGACAGCCATCATGACGGCCGTGAGCGCGATCACCAGCCAGATGCGGCGTTCGTTGCGGTCGTGATCGGCGCCCAGGAAAATGTGGTCATGTTCAAGCGTGTTCGCAGTCATTGCGCAGTCCTCAGGTCTCTAGCGGATATAGGTCCGCAGCACTTCCGAAATCTCTTCGACGGCTTCCGCCCGCGCCTTCTCATCGGCGGCGTGCAGGACGTGTTCGTGCAGGTGATCGTCCAGCACTTCGCCGGTCAGCCCGTTCAGCGCGCCGCGGATCGAGGCCAGCAGCTGCAGGATATCGCCGCAGGGCCGCTCGGCCTCCAATGCCCGCTCGACGGCATCGAGCTGGCCCTTCAGGCGGCTGATACGGGCGATCAACTTCTTTTTCTGGTGCTGGGTGTGGGACATCTCTGTTCTCGATTTAATATAGGGGGGTACCCTATCATTGCCTGAGCTTTCACGAAAGAGCCAAGCTGACGCAGGCACATCTTGAATTTATATAGGACTCCTATATATAAGCATCATGGAAACACCTCTGGACCCGACCCCGATCTCACATCGCATCAGCGAAGGGCTTGCGCGCCTGGCCGTGGCGATGCGCAGCGACGACTGGACGCGCGCCGAAGCCACCGGCCTGAAGCCGACGCAGCTGGCGATCCTCGATTACCTCGCCGGGCGCGACCAGCCGGTGCGGGTCAAGGAGATCGCCGTCCATCTCGGCGTCTCTCAGCCGACGGCGACGGATTCGATCGCGGCGCTGGAGCGCAAGGGCTATGCCGAAAAGGCGGCGGCGGCCGGAGACAAGCGCGCGGCCGCAGTGGCGGTGACAGCCGCGGGACGCGCGATCCTGGCCGAGGCGAGTGCGGCCGAGGGATCGGCTGCGGCGGCGGCACGCACGCTGCCCGCTGAGGAACAGGAAGATTTGCTGATGTCGATCGTCAAGATGATCCGGCATCTCCAGGAGGCCGAGGCGATACCGGTGCAGCGCATGTGCGCCACCTGCCGCTATTTCCGCCCCTACCAGCACGATGACGCGGCCAAGCCGCATCATTGCGACTTCGTGAATGCGGCCTTCGGTCAGCGCGATTTCCGCGTCGATTGCCGCGAACATGAAACTGCCGATCCGGCAACCCGGGCTGCCACCTGGGACGCCTTTCAAAAGGGATAGGCAGACCTCTCCAGGCAAACAGGAACAGAAAAGGAAATGACCATGTTAAAGCCTATACTGAGCGGCGCGCTGATCGCCGGAACGCTCGCGCTTGCGCCGAATTTAGCCACCGCCCACTCCGTCGATGCAAAGCCCGACGAGACGGTGAAGGCCGCGTTCGACATCGTGGAGACGCGGATCACCACCACCGGGGATAGCGCCATCTTTTCGACCCGCGTGCGCGGCGAGGCAGGCAGCGAGAAGCCCGCCGCAACGGGCAAGTTCGAAGGATCCGGCGTCTATGCCTATGTCTGGCCGACCTCGCTCAACAGCGGCGATATCGGCTTCGACAAGGACAAGGGCATCGTCGCGCTTGCCGTCACCTTCCATCCGGATTTCGACGATGCCGCCTATGGCAAGCAGAACCGCTCCGTCTGGCATCCGCACTGGGTGGTGCTGAACGAGGACAAGGCCTGCGCCGGCGGGCTGAAGGTCAGCGACATTCCTGAAGGCAGCAAGCCGAAGCTGCCGGCCACCTGGCCCGGCGTGCCGCTTTTGATCGACAGCCCGGATTATCCGACCGCGCTCAAGGGCGATACCGTCGATGTCACCATCCCGCTGTCGCTGATCGGCGGCATCAAGGGCGCGTCCTATGACGGCGTCACGGCCGGACTGAAGATCAACGGCAACCTGCATTCGCCGCTGCTCTGCGTCGACAACGTCTTCAAGGTCGCCTCGGGAAATCTCAGCCTTCCCGGCAAGGTGATGCCCGCCAAGTAAACGGAGGCGCCGGTCCGCCAACTGCCATCGGCGGACCGGCATGTTCCTCTCTCCAGGCAAATGGAAAAGAGAAAGCCGCCCAGCCTTACTCCCCTCAATGCGCCGTTTGCAACCGCGCCGGGGCCGGCCGGCTCACGAAAGGATCAAAGCAATGCCGAACGAAACGGCCATCAAGGCGCCGGAACTCGCCGTCAGCCAATGGTTCAATACCGAAACGCCGCTCACCCTCGAGGGCCTGTGCGGCAGGGTGATCTATCTCCACAGCTTCCAGCTGCTCTGCCCGGGCTGCGTTGCCGAAAGCCTGCCACAGGTGCGCCGGATCGAACGGCTCTTCGGCCACACGGATCTGCAGGTCATCGGCCTGCACACCGTCTTCGAGCATCACGAGGCGATGACCCCGGTGACGCTGAAAGCATTTATCCATGAATACCGCCTGACCTCGCCGATCGGCGTCGACCTGGCCGACGGCCAGTCGGACATTCCGGTGACGATGCGCCGCTATGGACTGCGCGGCACGCCCTCCTCCGTGCTCATCAGCCGCGACGGCACCATCCTGCATCACGCCTTCGGTGTCGAAGACGACATGGCTGTCGGCGCCCGGATCGCCATGGCGCTGGCGGCGCCCATTCCGGTCGCGACGACGTTGCCTGCAGACCTGGAGGACAGCTGTGCGGGCGGGCGTTGTGCATTGCCTGACCTGTGATGATCACAAGCGGCGGCCCGGATGACAGGCCGCCGGCAGTGCAGAGCGTCAGCTATGCGCGACGGGCGAACACGCCTTCCAGAGGACCGACCCGGCCCAATGCCGAAAGGCGTTCGATCTGCTCCGTGTTGAAGAGCTGGTGGCGATATTCTTCGTCGAGCGTGCCTTGCTCGATCGCCTTGGCCAAGCGGCGCCAATGCCAGGCGGCGGTCGGGTGCATTTGCGGATTTGCCGCAAGCGTCGCGGCCGCATTCCGGTATTTCTGCTCGAACTTGGCATAGCTCGAGATCGGAAAATGAAGGATCAGAAGATCTTCCGGAACAACCTGCGTCTTCAGCTGCGGGCTGGCAACGGAGTGATGGCCGAGTGAAAGCTGCGCGCCGACACCCCGGTGCATGACCTTGGGGCCGATAGCGCCGGAATAGATCGGCGTGCCGATCGGGCTGTTAGCATCGACAGGAGCGCGTTCGATATAGACGATCTGCTCGCGGAACCGCGCCGGATCGAGCTGGCGGCCGTTGACGACCTCGTCGACATTCTGGACGGCATTGTAACGCCGCACGCTCATCACATCGGCCTGGCCGGGATCGCGCAGCGACGCCAGCGTTCCGCCATAGGGGATCCAGAATTCATCGGGATCGATATGCGCCACATAGTCGGGCTTGAGCTCGGTAACGGCAAATTCCAGCATCCGTCCGGGCCAGTTGGTGCTGCGGAGATCGAGGCCCGCGTGCAACAGGGAGACGCGCGAGGTGGCCGCGATGCGATCCTTGACGATCTCGATACTGCCGTCCGTCGATCCGATATCGGTGACGACAATATGGTCGAAGCCGATCGCAAGGTGATAGTCGATGCAAGTGCCGATGCAGTCGGCCTCGTCTATCAGTCCGATAAGCGCAACAAATTTCATGAATGACTTCGCTCTCAAATTAAGGCCGAAACCGGATTTCGGCAGCCATGATGAATTTCACTTTGAACCCGCATGCGAGCCGCAAAAGCCCGGCGCTGCATGGCCTACAGCTTCGACACTAGCCGATTCGAATGTCATGCAAAAATGCGAAATCCCACGGGTATGCCGCAGCCGCGCGTCGAATCGGTTAGACATAATGGCAAGTTGGATCTGACGATCGGGATGGGGATATTTGCGATGACCGATAGCTTTTTGTCACATGACGAGCTGCATGCGCTGGGCCTGAAAGCGTTCGGCAAGAACTGCAAGGTCAGCAGATTTGCCCGCATCTACGGCGCCCCGGCAATCAGCCTAGGGGATCACGTGCGGATCGACGACTTCACCATTCTCAGCGGCGAGATCGTGCTGCAGGACTATATCCACATCGCCAGCCACTGCACTCTGCATGGCGGCAAGGGTGAAGCGCGGATCACCATGCAGAGCTTCAGTGGATTGTCGGCACGCGTTTCGATCTATGCCCGAAGCGACGACTACAGCGGCGAATGGCTGACCAACCCGACGGTTCCTGCCGATTTCACCAACGTCATTTCCAAGGGGGTGACGATCGGCCGCCATGCGATCATCGGCAACGGCGCGGTCGTTCTTCCCGGCGTGACGATCGGCGAAGGCGCTGCTGCCGGCGCGATGGCACTCGTCAACAAGAACCTCGACCCATTCATGATCTATGCCGGCAATCCGGCCCGCCCCCTGAAGCCACGCAGCCGCGCCTTTCTCGACCATGAGAAGGCGATGCTGGACAGAGGCTAGCGGTTACGCCGAACGCAGGAAATCGGTGATCTTCTCCACCGTCGCCATTTCCAGATCCGGGTAGATCGGCAGGCACAGCACCTGGGACGCAGCTTCCGTCGCAACCGGAAGATTGCCGGTGCCGGCGGATGGCAGGCTGCGATACATCGGATAGCTTGAGATCAGCGGGTAGAAATAGCGGCGCGCATGAATGCCGAGATCCTTGAGCCGGTCGTAGACATCATCACGCGACATCGGGAAATCCGGACGGATGAGGACCGGGAAATAGGAATAGTTGGCGACAGTTTCCGTTGATGCGCCAAGGCAATGGATGCCCTTGATGCCTGCAAGCTGTTCGCGATAGGCGGCATCGATCCGGGAACGGGCCTCGATTGCGACATCGACATATTTCAGCTGCAGAACGCCGAGCGCTGCATTGAATTCGCTCATCTTTCCGTTCGTGCCGGGTGCCACGACGGTCACTTCGCCGACATGGCCGAAATTCTTCAGATTGTCGATTCGTGCCTTGGTCTTGGCGTCGGGAGAGACGATGGCGCCGCCCTCGAACGTGTTGAAGACCTTGGTCGCGTGGAAGCTGACGACAGAAAGGTCGCCATAGTTCAGGACGCTGCCGCGATGGTCTTTGACGCCGAACGCATGGGCGGCGTCATAGATGACCTTGAGATTGTAGTTGTCGGCGATGCGCTGAATCGCATCGACATCGCAGGGATGGCCGTAGCAATGAACCGGCATGATCGCCGTCGTGTGCTGGGTGATGGCGCCTTCGATGCGTGCCGGATCGATGTTGAGCGTGACCGGGTCGATATCGACGAAGACAGGCTGGATGCCGTTCCACAGAAGCGAGTGCGAGGTGGCGACGAACGAATACGGAGTGGTGATCACCTCGCCGGTGATGCGCAATGCCTGAAGCGCGGTCAGCAAGGCCATCGTGCCATTGGCAAACAGGCTCACATACCCGACGCCAAGATGTTCCGCGAGGCGCTCTTCAAGCTCCTGGTGGAAAGGCCCGCCATTCGTCAGGATCTTGCTGTCCCATATCTTCTCCAGCGATGGAATGAATTCTTCCAGTGGCGGCAAGCTGGGTCGGGTAACAAAAATCTTCTCGTTTTTCATCAGGGCCACTTGGTGAGAGAATCCGTCGCGGGATCGTTGCGAGGACCTTTGCATCCATAGCTTTTGTCAAACTTGCCTTGGCCATCCACGCGCGCGCTCCTGCAATTCGCGAAGCGTCTGGTGCGCGGTTATCTTCGCCGACATGTCAAATGCAAAAGCCAGAACAGGGTTGCCGGTGTAGCATCCACTCCGGCGCGCTTTCATGGGGATGCAACGGCTGACATTGAGCTGCATTGCGAGGTCGCCCATATGGCGAATACGGAAAACGAACGGCCGGATGTGACGTCCGCTGAGCCCATGGCGCGGCCGCCGGCCGGGTTGAAAACCTATCTGCTGCGCACTCCACCAGCCGTCCGCCGGATCCTTGGATGGTGCGCGATCATGGCGCTTGTCGTCTTGATCTTCAGCCTTTCATCGCTTGCCGCATGGTGGCCGCGATGAGTGGGCGGATCGAGCGCGGGGCGCTGACGGTGATCTGCATCGCGGCAATCGCCGGGCTGATCTATGCCTTCTGCTAATTGCAGGCATACCTCCAAAGGCTGCCCGAAGTGCCATTGACAAAGTTTCCGTTCTGGAGAATCTATCATTTCATGATCCAGAACGCGCACATCAACCGCTCGTACTTTTGGCTGTACCTCTAGAGGGCGGCCCGACAGATCATATTGTCAACAAGCCGCCGTCAGGCGGCTTTGTTGTATCAGCAGCGTCCTGACGGCAGAAAC
The DNA here is from genome assembly GCF_056394605.1 of Rhizobium sp. 10N427. NCBI lineage: Bacteria > Pseudomonadati > Pseudomonadota > Alphaproteobacteria > Hyphomicrobiales > Rhizobiaceae > Rhizobium > Rhizobium sp. 10N427. The sequence goes on along the minus strand of NZ_JBFTID010000005.1, from coordinate 340,092 downwards.
ACACAAGGACGCGAAGGCCATGATTGAAATCGAAGACAGTGAAATTTCGCTGATCCGCCCGCCGGTGGTGACCATCCGCACGGCCAAGCCGCGCGATCTGCCCGAACTCAACGACATGATCAACCTGCTTGCCATCCACCATGGCGATGCCTCGGCATCGACGATGGAACAGCTGGAGCGTGACCTGTTCGGCACCGTGCCGTGGATCACCGCGCTGGTGGCGGAAACCGATGAAGGTCTGATCGGCTACGCGATCCTCTGCCCGCTCTATCGCGCCCAGGAAGGCAAGCGCGGCATGGATCTGCACCATCTCTTCGTTCGCGACGGCCATCGCGGCCACGGCATCGGCCAGCACCTCGTCAACCGCGCCCGCGAGACGGCAAAGGGCGCCGGCTGCGACTACCTTTCGGTCAGCGCCGCGACCGGCAATATCCAGGCCCATCGTTTCTACCAGTACATGGATTTCACAGCGCGCCCGGTGACCGGCATGCGCTATATGCAGGCGCTCGCCTGAGCGCCTTCCGGCGTTTCAGCGGATCACCGGCTCGCCGTGGAAGCGGCGCCGGGATGGCTTGGAGACGCCGAAGCCGACCTCCATCATCAACCGGGGCGCGGTGACAGGCACTGTGCCCATGTGGAAGCCGAAGGGATCCTCGACGAAGCCCTGCCCGGCCTTGCCGGTCAGCGTCACGGCGCTATCGCTGCCATAGTAATCCAGGATTTCGTCCGCCGGATGACCGACCAGCAGGGTCAGCTGATGCCTGACGCTACGCCTTCTGTGGCTGCCCCTGACATAGACATGCGGGCCGGTGCCCTCATCGACATCGACGAGATAGAAGAAGAACTTCAGCATCCGCCAGTCGTCTAGATCGAAGTGATATTTGTCGAGCGAGGCGAGGCTGCGATCGGCTTCGCTGGCTTCGGTCGGGAAGCTCCACCAGATGCGGGTGGTGATCAGCTGCGCCTGGGCGCCGAGATATTGCCTCGCGACCGCCGACAGCAGCGGATCGCGCTGGACAGCAAGCACGGCATCGCAATCGAGAGCCCGCTCGAAATGGTGACCGCTGAGCAGCGGGCGGCCGAAGCGTTTCTCGGCATCGCGGTGCTCAGGCGCCAGGAATTCCATGCGGCGATCGAAATTGCCGAAGCACGGCGTCTCCGCAGCAAAGCGCGCGATCTGCCGATGAATGCCCTCCGGCAGCACGAGCCCCGAGAACAGCCCCTCGCCCCTGAGGCTGGCAACGACAGTTTCCACATCGGCTCCCTCGAACATCGACGGCAGCGCCTGTTCCCCGTCATTGACGCGCCTTGCCGTCAGCCAATGGGCGCGGCGGCCCGGAATGGTGCGCGCCAGCAGGAACATCGGCAGCCAGGCCGGGTTCTCCCTGACATCGGCAAGATAGGTCGGGATGCGCACCGCCATGCGGCGCAGCTTGCCGCCTTTGCGGGCGACGGCTTCAAGATCATTATTCCGGGAGACAGATATGCCGTGCATTCAACTATCCTTTTCTTACAGAAGACCAGAGCGTTCTTCAGTCAGTCACGGATGAGATCTCGCCAAGGCGGCAAGCATCGGGCAGCACGGAAACAATTGTGCTGCAATGCGGCATTTATTTGTTCTCTCTGGATGGAATAATACTTTTTAAACTTAAATATAACCATGGCGCGACTGCATATTCATCTGCAACCTCTTCCGGGCAGCACCACGCACGGGAAAGATGTGGAACCTCTATACTCCTTTCGGATTAACTCGATCGGAGAGAGTTGGCGACAGACAAGGAATGGCACCGCTGTGACAAAAGACAAGCTGGAAGAGATTTACCGCCAATACATCGACTGCCTGAATGCACAGGATTGGCCGCAGCTCGACGCCTTCGTCCATCCCGATGCCCAACACAATGGCCGACCGTTCGGCGTGGCCGGCTATCGCGCCATGCTGGAGAACGACTATCGCGAAATCCCCGACCTTCGCTTTACCATCGAACTGCTCGCCGCCGATCCGCCTTATATTGCCGCCCGCCTGGCCTTCGATTGCACGCCCGTTGGGATATTCATGGGACTACCGGTCAACGGCCGGCGCCTCAGCTTTCCGGAGAACGTGTTCTACCGGTTCGAAGATGAAAAGGTGCGTGAAGTCTGGTCGGTGATCGACAAGGCGGCGATTGAGAGGCAGCTGGGGATGTAGGCTGCGTGCTGTCTCACTGCACTAATTTCTGTGCCCGTCACGAGAACAAGGGAAGTTGAGACACGTCTTGACGTCCAATAACAGAATCACGCCGCAGACTTATCCGCGGCGCTCGCCAACACCTCTTCCGCCCACTGGTTCAGGCTCTTGCCTGCCAATTCGGCCGCCCTTGCGGCGCGGGCGTGCACATCCGGATCGACGCGGAACATCATCTTGCCGGAGAAACTCTTCTGCGGCTCCTTGCCGATCTTGCGGCAGGTCTCGAGATAGTCGTCGACGGCCTCGTGAAAGGCGCTTTTCAGGTCCTCGACAGTGTTGGCATGGAAGCCGATGACATCGGAAATTCCGGCGATATTGCCGAAGAAGATTTCATCTTCGGCATCGAATTCGATGCGCGCAGCATAACCCTTGTAACTCATCACATTCATGGCTCAACTCCCAATGACTGCAGGAAGCGCCTGGCATCCCTCACTTGGTAGCGCTTGGCTTCCTTTTCCGGATGCGGGCGATGGAAGAAAGCCAGTTTGCCGTCCTTTTCGAACCGCACGCGCGAGCCGCTTCCTTCGACGATGACGCAACCGGCAGCCAGCAACAGCCTTTCGATGTCATCCCACACGATCGAGCCGGACACCGGATCGCGAAAGACTGACTGCAATGTCCGTTTGTGGCGCCCATTCATCCCGTGGCAAGATAAGCGGTGCTAGCATTTTTTGCAAGCATCACCGCTTCGGCACTGCCTTCAGATAGGCGGCGATCGCCTCGATGTCGCTCTTCGGCAGATGCGCGATGTTCTGCTGGACTTCGGTCATCGAGCCGCCGGCGGAGTCGAAGTCGGGGGTGAAGCCGGTTTCGAGGTAGTTGGCGATGTCGGCCTCGCTCCAGTTGCCGACATCCTGGCCGCCCGGGGTGATGTTGGGAATGCGTCCCTCGCCTTCGGGGTTCGGGGCGCCTGCCAGCCACATGTCGGGCTTGAAGCCGCCCAGCGCGTCGCGCGGGGTGTGGCATTCGCCGCAATGGCCGGGGCCCTCGACGAGATATTGGCCGCGCCTCAGCTTGTCGTCGGCATTGGCGAGCACGACGCGGGGCTGATCGTTGAAATACAGGAACTTCCAGCCGCCGAGCGCCAGGCGGATATTGTAGGGGAACGGCAGCTCGTGCGGCGGCGCGACGTTTTCGCTTTTCGGCAGGGTCTTGATGTAGCCGAAGAGGTCGACGACATCCTTGTCGCTGATGCGCGCATAGGAGCCGTAAGGGAAGGACGGATAGAGATGCTGACCCTGCGGGCCGACGCCGCGCTTCATGGCATTGCCGAATTGCGCCAGCGTCCAGGCGCCGATACCGGCCTTCTCATCCGGGGAGATATTGGGAACGTGGAAGGTTCCGAAGGGGCTCTTCAGTGCCAGACCGCCCGCGAGCGCGAGCTTGGCATTGCCCTGCGAACCGGGTGCCGCATGACAGCTGACGCAGCCGCCTGCCCAGAAGACCATTTCGCCATTCTTGAGATCAGCTTCGCCGAGACCGGCCCAGTGGCTCTCGGGCAGCGGATTGGGCGCGGTGATGAAATAGAAAACGGCGCCACCGAGAACGGCGACGCCGATCAGACAGAGCAAGAACCGGATGAACCTGCGGACCATCTGCCGCTCCCCTTTTTGCAATCACTGCATCTAAACATAAACCGGCCCGCACCCGCGGCAAGACGGGAACGGACCGAAAGCTTCAAGGATGGGAAAGACCTACCGCTATTCCTTCAGGCGGTAGGCCTGATGACAGCCGCCGCAATTGGCGCCGAGGGTCTTCAGCGCACCACCGACACCGGCGGAATCTGCCGGAAGCTGGGCGAGGATCGTATCGGCGTCGGTGCTGAGCTTGTCGGCACGCGCCTTGAAGTCCGCCATGTTTTCCCAGATCTTCGGGCTGGCTTCCTTGTCGCCTTGCTCGGTGCCGGGCTTGAACTGCTCGGGAAACGCCTTGGCGGTTTCCGAAATGGTGGTCAGCGCCGCCTTGATGGCTTCGGCATCGTAGGGCTTTTCGCCCTTGGCAATGGCCGACATGGCGCCGACGGAACCGCCGATCTTCTTCATCATGGCTTCACGCGCTTCATGCGTGCCGTCCTGAGCGAAGACCGCCGTGGCCGCCATTCCGGCAACCATGACGGCCGCCGCTATCACTTTGAATTTCATATTGCAGACTCCTCTTGGATACCGAGGGCTTAGAATCCCGGCGCCTCTTATTCGCGGCCGCATGATGGCAAGTTTCTCCGGGCCGCGAAGTAACAATTGGGTGATATGACAGGGATTTCAAATTGGTAGGGAGCTAGCGAAATTGCGCGACGTTGGCATCGGTGGCCCCCTCATCCGGCTGCCGCCACCTTCTCCCCGAGGGGAGAAGGGAGTTCCCGCGCCGTCTCGTGTCCCCTTCTCCCAGGCGGGGAGAGAAGGTGCCCGCAGGGCGGATGAGGGGGCTGCGGGCACATAGGGAGATAGTGCTAAGCCGCCCGGAACTCGATCGCCCCGTTGTTTACGAAGCACGCCTTGTCGAACAGGCTGAGATCCAGCGGGTTCGGCAGCCGGATATTCGTCATATCAGGGCACGGCTTCACCGCCGGATCGTAGGAGCGGTCGATCTGCGAGATGAAGACGATGATGAGGCCTCTTTCCTGCGCGAAAGCCTTCAGCGTCCGCACCTGCGTCATCAGATCCGGCTTGTCCCGCCGCTGGTCGAGGATCTGCAGGTAGTCGATAACCACGAGCGTGCCACGCGCGGCGGATGACAGGCGGCCGGCGATGTAGTCGGCGCTGATCGCCTCCGACGTATCGAACTCGAAGAGCGCCTTGTAGCGCTCCCAATCGGCACCGATCATGCGGAAGCGGTCGAGGACGTCCCTCTCCGTATATTCCAGCGTGAAGAAGGCACTGCGGTGGCCCGCTTTCATCGCCTCGACGGCAAGCTCCAGGCTTATCAGCGTCTTGCCGTGGCCGGGACGCGCGCCGAGGAGAACGAGATCACCGGGGCTGAGGCGGGCGAAGAGTTCGCTTGCCGGCATGGCCTCCGCCAATCGCGCGGATAACAGGCTCCAGCCCGAAAAGCCTTCCCTGGCGGCGATCCGGTCGAGTGCTTCGTGCAGGGGAATGTTCTCTTCGCGGGATAGGAGCTTTGCCTTTCGTTTCAGGCGATAGACAGGTGCAGACAGTTTCATCATAAACCTCCTGATACGGGCAATGGCTGCATTCCCTCCTTATGCGTCGTGCCCGGACAGTGGGTTCGATGATCAGATGCCCTGCATGATCGATACTTTCCCTTCGGAGGGGGGAGGCACGGGCCGCGCCAGAATCAGATCATAGCTCAATTGCCGGCGCCGGAGAATTGCACTTCCGTTTCCCAGCCGTGCCACGCTGTCAGGACCGCGACGATGATCAGCAGTGCTCCGGCGACACGGCCGACCATGATGGTGACGCCGGGATTGGCGATCAGCAGGGTGCGGCTGCGGTCGGCGGTGAAGGCGACGGCGCCGTAGATGGCGAACTGGGTGGCGAGCGTCATCAGGCCCATGATCACGCCCTGCACCCAGATCGGCCCGTAGACCGGCTTCAGGAATTGCGGATAGACGGCGAGCATAAAGAGATAGGCCTTGGGATTGATCAGGCAGGTGATGGCGCCCTGGCGGAAGGCCCGCCAATCGGTGCGCACGGCACCATCGCCGACCTCGTTGACGGTGATCGAGCTGCGGATCAGCGTGAAACCGATCCAGACCATGTAGGCGGCGCCGATGAAAAGCAGCGGCGCGAAGAGCGATGGCAGCAGGCTGGCGAGAATGCCGACGCCGATCGCGCCGTAGAGCGAATGCACTGCCCCGCCCGCCATGATGCCCGCCGTTGCCGCCATGCCCCGTGCCCGGCCGCCGGTCAGCGAGTTGGCGAGCACGAAGAGCATGTCCATGCCGGGCACGATGATGATGCCAAAGAGAAGCGTGAAATAGAGCCAGAGGTTTTCGCTATATGTCATGTCAGTTGCCCGTTTGCTGTTTGGCGGCAGAATTTCGCTCTCCGCCTTTGATTTCAACCCGATAAGCAATGGCTATACGGAAGGGCAACTGACAGTGTATTGTCAGGAGCGTTTCAACGAGCGGGCAAAATGCGCAAGGCATCGCGGCTTTTCGAGATCATCCAGATCCTCCGGCTTTCGAAGAAGCCGATGACGGCACAGGCGATGGCCGACCAGCTGGAGGTAACGGTCCGGTCGATCTACCGCGATATCGCTGCCCTCCAGGCGATGCGCGTGCCGATCGAGGGCGGGCGCGGCATCGGCTATATCATGCGCCCAGGTTTCGACCTGCCGCCGCTGATGTTTTCGATCGAGGAGATGGAGGCGATCGTGCTGTCGCTCGCGCTTCTCGATCGCACCGGCGACAACGAGCTGAAACAGGCGGCGCGGCGGGTGAACCAGAAGATATCGGGTGCCGTTCCCGGTCCGCTCCGGCAGGCGATGGAGAACAAGGCGCTCTATGCCTGGGGCTCGGTGGCGCAGCCGCCTGCCGGTTTCGATCTCGGCATGGTCAGGCGGGCGATCCGCGACGAGGAGAAACTGTCGCTCGACTATCGCGACGAACTGGGCCGCGCGACCGAGCGCATCATCCGGCCGATCGCGCTGATCTATTATTCTCAATACGCCAATATCGTCGGCTGGTGCGAGCTGCGCAGGGCGATCCGCAATTTCCGCAGCGACCGTGTGGAGCATTGCGAGAGCGCTGCGGCCTTCTTCCGCGGCGACGGCGACCGGCTGCGCGAGGAATGGATGCGCGGCTGGGCCAATCCTCCGGCCTGACATCAGACGATCTTCGCCCTATGTTGCCCTGAGATTTTGAGGAATCAGCATGGGAGCGGAGGAATGCGCAAGGCAATCGTCGTCTGGGGCGGATGGAAGGGTCACGAGCCGGAGGAATGCGCTGGCGTTGTCGGCGACATCCTGCGGAAGAACGGCTTTTCCACTGAAGTAACGGGCGATCTCGGCATCTTCGGCTCACCCGATATCGCCAAGGCCGACCTGCTGGTGCCCATCATCACCGGTGAGAAGCTGGAAAAGGCGCATGCCGATGCGCTGGTCGAGGCGGTGCGCGGCGGGCTGGGGCTTGGCGGGCCGCATGGGGCATTGGCAACCTCCTTCAAGGAAAGCGCGCCCTTCCGCTATGTCTCCGGCGTCACCTGGGTTTCGCACCCCGGAAATATCATCGACTTCCGCGTCAACATCACCAGGCAGAACGATCCGGTCGTCGAGGGCATTCCCGACTTCGACTATCGCTCTGAGCAATATTACCTGCACTACGACCCGACCGTCGAAGTGCTGGCGACGACGACCTTCAGCGGCGAACATGACGAGGCGGCGCGCAACGTGGTGATGCCCGTCGTCTTCAAGCGGCATTTCGGACAGGGCCGCGTCTTCTATTCGGCCCTCGGCCATGTGGCGGCCGAATACGAGCATCCGCATATGCGCGAGATCCTGCGGCGCGGGCTGCTGTGGGCGGCGCGCGGCTGAGTGGCTGGCCACAGCCACGCGCGTTGATGCCTCAGAGATTAGCGCCGCCGGAGACTTCGATGCGCTGGCCGTTGACCCAGCGGTTGTCGTCAGAGAGAAGCGAGGCGATCATCGGGCCGAGATCGTCGGGCAGGCCGGGGCGGCCGAGCGCCGTCGTGTCGGAGACCATCTTGTTATAGGTTGGGTTGTCGCGGACGACGCCGCCGCTGAAATCGGTCTGGACGGCGCCGGGAGCCACCGTGTTGGCGGTGATGCGGCGCGGGCCGAGTTCCCTAGCTAGATAGCGGGTGAAGACCTCGATGGCGCCCTTCACCGAGGCATAGGCGGAAATACCGGGCACCGTGAAGCGGGCAAGGCCGCTGGAAATATTGATGATCCGGCCGCCGTCATTCATCAGCGGCAGCAGCTTCTGCGTCAGGAAATAGACGCCCTTGAAATGGATGTTGACGAGCTCGTCGAAGGCCTCTTCGGTCGTCTCTGATATCGGCGCGTGATAGCTGTTGCCGGCATTGTTGACGAGGTAGTCGAACCGATCGGTTCCAAGCGTTTGCAGCACCTCCTTCACCTGTTCGACGAAGGCATCGAAATCGCTTATGCGGCCGGTGTCGAGCTGGAAGGCGAAAGCCCTGGCGCCCAGCCCTTCGATCTCGGCAACGGCCGCATCGGCTTCTGCCCGATTTGCACGGTAGGTGAAGATCACATCGACGCCGCGCCTTGCCAGGTTGACGATCGTGTTGCGGCCGAGACCGCGGCTGCCGCCGGTGACGATTGCGATCTTGTGCTTTGAATTCACTTGCGTTTCGCTGGACATCTTCGCATTCCTCTGTTGGATGGGATGCTCTGACGGTAGGCCCGAAACGGCTTTCTGTTGATGCCGGAACTCTCGAATTTCTTGCCTATTCCTCCAAGCCAGTTGCGGGAGGCGCCTCTGTGGCGCATACCTTCAGGCAAGGAGTTTCTTTCCATGCTGACACCCTTGAGACATGCCATTCTCGATTATATCGACCGGCTCGCGGGAGATGCCGAGGGGCGCTTCCAGACGCCGGTCCCTGCCCTCTCCGTCTCGCGCGTCGGCCAGCCTGTCATGCCGCGCCACATGATCTACCGGCCGACGATCTGCGTCGTCGTGCAGGGCGCCAAGCAGATCATGGTCGGCGACCGGGTGTTCGATTACCACGAGATGCAGTCGCTGGTGGTGACCTTCGAAGTGCCGGCGCTGGGGCAGATAACCCAAGCCAGCAAGGAGGCGCCCTATATCGGCCTCAACATCGATTTCGACGTGGCGATCCTGCGCGAGGTGATGGAGGCGATGGAAGAGCCGCCGCGTCCGGCGGGCGAAGGTGCTGCCGGTGTCTTCGTGCAGGACTTCGACGGTGTGCTGGCCGATTGCGTGCTGCGCCTCGTGCGGCTGACGGAGACGCCGAAGGCGATCCCGGTGCTCTATCCGGCGATCATGCGCGAGATCTGCTACTGGCTGCTGACGGGGCCTAACGGCCGCGAGGTCTGCAAGCTGGCACTGCCCGGCAGCCACGCAAGGCGGATGACCGATGCCATCAACCTGCTGCGCGACAATTTCACAACGCCCATGCGCATCGAGCAGCTGGCGGCAGCAGCCCGCATGAGCCCTTCGTCCTTCCATCAGCATTTCAAGGAGATGACGGCGATGACGCCGCTGCAATACCAGAAGAACCTGCGCCTGCTCGAAGCGCGGCGGCTGATGGTGGCGGATGGCGCCAGCGTTGCGACGGCGGCCTATGAAGTGGGCTATGAAAGCGCCTCGCAATTCAGCCGCGAATATGCCCGCACCTTCGGCACGCCACCGAAGCGGGATGTCACCGAGATCAAGGCGATGCCGTTTCAGGCGGTTGCCTGATGCCGTCTGGAACAGGCGGATGCTCCATAGAGAAGCATCCGCCTGTCGCACTTACTCAGCAGCCTTCAGCGAGCTGATGATACCCTGCAGTTCGGAAGCATGCGCTTCCTGGGTGCCCTGGGAGCCCCAATAGGTGATGACCAGGAGCTTTCCGGCTTTCGGCGACAGCAGCGACAGGCCGACATTGACGGCGCCGTCGTCGTCCTTGCCGGTCCAGTCGAAATTGGTCATGTCCATGCCGTTGATCTGCTCATCGGACTTCTTCTGGGTCGAACCGTCGATCTTGACGCCGTTCTTTTCAAGGAAGGCGACGGCATCGTCGATGACCTTGTCGGTCGTCTTCTCGTCGGCAATGTCGATCGAGAGATAGATGGCGGAGTCTGCCGAGGTCGCCTGGATGCCGGTATCGGTCTCTTCAGGGTTCCAGGCGTCGGGGATGGCAATTTCGGCGATCGGCGCGTCGCTTGGAAATTCAAGCGTCTTGGCCTGGCTGATGCCGGGCAGCAATGCGGCCAGAACGACGCCTGCAAGCAAGATTTTCATGGGTAGTGTCCTCTTTGGAAATTGGGGCAACAAGCCATAGCGCTTTAGCATTAACGCAATTTGGATTGACCAGCGCCAAGGCGCCGCTTTTAGGCTTGTGCCCAAAAATGGTCCGGCGGCGCGGCGCTTATCGCGTGCAGCCGCAAACGAGAACACCCGGCGCCGATGACGCCGGGTGTGTCTTTTCAGGACTATCGAGGCAATGATCAGAACTTGACGTTCCAGCCGGAGCGCAGCCAGACGTTCGGATCGTCGCCTTCGGTGGTGACGTTGATGCCGAGGGAGGCGGTGCCGCCTGCGACGTCGAACTCGGTGCCGATGGCGCCGCGCAGCCAGAGCTGCTTGACGTCTTCGCCGTCGAATTCGAAGGCCGAGAGGCCGACGATCTGGCCGCTGGTGCCGGCCGTGGTCTTCTCGAAGCGGTAGTCGGCTTCGGCGCGGGCCGTCAGGCGGACGGTGTCCGTCACGTCATGAATGAAGTCGACGCCGATGCGGGCGACCGTCGAGTGGTCGTTGACGGAATCGAAGGCCGACGGGAAGGAGCCGCCCTCTTCCGTGTAGCCGTCCATATGCGAGTGAGCGTAGGTCAGGCTGGCATAGGGCGTCAGCTTGGTGCCTGCGATCGTCGCCGCGTTCAACCAGTCGAAGCGGATCTTGGCGCCGTAGGTATCGACGTCGGTTTCGCCATGCGAGAAGTCCATCGCCGCGCCATTCATATAGCCGCGGTGGATGTTCATCCGGCCAGTCGAATAGTAGCCGCCGATCGTCGCATAGACGTTGCTGCTGCCGAGCGCGATGGTGGCTTCGGGCGACATGTAGAAGGCTGCCTGATGGAAGTCGCCGCCGGTCTCGATATCCTGCTTGGTGTAGAGACCGCCACCGGCAAAGCGGGCGGTGACGCCTTCCGCAAGACCGTAACCGAAGGTCACGTCGCCGATGCCGACGCCGCCGTTCGAAACGCGGCTGTCGTCATAGCCGATGTCGGAGGTGAAGGCGACGGAGCGCTGGCCGAGACCGAGCAGATCGCGCATCGGCTCGCCATGTGCACCCTGGAGGACGGTGTTGGCATAGCCGAGACCGACCTGTGCGGAGGGCTTGGCAACGAGGGTGGTGTTGTACTGCTGGACGTCGATGATGCCGGAGGTGGTGCCGGGCGTGTCGGTGTCGCCCGAAGTGATTGCACGGGCAATGAACATATGGCCGTTCTCGGCATCGCCGACGATTACCTTGCCATCTTCGGAAACGCCGGTCGCAGTCGTGGTGAAATCACTGCCACCGAGCTCGACACCATTGTCTTCAAGCCAATCCTCGACTGTTTGCATTTGACCATTGGCCCACCGGAACGCGCGATCGGCGGCCCCTTGCCGAAGCTGACCGACGATCACCGACCCGTCGCCGCTGACGGCATTGGCAACGGAATAAGCCTCGCTGCCACGGTTGTCGATATCCGCCGTGCCTTGGGCAGTCCACCGGAAGGCGTGAGTGGTGCCCGAGTCCTGCCCAAAGGAACCGACGATAACAGAACCATTGCTGCTGACAGCGGATGCAGTGGACCACACTCCGTTTCCGCTGAGCAAACTGCCAAGATCGTGGACCTCTGTGCCTTGGTCGGTCCATCGCACGGCATACCTGTTGCCGGGATTGTTGCCATCTTGGGCTTCACCAACAATGACGCTACCATCACCGCTCACGCCAAATGCTTTCGACATCTCGCTGCCATTCAGTCCGGCGAGAGTCCGCATGTCGGTACCCTCCCAACGAATGCCCTGGCTGGTGCTGGGACTGCTATCAAATTCGGAGTATCCGACGATCACAGAGCCGGTTCGGCTGAGGCCGGTTGCGACCGTATTGACCGCATCGGTTACACCAGTGAGTTCTTCAGGAGTGCCGTTCGTCCAGCGTACGGCATGTTGCCGGCCGCCGCCCTCTGAAGACGTGCCGACGATGACCGAGCCATCATAGTTGACGGCGAGAGCCGTGGTGTACGAAACCGTCGACACGAACGATACGATGGGAAGCCCATCCAGAAACGTCCATTCATCGTTGATTCCCCAAGTGAAGGCATGCGGCGCGGCCAAGTCGTTGGTAACTATTTGACCGACGACAACCTTTCCATTGCCGCTGATGCCGGCGCTACGGCCTTCGCCCATTTGTGGATAGATGATATTGATCGGATGGCTGCTGCCATAGCCGTTATCGATGCTATCCGCGCGTGCCGCGCCCATTCCGGCAGCGAGCAATCCGGCGGAGAAGACCAGCGTCAGCGCCGAGGTTTCCAGAAGGCGCCGCGCCGTGGATCCGGCGTTAGACCGGTATGTGATGTTCGTCATCATTGTTAAAAGCTCACCCTGCTTTTTCAATTGCTTAAAAAGGAAATACTGTGCATGCCGCCGCGCAAAACGGGCGGCCGGACAGCTTTCGAGCAAGCCGGAAAGCACCTGTCAATAAGGTTGCAATTCAGTGCGAACTTTACAAAAAGTTGCTTTTTTAGCGCAATTTATGCGCTAGAATCGCCTGCAACCTGATGCCGCACAGCCTCATTCAGAACATGATTAAAAACTTTAATCAGTTTCGAAATGGCGCATCGCGCCGGGCGGTCATTTAACCAAATACCAAAAAAGGTCCGGATGCCGGGCAGCGGGAAAGCACCGGGAGACCCTCCGTCGTGCCGGTAGGACGAAATGTAAAGGAATTGCTGCGTGTGAGTCGCCGGCCGGGCGTGACGATTGCCCGCCGCACCATCGCTGGTGCGGTTGGATATGCCGGATCTTCCGTAGAGATCGCAATGTTCTGCGGGGCGCGGGCTTTGCGCGCGCGAACATCGCTGCCGTCAGCGACGGCAGCGATGATGATTGGCGTCGCTCTGCGCCAATTACTTCTTCTTGACGTCGCTTTCGCTCGACTTCACCTGCGAGCCGAGAGCGGGAGGGGCCTTGGCTGCCACTTTGTCCTTCTTCGGCTTGCGTGTCTCTTTGTTGCTGCGAACCTGACCCTTGGCCATAATTTGCTCCTCCTGTTGAAACCCTAGCTAGCAGCCTATTCGCGGAAAATTGCAAGCGGCTCCAGCATGTTCGCGGGCGCGGAAACAGAAAATCCTGTCCGGAGCGCTGACGCCCGCCGCGGCGGGCGCACCTTGCGCAAACAAAAACACCCGGCGCTTTCGCACCGGGTGTCTTCAAATCCGTTCGCTTCGAACCGATTACTTCGTGGCTTCTTCGTAGCGCTCCAGGACGTAGTCCCAGTTGATCAGGCTGTCGACGAAGGCTTCGAGATACTTCGGGCGGGCGTTGCGGTAGTCGATGTAATAGGAGTGTTCCCAGACGTCGACGCCGAGGATGGGGGTAGCGCCGTGGACGAGCGGGTTTTCGCCGTTCGGGGTCTTGGAGATTTCGAGCTTGCCGTTCTTGACGGAAACCCAGGCCCAGCCGGAGCCGAACTGCGTGGCGCCGGCATTGGCGAAATCAGCCTTGAACTTGTCATAGCCGCCGAGATCGGAGTTGAAGGCCGCTTCGAGCTTGCCCGGCAGCTTGTTGCCGCCGCCGCCCTTCTTCATCCACTTCCAGAAATGGACGTGGTTGTAATGCTGGGCAGCATTGTTGAAGAGGCCGGCGTTGGTGCCGAACGACTTCTTGACGATTTCTTCGAGCGAGAGATCGGCCAGACCTGCTTCAGCCGCGAGCTTGTTGCCGTTGTCGACATAAGCCTTGTGGTGCTTGTCGTGGTGGTACTCCAGCGTTTCCTTCGACATGAAAGGCGAAAGCGCTTCGTAGTCGTACGGGAGTGCGGGCAATTCAAAAGCCATGGTAAGTCTCCTCTTGGCAATGGGTTGCGTGATCGGCAGGTGAGGCGGAACATAGGAGCGGAACCTGCCAGTGGCAACGGCGGAAACATCAAAAAAGGCAGCCTCAGAGGAAAAATTGCCTTGATTGCGGGCTTGGCTTTGAGGGGTAAAATCACCGATGATGCGCAGACAAACCCGAACGATACGCCACAGCGAACCGAACGAGGCCCCTGATGCAGAGGAATAAAATCCGCCTTTCCGTCTCCCTTCTGCTGCCGCTGTGCGCCGGCAGCGCTCTCGCCTCCTCCGACGACGCCTGGAAGGATTTTGCCGCCGACGTCGAAGCCAAGTGCAAGGCGGCCGCCACCGTCTCGATCGACGAGGCACGCGCCGTCGTCGATCCCTTCGGCAGCGAACATTACGGACTGGCGCTGGTGACCGGCCGGCCCAAGGGCGCCAACGGCTTCGTCACCCATATCTGCGTCTATGACAAGCAGTCGAAGGCCGCCGAGATCGGCAGCGAGCTGCAGACCGACAAGCTGAACCTGCTGCCGGAAGAATAAGCAGCGCTCGCTGCCCGTCCAAATCTTAAAAAACTGTTGATTTCATCGAACGGTGCTTTGACAGGCGGCGGGTTTGCGGTCCTAGATGCGCCACAAGTTATCCGGGCAAAGATCGTTAGAGCAACCTTTGATAGGACGAACTTAATTAGCGTGAATTGATAATTCGAAACTGCATTTTGACATCGATCTTTTGGGGCGCGAGTGATGGTCATGAGTTTTTTCCGCCGGGGCGACGAGCCGGGCAAGACGGATATCCGCACGAACAGCCAGGCCTACCGGCCGGCCTCCATCACAGAACAGCCGATGACGCCCCAGGCAACGGCGCCGCAGCCCTACCAGATGCCCGAGATCAACGAGTTCCAGGCCTTCGGATCGGTGCTTGAGGAAAACCAGCGCAATTCCAAGGAGCTGATAGCGGGGCTTTCCGCTTTGCAGGACCGCGTGACCACGCTTCTCGGCGCCCATGACCATTCGCTTTCCGAGACCGGACGGCTGCAGGCCGAATGCGCCCGCATCAGCTCGCTGCTCGACTACGAGAGCGGCGCGAGACGCAAGGCCGACGAGGACAATGCGCGGCTTGCCGCCGAGAACAAGGACATCCGCACCGCCAACGGCCAATTCCGCATCGAGATCGAAGCGGTGCGCGAAGAGCTGACCAAGCTGCAGAACGTCCACGGCATCACCTGCGAGGAATTTTCGATCATCGAGACGCGGCTGCTCGACGCCGAGCGCGAGCTTGCCGGACGGATCATGCAGTTCGACGAAGCCTCGATGCTTCTGAAGCGCGCGCAGCAGGAGCTCGACAGCCGCAGCCGCGAACTGTCCGCCACGCGTGAAAAGCTCGATCTGGAAACGACGGCACACCAGTTGCTGACCGAAACGTCGCGCCGCGAAAGCGCCGTGCAGGCCCGCGACATCGCGCGGCTGACGGAAGAGCGCGGTCACCTGAAGAGCAATCTGATGGCGCAGGAAGCGCTGGTTTCCAACCTGCAGACGGCCGTCGCCAGCCTGAAGCAGGAACTGTCGCTGGTCGAGGAGCGCCACAAGCGCGCCGAGGTCGAGCTGCATACGGTCACCACCTCTTCGGCACTCGAGATTGCCCACCTGACGACCAAGAGCGACGCCGTCGGCTCCAAAGCCGAGCTGGTCGAGAAGCTTTTGATCACCGCGAACGGCCGCAACAAGATGACCGATGAGGAACTGCAATCGGCGCGCGGCGAGATGAAGCGGCTGAAATCGGAACTCGCGGCCACCATCTCGCGCGCCGAGCGCGTCGAGGAAGAGCTGCGCCGCGCCCGCATGAGCGGAACCGAGAGCGAGACCGCCCGCCGCGAGCTTTCCGCCTATAATAACGAACTGACGGTGAAGCTGCGCGAGGCGGAAAGCCTGCGCACGCGCCGCGACCGGGAAGCCGACGCCATGCGGCGCGATCTCGACACCCGCATGGACAGCGACCGCCACGAAATCGGCCAGCTGCGCACCAGCCTGGAGATCGCCAAATCCGAGATCCGCCAGCTGCGCGCCGAACGCGCCATCCTGAACGGCCAGCTGGAGGTCGCCCGCGGTGACAGGTCTTCACCTGCTGCGTTCGACGAGCCCGAGGATGTGCGCATGCCGGCAGCCACCTTCTCGCCGCTGATCGACATCTCCGAGAAGTCGCTACGCTCTTCGGGCGATAGCTTTGGCGGTGAGCGGGAATTCTCCGGCGAGCCAGCGCGGGTACCGCCAGCGGAGTAAGCGCCCGCTCATTTTGAAGGCCTTGTTTTCGCCGGGATTTTAAGGGTTTCTTAAGAGGATACCAGCCGGAGGAATATCATGGCGCTTGGCGCATCTCACCGCCTGCACGACGGCATCGAAGCCGTGGAAACGATGACGCGCTTTGCGCTGGCGGTTCTGGCGCTCGCATCCGGCGTCTATACCTATCTCGGCGTGCGCAGCCTGCTCGACGGTTCGCCGACCTCCACCTTCTTTGCGGCGCTGATCTATTCGGCTGCGGTTTCGGTGGCGATCTATGCCTTCTGGACCTATCTCGCCCGCTTCTACCCGCATGTGACGACGGTGGCGGCGCGCACGGCTCTGCTCTGCATCATGGCGCTCGGCTGCGCGATGATCATCGCCATGGCGAGCTGGCTGAACGCGGCAGCTCTTGCGGGTTCGGCAGCACTCGAACAGCATCTGGCCGAAACGCTGGAGGACTACACCGGCGATCTCGACCGGGCGCACCAGAATGCGCTGGCGGCGCAAAGCCTGCTGCCCGATATCCAGCGCACGCAGGAACGCTTCCAGCGGCTTGCCGATCAGGAGCGCGAGACCGGCGCGCTGACCGGCACCACGGGTGCCGGCAGCGTCGTGCAGCTCCTGTCACAGATGGCCTCGCAGCTGACCGAACTGCAGAACAACATCAATGCCTCGCGCGAGCGCGTCACCACTCTTTTCGATGACGGGCGCAAGCATCTGGAAACCATGCGCACGCTGGTTTCGGCGCCCGGTGCCATCGACGAGCGCGCTGACCAGTTCGCAGCCGAAGTCGTGACGCTGACCGGCGTCATCACCTCGCTGGAGCAGACCTCGATCGCACCCTCCGTCAAGCGCGCCGCCGAGGACCTGTCGCTCGGCTTCATCGCCCCTGTCGCCGATGGCCGCGAGGTCGATCTCGCCAATCGGCAGGATCAGGTGATGGAGACGATCCGCTCCTCCGTCGCCGCGCAATCGAAAGTGCTGTCCCAGGCTGCCGACCAGATCCTCGCTCGCGAGCCTGTCGGCGAGCGGCGCTTCGTGCCGCTGTCTTCGGCCGAAGCCGTGCTGCGCTATGCCTCGGACTTCATCCCCAGTTGGGCGGGCGCAATCTCGATCGACCTTCTGCCCGGCGTGCTGGTGCTGATGCTGTCGGTCGCCCACGGTGCCCTGCGGCGGCAGGAGCAGAGCATGCCCTTTGCCGAGCGGATCACCGCCGCCGAGCTTCTTAAGGCAATCGAGGTTCAGCGGGCGCTGCAGGCGCGCGGCATCGATATCGAGGCCGTCGTTGCCCGGGCGGAAGCCAAGGCCGCGGCGAAGGCGGATGGGCATGCCGAAGCGGCGTCCGAAGCGCATGCTGCCGGGGAACATGAGCCAGAACCCTCCAACGTCACCAGCCTCGACCTGCCGGGCAAGCCACCGCGCAAGGGTCCGCAGACATGAAGATCGAAGCGGCAGGCGAGCAGATAAAGCGCAGGCTGCTTGCCACCGACGACTCGACGCTGCCGCGGCTGGTGCTGCATGCGCTGATCGCCGCCGCGGTCGCCTTTCTGGTGATCGATTTCCGCGATCTCAGCATCGCCAATGCCACGCTGCCGGTCTTCGATCCCGCCGCCCCTGACAGCATGCCCGTTCTGCCGCCAGCGCTGACCGATGGCGAGCCTGAAAACCCGCCTGCCGAGATCACCACCAGCGCCGAGCTGCTGAAGCAGCCGATGACATTCGAGCTTCAACCAGGCGGCATTCTGCTGGCGCGCGGCGCGATCGAATACGGCGCCGCCGGCCGTTTCCAAAAGGAGATCGAGGCGCGTGGCGAATATGTGAAGACGGTATCGTTGGATTCGCCGGGCGGCGCGGTCGGCGATGCGCTCGCCATGTCGAAGCTGATCCGCGAGCGGAAGATCGGCACAACGGTGGCGAAAGGCGCGCTCTGCGCCTCCTCCTGCCCGATCATTCTTTACGGTGGCGTCAGCCGCAGCGCCGATGACGGCGCGGTGATCGGCGTGCATCAGGTCTTCAACGGCACGAAAGAAAAGTTGTCGCCCGAGCGTGCCATGTCGGATGCGCAGCGCACCACCGCCGATGTCACCCGCCATCTCGACGCCATGGGCATCAAGCCTGGCCTCTGGATCCACGCGATGGAAACCCCGCCGGACCGGCTCTATTACCTGAAGCCCGCCGAGATGAAGGAATTCGCGCTGGTGACAACCCCTGAAAAGGTCAGCGCGGCTGCCGCGAAGGTGAAGTGACCTCGAGGCCGCGGCCCGCCAGAATGTCCCGGCGCTAGTAGAGCGTCCTCTTGTAGTCGGCTTCGAGATCGTCATCGATCTTGCGCATTGCCGACGCGTCGGCAGGAGCCCCGGTCGTTTCGTCCAGAATGATCTTCACCAGCGAGGGCATTCCGCTGCGGTCCTGGAAGTGCTCGGGGTTCCACAGATGGGAGCGACGGAACGCCTTTGCGCAATGCATGAAGGCTTCGCTGATAGTGACCAAGATTGCGAGCTTCGGCACACGATCGTTGACACGCATGCGCTCAAGCAGGCCGGGGTCTCGCGAGAGAGTGGCAGTCCCGTTCACCCGCAAAGTGTCGTCAAACCCCGGGATGATGAACAGCAATCCGACATTTGGATTGGCCAGAATATTGACCAGCGTATCGAGGCGATTGTTGCCCGGACGGTCCGGTATCGCCAAGGTGCGCTCATCCAATATCTTGACGAAACCGGCAGGGTCGCCGCGCGGGCTGACATCGGCGCTGCCATTCGAACTCTGTGTGCCGATGCAGAGGAACGGCGAGCGGCGGATAAATTCCTGCGCGTGCCTGCCCAGCGTGTTTTGGCACTTCTGTATGGCGAGAGCATGGGTCGGCTCGAACAGGCCCCGAAGTGCCTCTTCGTCTCTGATGGCAAATTCCGGCTTTGGATTGAATGTTTCCACTGTCCTGCCTCCCGCGTTCCAGTTGAGTTCCGAAATGACGTACGTACCTCATTTATGAGATACACTAAACGCCGGTTGTCATCAACAGAGATCAATCGCCGAAGCGTCGCTGAGCTACGAAAACAAAAAACCGGGGCCTCTGCCCCGGTTTGCTATTCGCTTTACTATCGCTCAGTAGCGGTCGTAACGGCCGCCGCCATCCCAGCCGCGATCACGGTCGCGGTAATAGGGACGCGGGCGTTCCCAGCCGCCGCCCCAGCCCCAGCGCGGCGGCGGGGGACGGTGCCAGTAGCGGACCGGCGGTGCATAGCGGCGGTAGTCGTTGCGGCGGCATTCGCCCCAGCGGGTCATGTGCCAGCCGCGGCCGCAGGCGTAATCCACCTTGGTCACATCGGATGCGGCGGCATTGTCCACGGCAAGCGGCGCAACCGGCATCGCTTCGGCTGACAGTGCCGAAAGGCCTCCGATAACGAGCGCTGCTGCCAGCGTGATGATCTTCATTGCGGTTCTCCAAAAATCCAGCCAGGCGAGAGATTTAGCCCCCTGCCCTGAACCGGCGATGAACCCGCCGTTCATGCAAAATGTGGCGGATCAGGGCCGGTGCGCCTGCACCAGTCTGGAGGTCTTTTCCGGGTGGATTTCCGGCCACTTGCTGTTTGGCGCCGGCGCCGTGCCGATCGCCGAAATCGACACCACGATCGCCGTCACGGCCGAGAAGAGCACAAGTGCATAGGTCATAGCTTCCGATCCTTCGAGGTTGGTTCCCAGCCACCCCGGCCGCAAACTGCTCTGGGAGGATGAATCAAAGGCTAAGCAACATGGTTAAACCCACGTGTTTTTCCCGTTAATGGACAGGATGAGGATGGCACGGCGGCCCCGGCGCTTTCGGAACCGGTCCTGCCAGCCGTGAATTGTCCCCAGGCAAGATCTGAAAAACGGCCGGCGATCGCAGTATTCGTCGTCATCGATCATTGGCCTCACGTCCGAAATACACATCGACCGAGACGATCTTCCCGCTCTTGAAGCGGAAGCTTTCCATGTTGCGGAAGGCGGCGCTGTCGTTTTTGACGGCACGATAGCGGATGGCGGCTTCGTCGCCGGAGACGGTGAGGTACTCGATCTCGATGGCGCGGAAGGCAGGCGGCTCTGGCCAGCAGCGGTCGAAATAGGCGGCGCGGCCGATATGATCGTCTCGCGGGCTGGAAAAGGTGAAATCATCCGACAGCATCGCGCCGACGATATCCCGGCGGCCTTCGAGATAGGCGGCGAACAGGGCGCGGATCATCTGCTCTCGATCGTCCGTCACACTCATCGCAAACCTCCTCCTCTTTTCCGATTGCGATTTGCAATCAGTTTATAGCGGAAACCAGTGAAAGCCGCAAATGAGCCGACGGTTCGGGCGCTATCCGTCCTTGGCACCGGGATAAGCCGGGCGTAGGCTGCCCGCGCCCCAAGACTTCCGAAGACGCATAGAGAACCCCTGATATGGCCGACACCCCGATGAACGCAGCCGACGCCGCGGCCGGGTCCGTTTACTGGAAACGCAACCTCGCCGTCTCGCTGATCGGCTCGTTCACGACGATCGTGGCGATGACGCTGCTGCTTCCCTTCCTGCCGCTCTATGTCGAGGAGCTCGGCGTCCCCGATCATGCGGCGATCGTCCAGTGGTCGGGTATTGCCTATGGCGCGACCTTCTTTGCCGCCGCGTTCGTGGCGCCGCTGTGGGGCAGGCTCGGCGATATCTATGGGCGCAAGCTGATGCTGGTGCGCGCCAGTCTGGGCATGACGATCGCCATTTCGCTGATGGGCATGGCGGGGGACGTCTGGCAGCTGGTAGCGCTCAGGCTGTTCGTCGGCCTGGCCGGTGGCTATTCCTCGGGTTCGATGGTGCTGGTGGCGACGCAGACGCCGAAGGATCGCTCTGCCTGGGCGCTCGGTATGCTCTCGTCAGGCATTATGGCCGGCAATCTTGTCGGTCCGCTGATCGGCGGAGCGCTGCCGCCGCTGATCGGCATCCGCGGCACATTTCTGGCCGCCGGTGCCTTCATCTTCCTGGCGTTCCTCGGCACCGCTTTTCTGATCAAGGAAGAAAAGTCCCCCGCCCGCAAGCAGGCCGCCAAGGCCAGCGGCGGCTGGCGCTCGATCCCCGACAAGGGCCCCGTCATCGCCATGCTTCTGACCGGCATGCTGCTGATGCTCGCCAACATGTCGATCGAGCCGATCATCACCGTCTATGTCGCCGATCTGGTTGCGGATCAGTCAAGCGTGACGATGATCGCAGGCGTTGTCATGTCGGCAGCGGCGCTCGGCAGCATCCTCTCCGCCTCGCGGCTCGGAAAGCTCGCCGACCGCATCGGCCACTGGCCGGTGATTGCAGGCGCGCTGGCGGTGGCCGCGGTTCTGCTGATCCCGCAGGCCTTCGTCACCAGCGCCTGGCAGCTGATCATCCTGCGCTTCCTGATGGGGATCGCGCTCGGCGGGTTGCTGCCATGCATCTCGGCGGTGATCCGCCACAGCGTGCCCGACAGCGCGGCAGGCAGCATTCTCGGCCTCTCAGTCTCATCGCAATATGTCGGCCAGGTGGCCGGGCCGGTGCTCGGCGGTTTCGTCGGCGGCCATATCGGCATGCCCTCGGTGTTCCTGGGAACCTGTGTCCTGCTTGCCGCCGGTGCGGTCTTCACGTGGATTGTGAAGCCAAAAGACGAAAACTGAGACTATCGTTTGCAACTCCCGGCGCTATGATTGCGTTTCAGAACGGAACCGCATGCAACGGGAGAAGCGCTTGCAGCAGATATTCGTCACCGACCGTCTCATTTTGCGTCCGCGGACGCTGGCCGATCTCGATGACTGTATGGCGATGGACCGCGACCCCGAGGTGACGCGCTATATCCCCGGCCCCTGGGCCGATCCGGACGCGCACAGGCGCTTCGTCATCAACCGCATGGAAAGCGATTTCGGCGAAGGCCTCGGCTACTGGTCGATCTTTGCCAAGACCGCTCCGAAGCAGTTTCTCGGCTGGGTGATGCTGATCCCCTACGACACGATCGGCCCCGACATCGAAATCGGCTGGCGGCTGAACCGCCACGCCTGGGGCCAGGGCTACGCGACGGAAGCCGCCCGCCCGGTGCTCGATCACGGCTTCGAAACGCTGAACCTGCCACGCATCGTCGCCAACATCTTCGCGGGCAACGATGCGTCGATCAAGGTGGCCGAAAAGCTCGGGATGACGTTTCTCAGTGACGAGGTTTCGGACGGCCTGCCCTGCAAGGATTATGGAATCACGCAGGATGAGCGTGCGCGGATGCTGACGGTGTGACTGCGCGCCGTTGAGGGTGGAGCGGGCGTTACTCCCCGCTCGCCGTCCGCCCATAAGCCCAGTTCATATACAGCTCCAGCGCCTTGCGCGTGACCGGGCCTTCCTGAAAATCACGGCCATCGAGCCTGACGACGCCGACGACCTTGGAGTAGTTGCCCGAGGTGAATATCTCGTCGGCATTCATGAAGTCTTCGACCGAGAGCGTTGTCTCGCGGACATCGAAACCCGCCTGGCGGAGCAGGCCGATGACGCGGGCGCGGGTGATACCGGCGAGGAAGGTGCGGTTGGCGACCGGGGTGAACACCACGCCATCCTTGACCATGAAGACGTTCGAGGAAGCCGTCTCGACGACATTGCCGTTTGTATCGCGCATCAGCGCGTTGTCGAAGCCGCGCGAGCGGGCTTCGGCGATGGCGCGGCCGGAATTCGGGTAGAGCGAGCCCGCCTTGGCCTCGGTCATCGCCGTCTCCGGTGTCGGGCGGCGGAAGGGCGAGACCGTGATCGACGAGCCGCCATGGCCGCCCATCGGCGCTTCGAAGAGGCAGAGCACGAAACGGGTCGATTCCGGATCGGCGGTGACGACGCTGAAGGGCGCACCATGCTCGGCCCAGTACATCGGCTTGATATAGATCGGCGTCTTGCCGTCGAACTTCTTGATGCCCTCCCAGGCGAGCGCCTCGATTTCCTCGGGCGTCTTGGTCGGCTTCAGGCCCATGTTGACGGCCGAGCGGTTGATGCGCTGGCAGTGCTGGTCGAGATCAGGCGCGATGCCATCAAACCAGCGGGCGCCGTCGAAGACGGTGGAGCCGAGCCACATGGCATGCGAGGTCGGGCCGATCAGCGGCGGATTTCCGGTCAGCCACTCGCCATCGACATAGGTCCAGGTGGTGGAACGGGGCGCTGTGTTGACGGCCATTTTTCTTCTCCTCAAACAAGTTGCAGAAGCAAAATCCTTCCAAACTGGCGGGGTCAAGGAGAAACTATCGCTCAAAAAGCGGACGCAAGAAAATGGCGCATGCGCTTTGCCCGCCGCAACATTCCGTCTTCGCCCTTCACGCCGATGCGATGGATCGATCAGCAAAAATGATGGAAAGCGAGGCGCGCGCCGTGCCATCATAGGGCCGGATTCGAACGCGGGAGAGCACTATGAAAGCCATGTATTACGACGCCTTCGGCAAGCTGCCGGAGATCCGGACCGTGGCCGATCCCTCACCCTCGGAAGACGGCGTCGTCATCGCCGTCGGCGCCACCGGGCTTTGCCGCAGCGACTGGCATGGGTGGATGGGGCACGACCCCGATATCCGCCTGCCGCATGTGCCGGGCCACGAGCTGGCCGGCAAGATCGTCGCCACAGGCAAGGGCGTGATGCGTTTCAAGGTCGGCGACCGGGTGACCGTGCCCTTCGTCTCGGGCTGCGGCCATTGCGGCGAGTGCCATTCCGGCAACCAGCAGGTCTGCCCGAACCAGTTCCAGCCGGGTTTCACCCATTGGGGCTCGTTCGCCGAATATGTGGCGATCGACTATGCCGAGACCAACCTCGTGCATCTGCCTGAAACGATCGACGATGCGACGGCCGCCAGCCTCGGCTGCCGCTTCGCCACCTCGTTCCGGGCCGTGGCCGATCAGGCCCGCACCGGACCCGGCGAGTGGATCGCGATCCACGGCTGCGGCGGCGTCGGCCTTTCGGCCATCATGATCGCGGCGGCCCTCGGCGCCAATCCGATCGCTATCGATATCTCCGACGAGAAGCTCGCCTTTGCGCGCGAATGCGGCGCGGTGGCGACGATCAATGCGGCCACGGTGGGCGACGTGCCCGAGGCGGTGCGCGAGATCACCAAGGGCGGCGCGCATGTCTCCATCGATGCGCTCGGCCACCCCGTCACCTGCTTCAACTCGATCAAGAACCTGCGGCGCCGCGGACGGCATGTGCAGATCGGCCTGATGCTCGGC
The DNA here is from genome assembly GCF_056394605.1 of Rhizobium sp. 10N427. Classification (NCBI taxonomy): domain Bacteria; kingdom Pseudomonadati; phylum Pseudomonadota; class Alphaproteobacteria; order Hyphomicrobiales; family Rhizobiaceae; genus Rhizobium; species Rhizobium sp. 10N427. The sequence continues at coordinate 315,684 of NZ_JBFTID010000005.1, read as the reverse complement.
GATCACTCGACGCCTCAGATCCCGATGGCGCAGGTGATCGGCCACGAGCTGGAGATCTACGGCAGCCACGGCATGCAGGCCTGGCGCTATGACGCGATGCTGGCGATGCTTTCGGCCGGCAAGATCGCGCCGCAGAAGCTTATCGGCAAGCGGATCAGCCTCGCCGATGCCGTGCCCGCCCTTACCGCGATGGAACGATCTGAGGGGCTCGGTATCAGCGTGATCACGCAATTCTAGGCGTGCCGCAACGGCACAGTCGAAGCGCAATCGTTAACTATTTATTGGTGTATTTATTCGAGTTGCAATTTATAATACATGAAGCATAATCCCTGCCGCCCGGAATGATTTCGGAGCGGAGGGGAACATGACGGTTCGTTTTATTCTATCGATCGATGGGGGCGGCATCCGCGGCCTCATTCCTGCACTTGTGATCGCCGAGCTTGCCAAGCGCCTGAAGGACCTGGCCATGCATGAGGCCTTTGACCTGATCGGCGGTACCTCGACCGGCGCCATCATCGCCGCCGGGCTGACCTGCCCGAACCCGAAGAACAAGAAGATCGCCGCCTGCACGCCTGCCGATCTCGTCAAGCTCTATGCCGACGAAGGCCAGGATATCTTCTATTCCAAAATCATCGCCCGCATCCTCAATATCGGCGGATGGCAGGAGGAGCGCTACGATGCGACGGCGCTGGAGGAGAAGCTCCAGGCCCGTCTCGGGGCCAACACGCTGATTGCCGACGGACTGACGAAGGTGCTGATCACCGGCTATGACATTCACCAGCGCGAAGCCGTGTTCATGACCAATTGCGATATGGAGAACGCCAAGTTCCGTTTCTGGGAAGCGGCGCGCGGCTCCTCTGCCGCACCCACCTATTTCGAGCCGGCGCTGGTCGAGAACCTCGGCAAGCCGGCCGGCGACGCGCAAAGAAAGATCCCGCTGATCGATGGCGGCGTGTTTGCCAACGATCCGGTGCTGGCAGCCTATGTCGAAGCGCGAAAACTCTGGCAGGCGGCGGATGACAGCTTCGTCGTGCTGTCGCTCGGCACCGGGCGGCAGAACCGCAAGATCCCCTATCAGCAGGCCAAGAACTGGGGTGCCTTCGGCTGGATCAACCCGCAGAACGGCACGCCGCTCATCTCCGTGCTGATGCAGGGACAGGCAAGCACGGCGGCCTATCAGGCGAACAAGCTGCTGAACCCCAAGGGCGCCAGGCTGAATGCCGAAGGCTCGACCGACATGAGCTTTGCCAAGCCCGAGACCCTTGCCTATTTCCGCATCGACGGCGCGCTTCAGGGCGCCAACGACGATCTGGACGATGCCAGCACGACGAATATCGAGCAGCTGAAGGTCGTGGCCGAGCGGTTCATCACCGGCAACAGCGCCGTGCTGGATATGGTGGTGAAGCGGATCAAGGCGGAGAAGAAGCGCTAGAGATCGCCAAGGCCCGCAAACAGGATGGCCAGACGCTCCCAGACGGCGCTGACCCTTGGCACGCCCATGAGGCCCGATGGCGCCAGCATCCAGAGCTCGCGGCCCGGCATGACAGCGCCGAAATCAATCTCGACGAGCGACGGATATTCCCTCGCCTGAAAGCGTTGCAGCATGACGACGCCCATGCCGTTTGCGGCGGCAACCGCCTGCGTGATGGTGCTGCCGGAGCGCACCGAATAGGAATGATGCGCATAGTGCGTTTCGAGCCATCTCGCCTCGGCGATCAACTGCTCGCTGTCGAGATCGAAGCCGATCAAGGGCACGGCCTCGCCTGCCCGCCAGCGGGCAGCCATCGCCGCACTGGCGTAGAAGCCGTGCGTGATGGTGGCAACGCGCTTGCCGGTCAGGTCGCTGTCCTTCGGGCGGCCGAGACGCAACGCGATATCGGCCTCGCGATGTGCAAGGCTGTGGACGCGAACATCCGTCAGGATTTCGAGCTCGATGCCCGGAAGTCCATCAAGGATCTGGCCGAGATTTGGCGCGAGAAGCAGATCGGCAACCGAACGGATGGTCGTCAGCCGTACGCGTCCGCCCGGCCCCTCCGGCGAGACGACTCGGTCACGGATCGCAGAGGCTGCCGACGCCATCGCCGCAGTCTCTGCCGATATCGATTGCCCCTGCGCCGTCAGCACATATCCATCGGGGCGGCGTTCGAAGAGCTGCGCGCCGAGGCTCAACTCGAGCGCGGATATCCGGCGCGCAACGGTGGCATGGTTGACCTTCAATGCGCGGGCCGCCGCCGACAGGCTGCGATGCCTGGCGAGCGCCGAGAAGAAGCGGAGATCTTCCCAATCGATATCTGTGCGTTTTTGCTCAGCCATTGCGAATAATTAGCGAATATTCGGTCACACGGAAAGGCGTTACATCATTCTCCATCTGTAAAACAGGAGATGAACGCATGGCTCCCTTCACCCTTCTTCAGCGCTCCGGCGTCACCGCGAAAGCGGCCGACTGGACGAAAGCAGTTCTCGTCATCATCGATGCGCAAAATGACTATGCAGACGGCAGCCTGCCGCTTTCAGGCGTCGCCGGGGCCGCCAAGGAAATCCAGAGCCTGCTTGGCAAGGCCCGCGCTGACGGTGTTCCGGTTGTTCATGTCGTCCACCTGTCAGGAGCCGACAGCTGGCTGTTTGCAGCCGGTTCGCATGGCGCCGGCATCATGTCTGCGCTGACGCCTGCCGACGGTGAGCCGATCATTTCGAAGACGCTGCCCAACGCCTTTGCCGGAACCGAACTCCAGGCGACCCTAGCCGCGATTGCTGGGGATACCGGCCGAACGGAACTGATCCTCGTGGGCTTCATGACGCATATGTGCATCGGGGCCACCGCACGGGCTGCCCTCGACCTCGGGCTGCAGGCGACCGTCGTCGCATCGGCCACGGCGACCCGCGATCTGCCGGATTCGCTGGGCGGCGTCATCCCGGCCGAAACGGTGCAGCGCACAGCGCTGGCAGAGATCGCCGATCGCTTCGCGACTGTTGTCCGCGACATCTCGGAGGTTGCCAAACCGGCTGCGAAGGTCTAACGGGCTGCCGCAAGAAAAAGAATGAAAGGGACGTTAATGTCCAACTCCAGTGTCAAAACCTTTGCTCAGACGGGCTCCAAGGTGTTTTTCGTCGCTGCCGAGCGCATCGAACGCACGGTGCGCCTGCAGGGCGCATGGCTGAGCATCGTCGATGTCAGCGTGCCCGCCGGTGTTTCCGGCACCGCGCAAACGATCGGCAGCGAACAGGTGCTGCGCATCATCGAGGGCCGGTTGACGGTCTGGCGGATGACGGATCAGGGCCGCGAGGAGATCGCGGTTTCTGCAGGCGACATCCTTCATATTTCGGCCGGCCAGGCGCATGGCTATTGCAACGACGGGGCCACGGCAGCGGCGTTTTCGGCGATCATCGACAGCGATGCGGCAGGCCAGCTTGCGGCTCCGGCGGAAGCCTCCGGCTCACCGGTGGCAGCACAGCGGATGGGTGCGGCAGCCAATAGCGGAAGCACGCGGATTCGGGCTGCCTGAGCATCTCGAAAGGCGCCGGTAAAGGGCGCCTTTTTTGACTGATGTTCACTGGTTTGTCATCGCAGCGCGCGTATAAGCGGCTCCGGATTGCTGATAGAGATGGCCCGCGGCGCACTGATCGGCGCTCCGCGCAAAGACATATCAGCAGGAGGTTCCGCCATGGCATGGTCTGCCATCCAATACGTCAAATTCGAGGATGAACGGACGCGCCCGGCGCGCGATCTCCTGGCGCAGGTGCCGCTGGCATCCGTCAAAAACGCCATCGACCTCGGCTGCGGACCCGGCAATTCCACCGAACTGATCGTCGATCGTTATGGTGCGAACAACGTCTCCGGTCTCGACAGCGACGACAACATGCTGGAGGCGGCGCGCAAGCGCTTGCCGCAGACGCACTTTGAAAAGGCCGATCTGTCCACCTGGCAGCCTTCGGGCGAGACCGACCTGCTGTTTGCCAATGCCGTCTTCCAATGGCTGCCCGATCATCTCGACATCTTCGACCGGCTGATGGACGGATTGGCGCCGGGCGGCGTGCTGGCCGTGCAGATGCCCGACAATCTCTCCGAGCCGACGCATCTGGCGATGGAGGACACCGCCCATGCCGGGCCGTGGAAGGCCAATTTCGAGAAGAAGAGCGTGCGCCGCAAGCCGCTGCCGCCGGCTTCGACCTATTACAGCCGGCTTTCTGCCAAGGCTGCTCGCGTCGATATCTGGCACACGATCTACAACCACCCGATGGCGGATGCGGCTGCGATCGTCGAATGGCTTAAGGGCACCGGACTGATGCCCTATCTCGCCCAAGCCGGCGAAGAGAACCGCGAGGCGTTTCTGGCCGATTACCTGGAACGCATCGAAAAGGCCCATCCGAAAATGGCCGACGGCCGCGTGCTGCTGCGCTTCCCGCGGATTTTCATGGTGGCGGTGAAGGGCTGATCAGCCCGCTGACGGTTCACCATCATCATCCAGTACGGCATTTCTGCCGTGATTGAAGATGCGCAGCATTGTAACGCTGTCCGCCCGGACAAGGAAGGCGATCGTCGCCTTCCTTTTGAAACCGACTGTGCGCAGACCTGGCCTCATATGGTCGAGACGGCGGCCACGCTCAGGAAACGTCTCGAATTCCTGGCAGTAGTCGATGATCTGATTGATGTAAGCGCTGGCGATCCGGTGACCGGCCAAATACGCCAGATAAAGATAGATCTGCTGCAAGTCCGCTTCGGCCCGTGGATCGAAAGCGACCCTGTATTTCATTCGGCAGCGGGCTTGGCTGAAAGTTCAGCGTCCATGAAGGATTGAAGGCGCTTGCGCGTCTCTGCGATGGGGATCGCGTGGCCCGGATCGGCGTCATGCGCATCGATCGCCGGCAGCACCTCTTCCTGCAACCATCTGTCGATCGCGGCATTTTGGGCGTTCAGGGCACGCAGACCGGCACGAATGACCTCGCTTTCGCTGGCATACTCGCCGGATGACACTTTGTCCTTGACCATCTGGGCCATTTCAACCGGCAATGTGATGCTCAATGCTTGCGTGGTCCGCATCCCGGCCTCCTTGATACGATTAAATCATATCAAGGTTCGGTGGGTTGTTCAAACAGGCTGCTATTCCTTCACCCCCGCCGCGCGGCCTCGATCGCCGCAATGTCGATCTTCCGCATCGTCATCATCGCGTCGAAGGCGCGCTTGGCTTCGGCGGGAGAGGCTTTCAGAGCCTCGCTCAGCACGCGTGGGGTGATCTGCCAGGAGAGGCCCCACTTGTCCTTGCACCAGCCGCATTCGCTTTCCTTGCCGCCATTGCCGACGATCGCGTTCCAGTAGCGGTCGGTTTCTTCCTGGGTTTCGGTCGCGATCTGGAAGGAAAAGGCTTCGCTCTGCGGAAAGGCCGGGCCGCCGTTGAGGCCGATGCAGGCGACGCCTGCAACGGTGAATTCGACGACCAGCACATCGCCCTGCTTGCCATCGGGATAATCGCCTGGCGCCCGGACGACAGCCGTGACGGCGCTGTCGGGAAAGGTCGCGGCGTAGAAGCCTGCGGCCTCCTCGGCGTCGCCGTTATACCAGAGGCAGATGGTGTTCTTGGCCATGTCGCGTTTCCTCCCCGCTTGTTGCCGTCGGGAATGACATAAGGAGCGCTGCGGATTTCTCCAGTCCCGACATCGCGATATGGCGCTTGCCGGGGTTCGATGCTACGCCACCGGCGGCCTCACCCGCCCGCCTTGCCGTCTCGCAGCATGAGGAGTTTGACATGCGCCAACAGATCACCGCCGATTATCTCGAAGGCTTTCTCGGCAATCGCCGGCTGATGGAGCAACTGGCCTTCATTCTCGAGGTCGAGAAGCTGAAGACGGTACTACGCAGGACGCCGCTTCTGGATCGCTCGCGCGTCGAGAATGATGCCGAGCACACCTGGCAGCTGGCGCTGATGGCGATGGTGCTTTCGGAGCATTCGCGCGAGAAGGTCGAGCTTCTGCGCGTCCTGAAGATGCTGCTGATCCACGATATCGTCGAGATCGATGCCGGCGATACATTCGCCTATGACACCGTGCTTGCCGCCAGTCAGGCGGATCGGGAGCTGAAGGCAGCCGAGCGGATCTTCGCGCTGCTGCCTGAGGATCAGGCGAAGGAATTCCGGGCGCTATGGGACGAGTTCGAGGCGAAGGCTACGGCGGAGTCGCGCTTTGCCAATGCCATGGACCGGATGCAGCCGCTGCTACACAATTTCTTCACCGAGGGCGGCACCTGGGGTTCGGCCGGAGTGACGGCAGCAAGCGTCGAACGGCGCATGCTGCCGATCGGCGTGGCATCCGATAGGCTGGGCGAACTCAGCGCGCGGCTGATCACGCTGGCTGTCGAGCAGGGCATCCTGGCGCCTGCGCCGCAGGGCGCCTGACATGCCGGGCGGCCAGCGCACTCTGCGTCACGCCGTCCCGCTTGCTCCCGGCGCCCCCTCGCTTATATTCGCTGCCATACGCAAGGAGCGAGACCGCCATGACCGATGCCGTGCCCACCCCGCCCGCCACGCTTGTGATCTTCGGCGCCACGGGCGACCTGACGCGGCGCCTGCTCATTCCCGCGATCATCAACCTGACGCGCAGCCGCCTTGTCGGCGACGATCTTCATATTCTCGGGATCGGCATCGATCCCGGCGATGACGAGATGCTGCGGGGCAAGCTGGACGAGTTTCTCTCCGGCCTCGGCGGCGACCAGCCGCTGTCGAAGGACGAGGCCTGGCTGAAGCTGCGCAGCCGCATCTCCTACCTCTCCGGGGATTTCACCAAGGACGAAATCTATGGCGAGATCGGCAAGCGGCTTGATGGCAATGCCGCCTTCTACCTCGCTGTTCCGCCGCGCTTCTTCGGCGAGATCGTCGAGCGTCTTGCCGCCAACAAGCTGACCACGGAAGGCGACAACAGCTTCCGGCGCATCGCCATCGAAAAGCCCTTCGGCACCGACCTTGCCTCGGCGAAGGCGCTGAATGCGCAGATCCTCGCCAAGGTCTCGGAAAACCAGGTCTACCGGCTCGACCATTTCCTCGGCAAGGAAACGGTGCAGAACCTGATGACGGCGCGCTTTGCCAACATGATGATCGAGGCGCTGTGGAACAACCGCTATATCGACAACGTGCAGATCACCGCGGCCGAGATCGTTGATGTCGGCAGCCGCGGCGCCTTCTACGATGCGACGGGCGCGCTGCGCGACATGGTGCCGAACCATCTCTTCCAGCTGCTCGCGATGATCGCCATGGAGCCGCCGAACAGTTTTGACGCCGAGGCGATCCGCAACGAGAAGAGCAAGGTTCTGAAGGCGCTGCGGGTCTATACGCCCGAGGAAGCCAAGACCCATGGCGTGCGCGGCGTCTATACCGCGGGCAAGCTCAACGGCGCCGATATCACCGCCTACCACGACACGCCGCAGGTGGCGCCCGATAGCAAGACCGAGACCTTCGTGGCGCTGAAACTCTATGCCGATACCTGGCGCTGGGCCGGCGTCCCCTTTTATCTCCGCACCGGCAAGGCGATGACGGCACGCGATACCGAGATCGTCGTCACCTTCCAGCCGGTTCCCTTCGCGCAGTTCCGCGAGACCGACGTGACGCGCCGCCTGCCGCCGAACCGGCTGGTGATCCAGGTGCAGCCGGATGAGGGCATGAGCATGGAAATCTCCATCAAGTCCCCCGGCCTTTCGGTCGATACCGTGCCCGTCTCGCTCGATTTCCGCTACGCCGACAAATTCGATATCGGCAAGATGACCGGCTACGAATCGCTGATCTACGACCTGATGATCGGCGACCAGACGCTATTCCAGCGCGCCGACGGCATCGAGGCCGGATGGGCGGCCGTCCAGCCCTTCCTCGACCTCTGGGCCAAGGAGGGCGAGCCGGAAGCCTATGCGCCGGGAACGATGGGGCCTGCCTGCGCCGACGAGCTCATCGAGCGCGACAACCGCCACTGGCACCAGATCGGCGCCGTGGCGAAGCCTTCATAACCGGATGGTTCAACGGCGGCCGTAAAAATGCTAGGTTGTGCCCGGCCACAGGGCCGGGAGTTCGGCTGACGCCCCCTCTGCACGATCTCCGCAAGGCGCATTCACGCGCGTAAGGGAGGCTCTCGCATGGAAAAATCCGTCCTGTTCTGGCGCCGTACCGATATCGAAGGTTTCGAGCGTCTCGCCCTGTCGGTCGGCGAGGAAAGCGTCACGGCATCCTCCACGGTCCTCTGTCTCGAAGACGGCGGCTTCCGGCTCGACCATCACTGGCGGCTGGACGCCAGCTGGAGCGCGCAATCGGTGGCCGTCGAGCGCTGGAACGGCCGCGACCACCGGAGGCTGACGCTGGAGCGCGTGCCCGGCGGCTGGACGGTCGACGGCCTTCGCCGCCCCGATCTCGACGGCGCCGACGAACCCGACCTCTCCGTCACCCCCTTCTGCAACACCTTCCCGATCCGCCGCACCCCGGAAACCTCAGGCGCCACCCTGACCCTCGACACCGCCTTTATCGACGGCCCGGCGATGATGGTGCACCGCTCCAGGCAGCGCTACGACAGGCAGGGTCCCGGGCGGGTGCGCTATGTCGATCTTGGTAACTCGATCGGGTTCGAGGCCGATCTAAGGGTGGATGAGTGGGGTCTGGTGGTGATGTATGAGCATTTGTTTGAGAGGGTGGCGCCCCCGGAGTGAGGCGTCAACGCTCCGCTTTCAGCCCTTTGCGGATAAGCGAACTAGAGGCATCCGGCAAAGGCGAGCGGTATGCCCGGCTGGATACGGAAATCGAATTGCCGCAGGGGTCTTTGGCATTGGCAAATTCATAGCCGTCGGCGACGTGAACGGGACCGAACGTCAACCCTTTCGCTACGCATTCGCCGCAAAACGCGCTAACATCCTGCACATCGAACACCAGCTTTACGATGGACTGCCCGCGCCGCTGCCCCTTGGCCGCCGGATGAAGCAAGATCGACCCACCACCCGAGTTCGGAGTGAGCTCGACAATCCTGTCACCTTCAAGCCTGCGAACGGTGAACTGAAAGTGCGTTTCGTAAAAGCTGGCGGTTGCCTCGATATCGGCCGCATAGATTATCACGCGATTGAACATTGCCCTTAAACCCTTTCGGCGAAGCGATGTCCGCCATTCGATCCTGCCCACTTGCGTGCCGCCAACGGCCAGCCTATCAGCGGAAGCGTTGCCATTTCGTTCCGGCGCCGTTTGTATAGGTGGCGACGCACCGATTCTGGGGGATGGATTTGTGAGCAGGATGACAGTTGATGCGAAACCACCGGCGTGGCCTGAGCCGTGAACGCATATCTTGCCATCCTCACGATATCCGCCGCCCGCTGGTCCTATATCGCGGCTTTCATCGCCCGGTTGCCGATCGCCATGGTTCCGCTCAGCCTGCTGATCCTCGTCGAGGCGGCAACCGGCTCCTACGCGCATGGCGGCGCCGTCTCCGGAGCTTTCGCGCTCGGCAGCGCCTCGTCCGTGCCGTTCTGGGGCCGCGCGCTCGATAGAGGTCCGCACCGGCCGATCATCGGCGGGACATCCGTGATATCGGCGGCATTTCTTGCCCTGGCGTTGACCGGCACGCAGATGGAATGGGGGCTTCCTATTATCGCCGGATTGGCGCTCGGCGTTGGCCTGTTTTTCCCGCCGATAACGCCAGCAATGCGCGTTGCCTGGCGGCAGCTGGTGCCGGAAAGCTCGGGGCTGCTGGCACCTGCCTATGCCCTCGATGCAGTGGCCGTGGAGACGCTTTTCGTGCTCGGGCCCTTGGTCGTCGCGGGCCTATATGGCGGTGGCCCGGCGCTTCCCGTCATTGCCACCTGCATCCTGCTTGCGGCAGGCGGGGTTGGCTATTCCTTCTCTCCAGCGGGCCAAGCCAGCGGCGAGAAGCCCGATACGCCGACGGCAGGCGCGGCACGGGCCGTTGTTCTGCAGCCCGGCGTGCTGCTCATCGCACTCGTTGCAGCAGCCATGTCTGTCGGCTTTGGGCAGATGGATGTTGCCCTGACCTCCGCAGCCCAAGCGATCTCGACCCATGGCCTGATGCTCGGCCTGATGTTTGCGGCAGTTGCCATCGGCAGCATCGGCGGCGGATTGTTCTTCGGCGCGCGGAAATGGCGCCTTGCCGGTCATCGGCTGCTTGCCGCGTCGCTTTCCGGCTTCGGTCTTGGGCTGGCTGCCACAGGCCTCAGCCTGTGGCTGGCCTCCCCGCCGTTTCTGCTTCTTCCCATTCTCGCGCTCGCCGGGATCTTCATCTCGCCCGGTCTGCTCGTCATGCAGCAGATGATCGATCAGGCACTGCCGCCCGGCCGGACATCGGAAGGTCAGGCACTCCTCAATGCTATGCTGACAGCAGGCGGAGCGGCAGGTATGGCGCTCGGCGGTCTCTGGGCCGATATGGTGCCGGCGATGGCAGTGTTCTTCGCGGCGGCAGGAACGATCCTGGGCGGGGCCGTTATTGCCGGCTGGGCTGGTGGAAGGCTCTTACGCCATAGATCCAACCGGCGCTGACGCGTTTCCGACATCCCAAAACCCGCAGCCCTAAAAATCACGCAGTTTATTCAACCCATCCTTTACGTATCGATGGCTACCTCATAGGGCACCGCGACGGCCATGAGGACACATGTTGTTTAAACTCGCTCGGGCAGGCACCCTGTTTGTAATTTTACTCGGCTCACTGGTCTTCCTGCCGCCATTCAGCGGCTATGTGCGCGACGCCGCCGATATCTTTGACAAGCGGCCGCAGGAGACGGCGCTGTTCATCGGCAACAGCCGGACCTTTTATCACCACATGCCTGACATGGTGCGTTCGATTGCCGACTCCGCGGGCTATCCCAACAAGCTTGAGATCGTCATGGATGCCGAGCCGGGCGTCAGTCTGAAGACCCATATGGACGACCCTAATACGCAGGCTTTGCTGGCACGGCGCTGGGATCATGTCGTGTTGCAGGTGCTGAGCAGCGATCAATACAGCGCCGAGCGCTCCGGCGACACCTGGGATGTCGCCGCCGATCTGATCCGGGAAGCGCAAGGCAAAGGGTCCAGGCCTGCGATGTTCGTGACCTGGCGCTATACCGATCAGTGCAAGGACAACGAAGGCATGCCGAAATCGGCAACCGGGATTTCACCTGCCGGCTATGCCAACATGCACCGCAATATTCAGGAACAGCATGCCCGCCTTGCGGCATCAACCGGGGTCGATCTGGTCAATGTCGGGCTCGTATGGGAAGACCTGCAGAGCCGCCCTCAGCCTTTCACCCTTTACGACGACTGCAACCATCCATCGATCTATGGCAGCTATCTCTCGGCCTTGATGTTCTACGGCTATTTTTCGAAACGCGACGTGGCCGATGTCACCTACGAACCGCATGGAATTTCAGCTGACGATGCCAGGGCACTACGTCTGACGGTTTCCCAATATTTCAAGGAAGCGGCGCGAAATGCTACGCCATCCACCGATGGTGTCAGCGGGAAGTCCGGGTCGACCTGAAGCGGTGACGGCTGCCCTACACAACGGTCGCGAAGTTCGGATGCCCGGCGAAGCCGAATTTCCGGCGCACATATCTCAGGTTGCCGCAAAAAATTGCGATTTGCGGGCGCTCGATGCAACCTGAGAAGAAAAATTAAGATCTAATAAACATTCCTATGATTGCATTGCCTAGGTTGGGGCAAACAATCATGACGGACATCAAATCGGGCGGGCGGCGCCACGATCTCGACGCATTGCGCGTCCTGTGTTTCGGCACGCTGATTATCTATCATACAAGTCTCGCCTATGGGACGAGAACATGGCTGCTCAATTCTATCGACGGCAGCCGGCTGGTCGATCTGATTGCCGCCGCCTCTCATCCGTGGCGGATGAGCCTGCTTTTCTTCATCTCGGGGCTCGTCACGCGGTCGCTTCTGCGCAACCGGTCCGTCAGTGACATCCGCGGGACGCGAACGCGGCAATTGCTGTTGCCCTTCACGTTCGGCGTTCTTCTTGTTGTCCCGCCGCAAATCTATCTTTCGGAGTTCAATCCTTTTCCCGGCCTCTCCTATTGGGAGTTCTGGAAAGCCTTCATGGTCTCCGGCCTAACGCTCGAGCACCTCTGGTTCCTGGCCTATCTCTGGATCTATGTCTTCGCCTGGTCGTTTCTCTGGCCTTACCTTCAGAGGGTCTGGCCGAACCTCCCGTCCGCACTCGCAAATTCGCTCCGAGGCGTAAACCTCTTCCTGATCCCGATCATCCTGCTTTCCGCCTCGAGACTATGGCTGTACCTGGCTCGCTGCTGATGGAGGAGTCGACGTTCTGGCGCGAAGTCGACCGGCAGAGATGGCTTGGCGGCGCTCTTGCCATCATCTCTTTTCTGGTCGTCGCGGCAGCTGTCGTTGCCGTTCCGCGGGAAGATTGGCCGGATGCCGTCGTGGTGCTGGTGCGGATTGCCAGATCGATATTCCAATGGTGCGCCATCATCGCATTGCTGGGCTTTGCCGGCAGGATCGCCAACCGCCCCAACCGCGTGATCGCATTCCTGAACAGATCGATGATGACCTACTATGTGGCCCACCAGACCGTCATCATCATCGTTGCCCATCAGATTTCGAAAATGGGCCCGTTGGATATTCGCTCCTTTGTCCCGGTGGTCCTCTTGAGCACACTCGGCTGCGGACTGATCGGCGAGGCGCAGAAGCTGATAAAGGCCTTCCTTTCGCCCCTTATCGCAAGGGTGATGGCCTTGATAAAACCGCCTCTGAAAACAGCGCCATCGGGGGCCACGGCGGATTGACCCTCAATCCCATCTGACTTCCCTGACCAGTTCGACAAACGCCCTGAGCTTGGCCGGAATATGCCGCCGTCCGGGATAATAGAGGCACAGCCCCGGATAGGGCGCCGTCCAGTCCTCAAGCACGCGGACCAGGCGGCCGGCCGCCAGGTCTTCGCCGACCTGCCATTCGTTGAGGTACGCAAGGCCCGCCCCTTCTCTCGCAGCGCGCAGGATGAGGTCGCTTTCGTCGAGCATCAGCGTGCCCGGGACCTCCATGGTGAAGGCTTCGCCGCGCCGCTCGAACTCCCAGCGGTAAATGGTGCCGCTTGCCATGCGGGCGCGGATGCAGCGGTGGGTTTCGAGATCGGCAGGCGTCTTGGGGATGCCCTTTTCTTCGAAATAGCCGGGTGAGCCGGCGATGACAGGGCGGATGAAACGGTTGATCGGCACGGAGATCATATCCGGTGGCACGGATTCCAGGATGCGGATACCGGCGTCGAAGCCCTTCGCGTTGACATCGACAAGCGCGCCTTCGGTGACGATTTCGAGCTGCATGGCCGGGTAGCGCCTCAGATATTCGAGGGCGAGCGGCGCCAGGATCATCCGGGCGGCACCGACGGAGGTGTTGATCCTCAGCGTGCCCGAAGGCTCGGAGCGGTGTTCGTCGGCCTGGTCGATGGCGCGGCGGATGGCCGATAGCGCCGGGGTCACTTCGGCGACGAACTGCTCGCCGGCAGAGGACAGCGTGACGCTGCGGGTCGTGCGGTTGAAGAGGCGGACGCCCAGCCTTGCTTCCAGCGTGGCGATCTGCTGGCTGAGAGCCGAGGAGGAAATAGATAGATCGCGGGCAGCGGCGCGGAAGCCGCCCTTGGCAGCGACGGCGATGACCGCTTCCAGCTCCGCCAGCGTGCCGCGCATCATTGTCCTGATCTCCTTATCAGCTCGTCCGTTATTGAGCAGCTTATCAGATCAATCGGCCAATGCCAGATAGGGCGTATCGCACAAAGGAGAAAAGCGATGCGCAACATTACTCAGGTCTACATCGACGGCGCCTTCGTGACGCCTCAGGGCGAGGAAACCGCCGAGCTCTTCAATCCTTCGACCGAGGAGAAGATCGGCACCGTCAGGCTCGGCAACCGCGAGGATGCGCGCGCCGCGATCGGCGCCGCCAAGCGCGCCTTCCCGGCTTTCTCGCGCACCAGCAAGGAAGAGCGGATCGAGATGCTGCAGCGTCTGGCCGCTGCCGTTTCCGCCCGCGCAGAAGAGATGACCGCGGCGATGGCTGAAGAATACGGCGCCCCGCAATATTTCACCGGGTTTTCGGTGCCCTACGCTGCCTCGGCATTCCTGAAGATGGCGGAAGTGCTGGAGACTTACGACTTCACCCGCACGATCGGCCGCGCCGAGGTGACCATGCAGCCGCTGGGCGTCGTGGCAGCTATCACCCCGTGGAACAGCAACTACGGTTTCATCTGCGCCAAGCTGGCCACCGCGCTGGCTGCGGGCTCTACCGTCGTCATCAAACCGAGCGAGATGAGCGCGATCCAGACGCAGCTGATCACCGAATGCCTGCATGAGGCGGGCCTGCCGAAGGGCGTGTTCAACATCGTCAACGGCCGCGGCGATGTCGTCGGCGCCGAGTTCAGCAGCCATCCTGACATCGCCAAGGTGAGCTTCACCGGCTCGACCGCCGTCGGCAAACAGATACTGCGTTCCGGCGCCGAGACGATGAAGCGCGTGACGCTGGAACTCGGCGGCAAGGGACCGAACATCATTCTCGACGATGCCGATCTCGACAGCGCCATTCCGGCCGTGCTGATGATGGGGCTCATGAACAGCGGCCAGGCCTGCGTCGCCGGCACCCGCATTCTTGTGCCGGAAAGCCTGATGCCCGAGATCCTGCCGCGGCTGAAATCGGGCATTGAAGCGATCAAGACTGGCAAGCCAGATGATCCCACAGTCCAGATCGGGCCGATGGTGAGCCAGAAGCAGTATGACCGGGTGCAATCCTATATCCGGCTTGGCGAGGAGGAAGGTGCCGAGATTCTCACCGGCGGCAGCGGGCGGCCTGAAGGCATCGAGCGGGGCTGGTTCGTGCGCCCGACGATCTTTGCCAATGTGCATAACGGCATGCGCATCGCCCGCGAGGAAATCTTCGGGCCGGTGCTCTCGGTCATCCCCTACAAGGACGAGGCGGATGCCATCCGCATTGCCAACGACACGAGCTATGGGCTGCAGGCCTATATCCATTCCAGCGACATCGATCGCGCCAGGCGGGTCGCCGAGCAGATGGAATCAGGCCGCGTGGTGATCAACGGCGCGCCGCACGAGCCGCTTGCGCCCTTCGGCGGCTTCAAGCAGTCGGGCATGGGCCGCGAGTTCGGAACCTTCGGGCTCGAGGCGTTCCTGGAGCCGCGGGCGATTTTGGCTTAGGCGCAAACGCAGTCATTCCGCCCGCAAAGCTGCGGGCGGGTGCTGAACAAGCGGGCCGCCAGCCTTAGTTTGTGCGGTCCGGGCAGGCCGCGTTGACGGTGCCGTCGCGGCGCGTCTGATGCGTGCTGTCGCGCTCGCACGGCGCTCTCCAGCTCGACGGGCGCAGGATGGCGATGCCACCGGTTTCAATCGGGTCGAGCGGTATTTCCAGGCCGCTCTGCTGCGCGTCATAGGCCGGCGACGTGCCGGGAGGCGGGCTGCCATCGAAACGGCCGTTGGTATCGACACCCATGCTCGACTGGGCAAAGGCCGGGGCTGCAATGAGAAGCACTATGGATGTGATTGAAATGAGCCTGCGCATGATCGTTATCCTTCCGGTGTGATCATCGCGGCTGAAACAGCCGACGGGGTGGTTTTGTTCCCTGCGTCAGCGGCGTCTGGCGATCAATATTTGGCGATTGGAAATGTGAGGTTAAGCGGGCCTGTGGCTGTGTCATTCCGGGGCTTGGCGCGGGCGGATGGGGGTGTTGTGAAGAAAGTGATTCAACGCGTTTGAGCCGGATGCGATGAAGAGCGGGGATGCGCTTGAAAATGCAATGCTTTTTCTGAACGTTGACGGTGGAAGCTGCGGCCCGCGGCCCCCTCATCCGGCCCTGTCGGGCCACCTTCTCCCCGCTGGGGCGAAGGGGAGTGGAGAAGTTCGCGCCGGCACCCCTTCTCCCCTCGGGGAGAAGGTGGCCCGGTAGGGCCGGATGAGGGGGGCACGGATACAGGCGGTCACCACCCAAAAGCCCACCGCTGCACGCCACGCTTCGCTCCCCCAAAACGGCGTTGTCCGCCAAGGCTTGCGCCGCCCACGGAAAACGGTATGCGGTACCCCCGACCTGCCGCAAATCCCATGAAATGGAGACGCCTTGACCTCACCTCTCAAAATTGCCGTCGGCGGCGCGCAGGGCCGGATGGGCCAGGCGATCGTTTCGGCGCTCTCCGGTGATCCAGCATTCCTGCATGCCGGCAGTTTCGGGCGTCAGGGCAGCAGCGGCGACGGCCTGATCGACCGGTCGGCGGCGATCGAAGCGGCCGATGTGATCGTGGATTTCTCGACGGCACCTGCTGCCGCCGAACTGGCTGAACTCTGTGCCGCAAGAAACGGGCCGGCCCTGGTGATCGGGGCGACGGGGTTCGAGCCGGAGGAGCTTGCCCGGATCCGCAAGGCGGCAGACCGGATTGCGATCGTCCGCTCGGGCAATTTCTCGATCGGCCTCAACATGCTTCTCGGCCTCGTCGCCCAGGCGGCGGCTGCCCTGCCGGCCGAAGCCTGGGACATCGAGATTCTGGAAGCCCATCACCGGCGGAAGATCGACGCGCCATCCGGCACGGCGCTGATGCTGGGGGACGCCGCTGCAGAGGGCCGTGGCGTGCCGCTGGCATCGGTCGAGCGCCGCGGCCTGGACGGCATCACCGGCGAGCGTCCGGTTGGCGAGATCGGCTTTTCGGTCGTCAGGGGTGGCGGGATCGTCGGGGAACACAGCGTTCTCTTTGCCGCCGCCGAGGAAGTGGTGACGATCTCGCATTCCGCACTTGATCGCGGCATGTTTGCGCGCGGCGCATTGGCTGCGGCCCGCTTCGCCGCCGGCCGGGCGCCGGGCGAATATGACATGCAGGACGTGCTCGGATTGCCGCGGCGATCCTGAGGCTGCGGCACAAACAAAAAGCCCCGCGCCAGGGCGCGAGGCTTCGATTTCCAAAATGACCTTCGTCTCAGACGAACTGGCTGAGGCCCGGAACGGAAGCGACGACCTGATCGACGACTTCCTCGCCGGCATATTGCTTCGCGATGCCGATCGTTTCCTTGGCGAGCGCGGTGATTTCGCCCATGCCGAGGCCTTCGCTCATCAGCTGCTGTCCGAGGCCCATGATGCCGCCACCGCCGCCGAGCGCGCTCATCAGCCCGCCGAGCAGACCGCCGCCGCTGGCGCCTTCGCCGTTGAACTGGGCCACGAGATCGGAACCGCCGGGGATCGCTTCGATCATCTTGGCAACCGGGCCGTCATCGGCCTCGCGCTGCAGGAAACCGAGCATCATGCCGAGCGCCTTTTCGGCGAGGTCGGGCGAGATGCCCACGCGGTCAGCGATCTGGGTCACAACTTCATTCATCGTCAGGCCTCCTTTTATTTGACGTTAACGTCAACGTTAATCGACTTTCTCCGGCAACTCAAGCGGCCTTTCGCAAGGCGGCACTTTGTCCAGAATTGCTTTTAATGCAAACAGTTGCCGGTATCACACTCCCTGCTTATAACAGGTACACTATAGGAGAATGAATGCGGCTGATCTTCGCATTCCAGCTCTAGCGGCGGCCTTGGCCCAAGGGAGAATTCGCAATGCTCGAAGACGGCAAGATTTTCATCGGCGCCAGCCGCAATCCTGACGATAGCATCAACAAGCCGGAATATCTCGACCTGAAATTCGGCAACCGCCACGGCCTCGTCACCGGCGCCACCGGCACCGGCAAGACGGTGACGCTGCAGGTGCTGGCCGAAGGCTTCTCGAAGGCCGGCGTTCCCGTTTTCTGCGGCGACATCAAGGGCGACCTTTCGGGCATCGCCGCCAGTGGCGAAGCGAAGGATTTTCTCACCAAGCGCGCCGAGCAGATCGGCTTTACCGATTACGAATATGATCTCTTCCCGGTGATCTTCTGGGATCTCTTCGGCGAGAAGGGCCACCGCGTCCGCACCACGATCGCCGAGATGGGGCCGCTGTTGCTGGCACGGCTGATGGATGCCTCCGAGCCGCAGGAGGGCGTCATCAACATCGCCTTCAAAATCGCCGACAAGGCCGGGCTGCCGCTGCTCGACCTCAAGGATTTCTCGGCGCTGCTGAACTACATGGCCGAGAATGCCAGCGAGCTGTCCAACCAGTTCGGGCTGATTTCCAAGACCTCCGTCGGCTCGATCCAGCGCGCCATGCTGGTTCTGGAGCAGCAGGGCGCGGAACATTTCTTCGGCGAACCGGCGCTGAAGATTTCCGACATCATGCGCACCGACAATCGCGGCTACGGCCAGATTTCGGTGCTCGCCGCCGACAAGCTGATGATGAACCCCAGGCTTTACGCCACCTTCCTGCTCTGGCTGCTCTCCGAGCTCTTCGAGGAGCTCCCTGAAGTCGGCGACCCCGACAAGCCGAAGCTGGTGTTCTTCTTCGACGAGGCGCATCTGCTCTTCAACGACGCACCGAAGGTGCTGACCGAGCGTGTCGAGCAGGTGGTCCGCCTGATCCGCTCCAAGGGCGTCGGCGTCTATTTCGTGACGCAGAACCCGCTCGACGTGCCGGAAACGGTTCTGGCCCAGCTCGGCAACCGCGTACAGCATGCGCTGCGCGCCTATTCGCCGCGCGAGCAGAAGGCGGTGAAGACGGCGGCTGACACCTTCCGTCCGAACCCGGCCTTCGACTGCGCCACCGTGATCACCACGCTCGGCACCGGCGAGGCGCTGGTCTCGACGCTGGAGGCCAAGGGCGCGCCGTCGATCGTCGAACGCACGCTGATCCGCCCGCCATCCGGCCGCGTCGGCCCGCTGACCGATGCCGAGCGCCAGCAGGTGATGGATCACAGCCCGGTTCTCGGTGTCTATGACGAGGACCTCGACCGCGAATCCGCCTTCGAAATCCTCGCCGCCCGCGCCAAGAAGGCAGCCGAATCCGAGGCTGCCAAGCAGGCGCAGGAGGCACAGCCGACCGAGGCCGGCACCACCTCCGGCTGGAGCCTGCCGGGCTTCGGCGGCGGCGATGACGACAACAAGCAGAGCGGCCAGGGTCGCGGCCGTTCGGGATACCAGCGCGAGACGGTGGTGGAAGCGGCGATGAAGAGCGTGGCGCGGACGGTTGCGACGCAGGTCGGCCGGGCGCTGGTGCGGGGGATCTTGGGGAGTTTGAAGCGCTAACGCTTCGGCATTGGCGGGTGGGGTTTACCCCCCTCTGCTCCTCGCTTACAAGGTCGAGGTCGGGGCGGTCGGTGCCCACACCCTCCTCATTCCTGTGCTTGTCACAGGAATCCAGTGCGCCCCAGTCCTGGGGCGCGGGAGACTTCTTCAAAAGGCAAACGAGTCATTCACCGCGCGGACGCGCGGTGGCTGGATTCCTGTGACAAGCACAGGAATGAGGGAACGCGTGTGGAGGTCGCACCGCTTAGTTTTCGAAGCCCGAGCAGCGGCTCCCAGCCAATCTTCCTCCTTGAGGGGGAGATGTCCGGCAGGACAGAGGGGGGCGCCCACGCACTCCGCCGATAGCCCCTCACCGCTTCCGCACAAACTCCGTTCGCAGCACCAACCCCTTGATCGCATCGTGCTTGCAATCGATCTCTTCTGGATTGTCCGTCAGCCGGATCGAGCGGATTACCGTCCCCTGCTTCAACGTCTGCCCGGCGCCCTTGACCTTCAGATCCTTGATCAGCGTGACGCTGTCGCCGTCCTGCAGCAGGTTACCGGCTGCATCACGGACTTCACTGGCCTTGGCGGCAGCAGCGGCCATCTCGGATGCCGGGCGCCATTCGCCTGAAGCTTCGTCATAAACATAGTCGTCATCGGCAGCCATCGGCGCGTCTCCTCAAAGGAATTTCAATATGAGACCGGCGCTTATAGCAGCCGGCCGGCCGCGGCAAGACCGGGACCGCAGCGTGCGGTTGCGCCGCGGCCCGCGTGATGCTATCCAATCGACACTCGTTCAAAGAGAAAGGAGGGTCACGTGCAGAATTTCTATTTCCGGTATTACCGGCAGCGTGGCCCCGTCAACGCCCTGCAAATGCGTTTGCAGGGCTGACCAGAGACCGTTTCTCGCGACACCTCTTCCTGGTCTGCCCTTCGTGGCCCGCAGCATCTGTCCCATGGGATTCGTGCTGCCGATATTCCTATCCGCCGCTACAGTGCGTTCATCGATGATGGCCGATGCCCTCGATGACTGCGCCATGCGGCAAAGACCAGAGACCGACCATGACACTGATCAATATACGCAATCTCGGCATCGTGCTGTCGCAGCCGCTATTTTCGAAGCTGAACCTCGTCGTCAATGCCGGCGACCGCATCGGCCTGGTGGCCGCCAACGGGCGCGGGAAATCGACGCTGTTCCGCTGCATCGCCGGCGCCCTGGAGGCGACTGAAGGCGAGATCACCAAGGCGCGCGGGCTGACCGTCGGCTATGTCGAGCAGAACGTGCCACCCGCCCTCTTCGGCCACAGCTTCTACCACGCAGTGCTCGATGCTCTATCGCCCGAACAGGCAGAGACCGAAAGCTGGCGTGTCGATGTGGTGCTTGAATCGCTCGACGTGCCGGAGGAATTCCGGCAGCGGCCACTCAATGCGCTCAGCGGCGGCTGGCAGCGGCTGGCGATGCTGGCGCGCGTCTGGGTGACGGAACCCGACGTGCTGATGCTCGACGAGCCGACCAACCATCTCGATCTCGGCAAGATCGCGCTGATGGAAAACTGGCTGAACGCCCTGCCCCGCGACGTGCCCGTCATTCTGGCGAGCCACGACCGCGCCTTTCTCGATGCCGTCGCCAACCGCACGCTGTTTCTGCGGCCGGAGAATTCGCAGCTCTTCTCGCTTCCCTATTCGCAGGCGCGCGCAGCACTCGACGAGGCGGATGCCGCCGATGCGAAGCGCTACGAGCGCGACATGAAGACGGCCGAGCGGCTGCGCAAGCAGGCGG
Source organism: Rhizobium sp. 10N427 (assembly GCF_056394605.1). Classification (NCBI taxonomy): domain Bacteria; kingdom Pseudomonadati; phylum Pseudomonadota; class Alphaproteobacteria; order Hyphomicrobiales; family Rhizobiaceae; genus Rhizobium; species Rhizobium sp. 10N427. The sequence continues at coordinate 294,815 of NZ_JBFTID010000005.1, read as the reverse complement.
CCAAACTCAACAATATCGGCATCAACTCCGGCAGCGATCTGCTGGTCGTCAAGACCAAGCAATTGAAGCAGCGGGCCGACAAGCTGGAGGACGCGGCAAAGCCTGCGCATCTGGAACGCTCTGCCGGCGCCATCAAGCTCGGCAATCGCGGCACCCACGCCAAGGTGCTCGTTACCCTAGATGATGCCGAGGTGCGCACACCGGATGGCACGATGCTGTTCAGGACCGGCAAGCAGTTCATCTGCCAGGGCGACAGGATCGTGCTGCTTGGCGAAAACGGGGCCGGAAAATCACGGTTCATCGCCATGCTGCGCAAGGCGATCGGTGCTCCCGAAGCCACATTCGACGGCATCAAGGCAACGCCCTCGCTGGTCCTCGGCTATGCCGATCAGGCGCTCGCCGATCTCAAAGATGCCGATACACCGATGGAGACGATCATCCGCCGCTTCGATATCGGCGATCAGCGGGCCCGCTCGCTGCTCGCCGGTGCCGGGATGACGATCGACATGCAGGCAAAGCCGGTCGGCCGCCTTTCCGGCGGCCAGAAGGCGCGGCTCGGCATGCTGGTGCTGAGGCTGACCGAGCCGAACTTCTACCTCTTGGACGAGCCGACCAACCATCTGGATATCGACGGTCAGGAAGCGCTGGAGACAGAGCTGATGGCGCATCAGGCAAGCTGCCTGCTGGTCTCCCACGACCGCAGCTTCGTGCGCGCCACCGGCAACCGCTTCTGGCAGATCGAGCGGAAGCGGCTGGTCGAGGTGGAGAGCCCCGAAGGATTCTTTGCCGCGGCCGCGGAAGGCAGATGACGCATTTGCGCAGAGAAGCGGCCTCAGATCATCGCAAATCTGCTCTGAGGTCGCGGACGCCGCGGCCGAGACGCTGGCGCAGCAGCGCTCGCAGGGTCGCGCCATCGACATAGCCGACCTCGGCAGCGATGGCGTCGATATCGAGACCACTGCCGTGTAGCAGCGATTGGGCGCGCTCGACGCGCAGATCTTGAAAATAGTCGAGCGGTGACTTTCCGAGCACGGCTTGGCAGCGGCGCTGCAGCGAGCGCGCACTGGTCGCCAGGGCTGCTGCGGCCTCTTGTAGCGAAAAGCCGCCTTTTAGATGATCGCGTGCCCAGCGCTCGAAACGCAGGATCAGCGGGTCGGCCTGCGCCAGGTGATTGGGAATGATATAGGGCGCCTGCGAGGAGCGGATATCGGCCATCAGATAGCGCGAGACGACATTGGCGAGCTCGGGGCTGGCCTTTCGGATCAGCCACAGCGACAGATCGAGATGGCCCATCGCCGCTCCGGCGGTCACGCCGATATCGGTCGGCACGAGCATTCGGCTCTCGTCGAGGCGGACATTCGGGTAGCGCTGCCGGAATAGCGGTGCGAGCCACCAGGTCGTCGTCGCTTCCCTGTTGTCGAGAAGCCCAGCTTCAGCCAGATAGAAGGTTCCGATGCAGGAAGCGGCCAGCTGCGCGCCTTCCTGATGCCACCGTAGAAGCTGCTTCTTGGCGAGCACCATGTCGGCGCGGCCAAGTGCCGGTATCAGCTGCTCGGGCGTTCCTGTGGCCAGAGCCGGAATGATCACCCAGTCGGGCTTGAGCTCCGGCTTGATAGCCTGGACAGGAATAGTGAGCCCGAGGCCGGAGCGAACCTTCCTGCGCACGCCGACAACGGTGACCTCGAAAAGCGGCGCGCCACCCATCATCTGCGCGGCGAATTTGTTGGCGAGCTTCAAGGCATCGAGCGTCACCGTCAGGCCGGTATCGAAAACATCGTCGAGCGCGAGAACGGAAATCCGCATGGCGTAAATGACCTCAAAGTTGGCATTTACGACGATACCATCCTGCCTGCTTGGGAGCTAGACCTCCCATCGCCGCATGTGGCGGCCATCAAGGAGATCAGCCATGAAAATACTCGCGATCGGATCGATCACGACGGCTCCGACACCGGAGCAACAGCAGCAGATCATGCCCAAAGAGGTCCCCGACACCCTGAAGCTTTATCTCGAGGGCAAGATCGAGCAGTTCTGGTTCCGCCAGGATCGTCCCGGCGTAATCTTTCTCATGAATGTCGACACCGCGGACCAGGCAAAGGCCGCGGTCGATGCGCTTCCACTGACCGAAGGTGGCTTCATGACCTTCGAACTGATCCCGGTCGGGCCGCTGGCACCGCTCGGTCTGCTGATCCAGGGCAAGTAAGTGCAGGAGACGCCGTCCATGAACTCCACCATCCTCATCGGCGGCGCCACTGGCGCCACCGGCAGCGTTGCGGCGAAACTACTGCTGCAGCAGGGCTTTGCCGTGCGAGCTCTGGTTCACAAGAACGACGCCCGGTCGGCTGACCTAGCTGCACGCGGCGCCGAAATCGTCGCCGGCGACCTGCTGGATTTCCGCGCGGTGCAGCGTGCTTTCCGCGGTATCAAGCGGGCCTATTTCGTCTATCCGATGCGGCCCGGCCTGGTGCAGGCAACCACGCATTTCGCCCAGGCAGCGCTGGAGGCGGACGCAGAATTCATCGTCAACATGTCCCAGAAGACCGCCCGCCCGGATGCCGAGAGTGAATCGGCTCTGCAGCATTGGCTGGCCGAACAGGTGTTGGACCGGGCGGGCACAGCTGTCGCGCATCTGCATCCGACTGCCTTCAACGAGTGGTTGTTCTACATGCGCAATATGATCCGCCAAGGCCGCTATGCGGTCGCCTTCGGCACGACAGGGCGCTTTGCACCGATCTCGGCCGAGGATCAGGGTGCCGTCATCGCCGCCATCCTCGCCAATCCCGTTGGTCATCAGGGGCAGACCTACGAACTCTTTGGGCCCGACGAACTGACGCCGCCGGAGATTGCCGGGATCATCAGCCGGGGACTCGGCAAAGAGGTGCGCTACGAGAAGATCAGCGGCGAGCAGTGGGTCCGCGAGGTTACCGGCCAGGATATTCCGTTCCTAACCCAGCACGTCCAGGCGATTGCGGGAATGCATGAGCGCGGGCTGATGGCCGGGACGAACAACGTCGTCGAGACGATCAGCGGCCGCCGACCGCAGAGTGTTGCCGAATTCGTCGAGAAGCACCTGCCGGTCTGGCAGTAAGCGTCCGCCCATAAAAGGCGGCCTGCCGCGGGCAGGCTGCTGTTTCAACAAACTGAGGACATGACATGCTCGACCTTATACGATCGTCCATCGACGCCCATGGCGGGCTGGAACGGTGGAACGATATCAGCCAGATCTCCGCAGACCTTGTTCCGGGCGGACTTGCGCTACAGCAGAGAGGACAGGCGGCATTTGCGAAGTCGCCAACGCGGGTGACGATCGAGACGCAGCGGCAGCACGCGGTGTTCTCGCCATTCCTTTCGCCTGATCAGACCGGCATCTTCGAGCCCCACCGCACGGCTGTCGCGAGCACCGCAGGTCAGCTGCTGGAAGAGCTCCACGATCCCCGCGGTTCTTTCGAGCCCGATCACCCGTGGTCTGCGGCACAGCTTGCCTACTTCGCCGGATATGCGCTGTGGACCTACCTGACCCTGCCTTTCTCCCTGCTCAGCGGCGACATCCGCCTCGAGGAGATTTCGCCTTGGAACGAGGGCGACGAAACCTGGCGAGCGGTCAAGGTCACGTTCCCGCAATCCTACGTCACGCACTCTTCGGAACAGGTGCTCTATTTCGATGCCAACGGCCTGATCCGCAGGCATGACTATTCGGTGGATATTGCCGGAGGTGGCACGGCCGCCCACTACCTCTATGATCACCAGCCGTTCGGCGGGATCATCTTCCCGACGCGGCGGCGGATCTACGCGCGGGGAGCCGACCAGAAGCCAAACAAGCACATCGTACTGATGGCGGCCGATCTCAGCGGGTTCGCGCTGTCAACCGCCAGCTGACGGTCTCGCAGTCTGCAGACGCCCTCAGGAATACAGCGCAGCCGCCGCGTATCGATGCCACGGCTGCGCAAGAATGCTATGGCAGCGCTTTCGCTCCCGGCCCAAAATACGGTTGCCGTTCCGTTTCGCTTGCCCGGAGCGAATGGCGCAGGCGCAGCAGATCCTTGCGGGCGATGAGGCCGACGAGCTGGCCGCTCTCGGGGTCGACGATCGGGATGCGTCCGGCATCGGTTGCCAGCATCAGATCGGCAACATAGCCGGCCGTGTCATCGGGGTGAGCGAGCGGCACGGAACCGTCGGAGACCAGATCGGCGAGCGGCTGGCTGCTCTCAACGTGTTCCTGCTGCCAGCGCAGAGCGTCACCGCGCGACATCAGACCCTTGAGGATGCCGAGGTCATCGACGACAGGATAGACGCGGTGCGTCTTCGGCTGCGTGGTGAAGAGGTCGATCGCCTCTCCCGCGGTCATATCAGCCCTCAGGCTATCGACCCTGGAGATCATGATGTCGCGGGCGCGGGCGAATTCGAAGGGGTCGATGCCATATTCGCGGGTGATATGCTGGCCGCGGCGGGCGATCTTTTCGGTGAGGATCGAGCGGCGCAGCAGGAGAACGGTGACAGCATAGGCCGCCACGGTTGCCGCCAGCAGCGGCAGCAACGCCTGGACATCGCCGGTCAGTTCGACGGCGAAGAAGGTGCCGGTCAGCGGCGCGCGCATCGTGCCGCCCATCATCGCCGCCATGCCGAGCAGCGCCCAGAAGCCGGGATCGCCGGGCAGGACAAGCCCGACAAGCCAACCGAGCGCGCCGCCGAAAATCAACAGCGGCGCCAGCACGCCGCCCGATGTACCCGATGAGAGCGCCACGAGCCAGATAGCCGCCTTGACCAGCAGGATGGTGAGCACGGCCTGCGGCAGCAGGCTGCTGTTCAGCAGACCGTCGATGATGTCGTAACCGACGCCGAGGACGCGCGGTTCGATCATGCCACCGAGGCCGATGATCAGCCCGCCGAGTGCCGGGCACCACATCCAATGGATGGGCAGCGCTTCGAAGAGGTCCTCGATCTTGTAAAGCAGCGTCGTCAGGATGCCGGACTGCAGGCCGGAGAGAATGCCCATGCCGGCGCAGAGCAGGATGCCCCACCAGGGGAGATCCATGTGGAACTGTTTCGGAAAGAGCGGCCCTGCCTCGAACAGGAACGGGCGCCAGCAGATCGACACGCAGGCGGCGACGGCAACCGGAATGAAGCTGCGCGGCTTCCATTCGAACAGCAGCAGTTCGACGGCGAGCATGATGGCGGCGATCGGCGAACCGAAGATCGCGGTCATCCCCGCCGCGGCACCGGCCACCAGCAGCGTCTTGCGCTCGGCCGAACTCAGGTGAAAGCATTGGGCAAACAGCGAACCGATCGCCCCGCCGGTCATGATGATCGGGCCTTCGGCGCCAAATGGGCCGCCGGTTCCGATCGAGATCGCCGAGGAAATCGGCTTCAGGATCGCCACTCTCGGCGACATCCGGCTGCCGCCGATCAGGATCGCCTCGATCGCCTCAGGGATACCGTGGCCACGGATCTTTTCCGATCCGAAACGGGCCATCAGCCCGATGACGAGACCACCGAGAACCGGGATAACGACCATCCAGATCGAGCGCGGCGCCGTTGCCAATGAAACGGCATGGATGCTGAAGCGGCCGAACCAGACGAGGTTGGTGACCAGCGAAATGAGGCTGACCAGCACCCAGGCAGCAAGGGCGCCGCCGGTGCCGACGATCAACGCCATGCCGATCAGGGCGATGACGCGCTTGTCGGTGGTGAAGTCTCCGGCCTCGCGCCGGGAAAGGCCGCCCATGAAATCATGCGGCCGGTGGGTGTTTTGTGAGGACATAGGGGTTCCTGTTGACAGGCTGGCAATGAAGCGCGAAATATATCGTATTACGATATAAATCAAGTCATGCTTTGAGGAGCAGGCCGATGCCCAAAGAAAGCCTTTCGGAGATCGAATATGAGGCGCTTGCCAACCTGAGATACCGGATCCGCAAATTCCGCCAGTTCAGCGCCGATGCAGCCAGCCGGCTCGGCCTTGCGCCGCCGGAACATCAGGCGCTTCTCGCCATCAAGGGGCTGGGGATCGATGGCGAAATGAGCGTTTCCAACCTGGCGGATGCACTGTTTCTGGCGCCTGCCGCAGCCAGGGAGCTGACCGAAGGATTGAGAGACCGCGGCTTTCTGACGATCGCCACCAAGCCGAAGCGCCGCACCGTTGTTCGATTGACAGATCAGGCGGAAGAGCTATTGCGTCGGCTGACGCCTGCCCATCTTTATGAGATCCGGGAAATGGCGCCGGAGCTGATGCAGGCGCTGCGGGCGCTGCAGGATCACCGGCGAATGGAGATGGCGGCATGGATGCAATGATCTTGCCGGTGGCAAGCGAATGACGGCAGGGGATTGATGGCCAGGAAGCCGATAGACGATCTGACGGATGCCGATTACGAGGCACTGTCCAACCTGCGCTATACGCTGCGCCAGTTCATGGATTTCAGCGCCTCGGCCGCCCACGAGGAAGGTTTGCCGGCACAGCAGCATCAGGCGCTGCTGGCGATCAAGGGCCATCGCGGCGAGGAAGCGATGTCGGTCGGCCTGCTTGCCGAGCGGCTGCTGATCGCCCCGCATTCGGCAACTGAACTGGTCGGCCGGCTGGTCGCCGCCGGTTATGTGTCGCGCAACGCCGACCCGAACGACAAGCGCCGCCAGACCTTGGCGCTGACCGCAAAGGCGGAATCGGCGCTGAAGCGGCTGACCGCCATCCATCTGAGCGAAATCCGTGAGCTCGCCCCACGGCTGATCGCCATCCTGCACAGCTTGCAGGACGGCGTGGCGCTGCAGGACGATCCCTGGTCGGATTAAGGGCCCGGGCGCTTCAAGCGTCTTCGCCAATCTCCTTCGCCACTTCCGCTATCAGCGAACGCAGCCAGCGGTGGGCGGGGTCGTGGCGGTAGCGGACGTGCCAGGCGATCTCGACGGGGAAGGTGCCGAGATCGGCGGGAGCGGGCAGGATTTTCAGGCGGGGGTCGCGGGCGAGCCGCCGGCAGATCTGGCTGGGCAGCGTGGTGCAATAGTCGGTCGCCGCGATCATCTCGGGCACGGCAAGAAAATGGGTGACGGAGACGGCCACCTCGCGGCGCAGGCCGCGCTGTTCCAGCGCCTGGAAAAGGCCGGCGCGCAGACGCCCCGGCGGCAGGACGTTGACGTGTTTCAGCCGCTCGTATTGTTCTTTCGAGATACTGTCGCCGATATCGGGATGGCCGGCGCGGACGACGCAGGCGAGGCCATCGTCCATCAGGTGCTGCACGACGATATTGTCGGGCGGATCGGTGATGCGGCCGATCACCATCTCGGTCGATCCTGATACCGCGCCGGTTTCGGCGAGATCGCTGCCGAAGGGGATGAGGCGGAGCTTGATGCCGTCGGCGCGCGCTCGCAGGCGGGCGACGACCTCCGGCATCAGCACGAATTCGGCATAGCTGTTTGGCGCAAGCGTGAAGAGCCTTGAGGCTTCTGCCGGATCGAACTGTTGCTGGCCGAGGATCAGCTCGTCGAACTGCGCCAGCGCGGTGCGAACCACCGGCGCCATCTCTTCGGCGAGCTGCGTCGGGCGCATGCCGTAGCGCTCGCGGATGAACAGTGGATCGCGCAGCGTGTCGCGCAGGCGGTTCAGCGCATTGGACAGCGCCGGCTGGGTGATGCCCAGCCGTTCGGCGGCGCGGGTGACGTTGCGCTCATCCATGAGCGCCAGGAACACCGGCATCAGATTCAGGTCATATCGCATTCAGTTATAATGCCATGTGAATATCTGGAATAGAACAAATAAATTTCCGAAATACGTCATCAGAGAGCATCATCCAGTCATCGAAACGAGGCCAGAGGCCAAGGAGATGACAATGAGCAAGGGTAAAGTTCTCGTCGTGGGTTCGAACGCAACGCGCATCGAAACCAAGGGCGGCCGCAGCGGCGCCACCGGCCAGTATCTGAATGAGACCGTGATTCCGGTGATGGCGGTGATTGCTGCCGGTTACGATGTCGTGCTCGCCACCCCTAACGGCACCAAGCCGCATATCGACGAGGTCTCCGACAAGGTGGATCACTTCGGCGGCGACGAGGCGGCATACCGCAAGGCAAAGGCCTTCTATGCCGCGGATCCGTCGATGAACGAGGTGAAGACCTTGGCAGCGGTTATCGCCGAGGGTCTGGACGGCTATGCCGGCGTCTTCGTGCCCGGCGGCCAGGCGCCTGGGGTCGATCTGATGCAGGATGCCGATCTCGGCGAAATCCTGCGCCACTTCCACGAGAAGGCCAAGCCGACCGCCTTGCTCTGCCATGGTCCGATCGCTGTCGCCTCGGCCATGCCGAATGCCCGCGAATTCCGCGCGGCGCTAATTGCCGGCGCGCCTGAAAAGGCGGCAGAATGGGCCAAGGGCTGGCAATATGCCGGGTACAACATGACCGTCTTCTCCAATAGCGAAGAAAAGGTTGTCGAGGACTACATTTTGCACGCCAAGCTCTATTTCAACGTGGTCGATGCGCTGCAGATTGCCGGGGGCAACGTGACGACCGGTGACATCGATTTCGAACCGAATGTCGTCGTCGATCGCGAACTGATCACCGGCCAGAACCCACGTTCGGATCATCCGCTTGCCGCCAAGCTGGTCGAGGCGCTGAACCGCGCAACGGCCGCCTGAAACGAAGGACGATAGCCATGCCGCATTCCGTGAAGATCATGGCAATCCTCGCCGCCCGGCCTGGCAAGGCAGGCGAACTCGAAGCGCTTCTGTCCGGCATGGCACCCACCTGCCGGGCGGAGCCGGGCAACCTGCGCTGGGATATCTGGCGCGATCAGGCAGATGCCACGCGTTTTGTGCTCGATGAACTCTATCAGGACAATGAAGCGGTGGCCGCCCACCGCCAGACCCCGCATTTCAAGGCCTATCTCGCGAAGATCAACGATCTCGCCGAACGCACCGCGCTCGTTCTCGACGCGGCCGATATCGGCTGACACCAAACACTGTAGAGGACAGATCAATGGCACTCAAGAACATCCTGCGGAGCAAGCTCGGCTTCGGCGCCGCCCCGCTCGGCAACATGTTTCGCGATATTCCGGAAGCCGAAGCGCTTTCGACCGTCGAAGCCGCCTGGAATGACGGTATCCGCTATTTCGACAATGCGCCCTTTTACGGCGCTGGTCTTGCGGAGATCCGCATGGGCGAGGCGCTGGCGGCCAAACCGCGCGATCAATATGTGATCAGCACCAAGGTCGGCCGGGTGATCCTCGACGAGATCGAGGATGTCAGCGCCCGCGATCTCGGCGAGAAGGGAGACGTGTTCAAATACGGGCGGCCGAACAAGATCGTCAACGACTACTCGGAAGATGCAACGTTGCGCTCGATCGAGGACAGCCTGAAGCGGCTGAAGACAGACCGCATCGATATCGCCTTCGTGCATGACGTCGCTCAGGATTTTTATGGCGACGAGTGGCTCGACGTCTTCGAGACCGCCCGCAAGGGCGCCTTCAGGGCGCTTGACCGGCTGCGCGACGAGGGCGTGATCAAGGCCTGGGGCCTCGGCGTCAACCGTGTCGAGCCGATCGAATTGCTGCTGGGTCTGGATACACCGCGGCCCGATGGCTTTCTGCTGGCCGGGCGCTACACGCTGCTCGACCATGACCGGGCGCTGCAGCGGGTGATGCCTCTGGTCGCCGAGCGCGGTCTCGGCATCGTCGCCGGTGGCCCCTACAGCTCGGGCGCACTGGTCGGCGGGCCGAATTTCGAATATGCGCCGGCAACGCCCGTAATCCTCGACAAGGTGGCGCGGATCAAGGCGCTGGCTGACCGCCACGGCATCAGCATAAAGGCTGCGGGCCTGCAGTTCTCGCTGGCACATCCGGCCGTCGCCGCCGTGATCCCCGGCGCCAGCAAGCCCGAACGCATCGCCGAGGACGGGGCGGCATTGAACGAGACGATCCCGGCGGAGTTCTGGCGTGATCTGCGCAAGGCGGGTCTGGTAAACCCCGAGGCGCCGCTGCCGCTCTAGGGAAGACGAGGCTCTCCCACACGATCTGCCCTCATCCTTAACTGTTGATGGGGGGCATATTTGATTGCGATAGTCATATTTATTTCATAAAACCCTCTCCCTTGAAGAGGTACAGATGAAATGACTACCGCCCTGCCCTTCCGGCTCGTGGCCTTCGCCTTTTTCCTCCTGGCATATCCGCTGTCTTTCGTTCTGCCGGCCTGGTGGAGTTGGGAAAACGCACCGCTCGAGCTCCTCGACAATCTCGTTCTCGCCATCGGCACCGTTCAGGCGATCGTACTGGCGAGCCGCAGCCAGGCGCCATGGAAATGGCTCTGGCTGGCGCTCGTACCGGTCTGGATCATCTGCCTGGGACGTGAAATCAGCTGGGGTGCGGTGTTCTATCCGCCATCCGGCATGTCAGAGGACGGGCCGGAATTTTCCGGCAAGCTGCTCTGGTTCAACCCGGCCGTAAAGCCGCTCGTCATCCTGCTGGTGCTGGTGACGCTGACGGTGACGGCACGTTTCAAGCTCTGGCGATTGCTGGATCCGGTGATGAAGGCGCGGCAGTTTCCGGCGCTCGAACTGGTGATGGCCGGCCTGTCGCTGATCCTGATGACGGCGGCCGAGCGCCATATGGGAATGTCGCTCGACGCCTTTGTCGGCGTGCCCGAAGTGTTTGAGGAAACCGTCGAGCTCGCAGGCTACATGTTCCTGCTCGCCGCCCAGCAGCGCATCCTGATGGCCGCGGCGGCGGCCTTTGACACGTCCGGCCTGGCACTCGCCAGGCATTGATTTATCGAGCCAGCGACCCGATGGCCTCAAAAGGCCTTCGGCGCCGCCACGAACAGGTTCGGCTTGCCGCCGGTGATGGTGAAGAGGCTGAGCTTGCGTTCGACGCCGCCTGAGACATTCAGGCGGAAGAGCCCGGTGATGCCGCGGAAGCCCGTCTTGCTGGTCAGGTTTTCGGCCGTCAGAGCCTTCGGATCCTTGGTGCGGATGATGCCCGAGGCGATTGCCACCGCATCATAGCCATAGGCCGCATTGGCCGTCAGTGGACGCCGATAATGGCGCTGGTAGCGCTCCGATATCATCGAGGCACCTTCCGGATCAACCATCGCGATCAGCGCACCTGATACAGCCGGGCTGGTATAGGCCTGCTGCGGCCAGCCGCTGGTGCCGACAAGTGTGATGTTGGTGAAGCCCGCAGCCTTGATCGCACCGGCAACCGTGGTGACGATAGTGGATTTGCCCAGCACGACGATGGTGTCGGCGCCCTGCATCTGCGCCTTGCTCCTGGTCACAGCATCGGCGGCCGAGGCATCCGAAAGCGCATAGCGGGCCGAACCAAGATAGGTACCGCCTGAAGCGCGCACGCCATCGGCGATGCGGGCTTCGCCGATCGCCGTCAGCTCCGTGGTGGCGAAAACGAAGACCTTCTTGTGGCCGCCGGAGACGGATGTGCGGGCGCCTTCGACGGCACTGTCCACCTCGTCGGAGGTGAAGTTGTAGACATTGCCCGACGTTGCCGGGACCGGCGCACCGAGATTGATCAGCGGCAGGCGCTCGGCCGAAGGGATAGCTGCGACGGCAGCGGTGGTCGCCTGCGGCGCGAAGCTGACGAGGAGGGCGGAATTGCGCGCCTTGGCGGCCGAAACGGCAGCGGCAACCGATGCCGGGCCGCCGGAGACGTCGACAACCTTGACGAAGACCTGCCCGTTGCCGACTTCGCCGACGCCGAGCGCTGCGCCATCGCGGATATCGCGCGCCTCGCCCTCGTAAAGGCCAGTGGAGCCCTTCGGCAGCAGCAGGGTGATCTCCGTGCCGGTTTCGCCGAAGCTTTCCTCGACGGTGCTGGAGGGCGCCTTGATATCGGTGTTCTTGACGCTGTTCGACAGACTGTCGCCATCCGCCTGGCAACCGGCCAGCAAGCCGCCGGCGATCAGCACAAGGGCGGGAACGACGCGGCTGATGGCAGCAGGCGTCTTCAAGACCCCGTTGCGTAAACCATGCAGGCGCGCGATCTTCGAATTCAAATGCGGCGTCACTGTTTCCCCCGAGGATGCGATGTCGCGGCCGTTTGCGGCCTTTTTAGAATGCGCTCATTTCTGCACCGTGCGGGCGCGAAAATCAAACCATTCCCCCAAACTTGGTTGACGTGAACGCTAAAGTTTTATGCGTCTTTGACCGGAATATTTATACTTGCGTTTTCCAAGCTTACACACGGCATATTTATAGCTCATCGGTACATTCCTCTCAAACAGAGAGAGAAAATCCGATGAAGCGCAACACAAAATCAAAAATACTTGCAGCTTTTACTTTCGCATCTTTCGCATCGTTTCTTGGCACCGCACCGTCGAACGCCACTGAAATACCCACAGCGCAGATTTCCCTGACGTCTCACGCGAGCGTGATCTCTGCCAATACTGCACTTTCTCTTGCGGAGACCGCAAGTATATCCGGCCTTTATAGTCTGGCGAAGACGGCGTTTGTAGGCGTTGCGGGCACCGTTCAACGCATTGATCTTGCCGCCATTGCACGGCCGCAACAGGTTGCCTCTCCGGAGATCACGGCATCGATCAGACCCGACAAGCCGGCAAAGCTTACCGCCTCCAACGAAGCGGTCTTCGGCTCGGTCACCATTCCCTTCAAGCGGCTGGCGGCACTGAAGCGCTTTGCGCCGTCGCTTGCCGAAATGCAGAGCGGCGCGGCCATCACCTGCGGCACCAAGGGCTGCACCAATGCAGCGCAGGTGATCAAGACGGCGCTTGGCCAGACCGCGCAGGCGTCGATCCGCGACAAGCTGAACACCGTCAACGCCGCCGTCAACCACGCCATCCGCTACCGCAAGGACATCGAGACCTATCAGGTGGCCGATTACTGGGCGACGCCATCCGAGACGCTGTCACGCCAGCAGGGCGACTGCGAAGATTTCGCGATCCTGAAAATGGCGGCGCTGAAGGCTGAGGGCGTCGACATGAAGGACATGTCGATCGTCGTTCTCTTCGACCAGAAGCGCCATTTCTACCACGCCGTTCTGTCGGTCGCGGTCAACGGCAACTTCTTTATCCTCGACAACATGCGAGACCAGGTTCTGACCGACAACCGTCTGCCCGACTACCAGCCGCTGTACTCGATCAACGCTGGCAAGGGCTATCTCCACGGCGTCAAGGCCGGCAACAAGCAGGTGGCATCCGCTATGCCGCTCGAAAAGGTCGCTCCAGGCGAAGGTGTCCCCTACTGAGCCTGGCGATTTCGAGCGGAGTACAAGAGCCGGCCGCGTGGGCCGGCTTTTTTTGATGCGGGCGATCTTCTTGAATGCAGCGCGCCCGGAGCCCCCTCACCCTACCCTCCCCCCCAGGGGAGAGGGGAAGTTGGCGTAGAGCTCAGGATATCCCTTCTCCCCTCGGGGAGAAGGTGCCCGAAGGGCGGATGAGGGGGCCGCAAACGCAAAGTTTCCTGATTGCACCCCGCCCCCACCCCCGTCATGATGCGCCGACACTCATTACATGCAGGCCGACATGCGCATCTTTCTCGTTCGACACGGCGAATCCCTTGGCAATATCAGCGAAGGCGCCTACCGGCAGTTCGGCGATCACAATGTTCCGCTGACGGAATGGGGCTACCGGCAGGCGCTGGCGGCCGGGCGCGGCATTGCGGCCTATCTGGCGGCGCTGCCGGATGCCGCCCCACGGGCCAGCATCTGGTATTCCCCCTATCTGCGCACGCGCCAGACGATGGATGCGGTCATCGAGGCTCTTCCAGAGGGCGCTGTCGGCGACGTGCATGAGGATTATCTGCTGCGCGAGCAGGATTTTGGGCTGTTTACCGAGATCTACGACCGCGCCGAGCAGCGGCGGAAATTTCCCGAAGAATTCGAGAAATGGGCGCGGCTGCGCAACAACAGCGGCAAGTTCTATGCGCGGCCTCCCGATGGAGAAAGCCGGGCCGATGTGGCGCAGCGGGTGCGGCTTTTCCTGCTGACCGTGATGCACGATATTGGCGGCGGCAACGACACGGCCATCATTGTAGGCCACGGCGTCACCAACCGCGCCTTCGAGATGAACTTCCTGCATCACAGCGTCGAGTGGTTCGAACGCTCCGACAATCCGGGGAATGCCGACGTGACGTTGATCGAGGGCACGCATGCGGAGGGTTACAGCGCGACGCTGCTGCACAAGGCCGACGACCGCAATCCGGCCGAAGCAACGGATATGCGCGGCGCCTATGGCTCGGCGCTGACGATCGCGCCGAAGACGGGCGGCTGAAATTTCTCAGTAGCGGGAGATATAGCCGACCAGCATCGGCTTTTCATGGGTCGGCGCAAGAGCCAGATTGATCTGGCCCTTCATCGTCTGCGAACCCGCAGCGATGGTGAAGCCGGTATTCAGGGTCTTGCCCTTGTTCATGGCGAGCGTCGCCATGGCTTCCTCGATCTGCGTATCGATCGAAAAGCGCAGGCTCTTCGTCAATTGCGCCGCATCGCCCATCGGCAGGCGGTGGCGCAGCATCGACAGGAAGGCGTCGTTGAACAGCTGGATCTTCTTCTCCAGCGTGAGAAGGATCGTCGGCGACGGCGAGGCCTGGATCAGCGCATTCAAATTGGCCATCGAGGACACATCCTCGACCGTATCAAGCCGCTTCAGCGCCCATTTGAAGCTGAGGACGCGGAGCAGCGAGGCGAGATTGCCGGTCTCCGGCATCTGGGCGGCCGTATGATGCACGAGATCGGCCGTCGTCATCTTGCCCGCCGACGACATGCGACCGAGACCATCCCAATAGATGCGTTCCAGACGGATCCCGCGGCGCTCTCCGCCCCGGCCGGCAACGGCGCGGAACTTCGGCTCGATCTCATCGGCGCCGATGACAGGCAGCGCATCGTCGAGCGGCTCGGCGCTCGTCAGATCGGTTGCGGCAGCCTTGCTGATCAGCATTCTCAGCGCTCCGTCAGCGCTTCCGAGCGCGCCTTGTTGATCGGCTTCAGGAGATAGCTAAGCACGGTCTTGTTGCCGGTCATGATTTCGACCGAGGCGACCATGCCGGGCATGATCGGATAGGACTTGCCGTTGCGCTCCAGCTCAGACTTGTCGGTCTTGACCTGCACCAGGTAGTAGGTGTCGCCCTTTTCCTTCTCGACGAGGCTGTCTGCCGAGATGTTCTCGACAACGCCTTCGAGGCCGCCGAAGATCGAGAAATCGTAGGCGGTGACCTTTACGACGGCAGGCTGGCCGCGGCGCACGAATGCGACGTCCCGCGGCGAGATCTTGGCTTCGATCAAAAGCGTATCGGCAGTCGGAACAACGCCGGCAATGACCCGGCCCGGATCGACATAGGCGCCGATCGTATTGACCTCGAGCGTGTTGACGATGCCATCGACGGGCGAGCGGATATCGGTGCGCTTGACGCGATCGGACGCGCCGCGGATGGTTTCATCGACGACCGAGAGTTCGGCGAGCGTCGTCGCCTTTTCGGTCAGCGCCTGCTGGCGCAGCTCCAGCGCCAGATCACCGACCTGCAGCTTGGCTTCCTGAACGGCGGCTTCGAGGCGATCGATGCTTTCCTGATAAACCTTGAGCTGGCCCTGCTGATCCGTCAGGTCGCGTTCGACCTTCAGCATCTCGGTCTGAGCGACGAGCTTCTTGTCGCTCAGCGGCTTGATCAGGTTGTACTGGCGCTGGGCGCCGTCGATATTGTCGGTCAGACGGGCGATATTGGCATGCGCCTCGTTCAGCTCGTTCTCGCGCTGCTTGACCCGCTCCTGGAGAACGCCGAGCTTGTTTTCGTAGCTGGCGCGATCGGCGGCGAACAGGCTTTCCTCGTTGTCGCAGACGGGCTTGGCAACGGTCAGGATTTCGTCCGGGCAGATGAACTTGGTGTCGTAAAGACCGGCTTCCTCAAGCTTCAGGCGGGCGACCTTGGCGCCAAGCGCACGCGCCTTGGCAACGGATTCGCCGAGCGTCGAAGTGGTCGTCGTATTGTCGAGCTGCACCAGAAGGTCGCCCTTGCGAACGATCTGGCCCAGGGTGACGGCGATCTGCTGGACGACGCCGGGTTCCGACGACTGGATGATTTGGGTCTTCGAGACCGGAATGACCTTGCCCTCGCCGCGGGCGATCTCATCGATGCTGGCAAAGGCTGCCCATGCCAGGAAGCTGGCGATCAAAAGGGCGCAGAGGGCCAGGATGGCGCGGGCGAAGAGCGGCGGATTGTCGATGTGCGTGCGGCTCATGTTCATGCTCCCGGCCGGCGCTGCTGCATGGCCTGGATGACGGCCTGCTTCGGGCCATCGGCGATGATCTTGCCCTTGTCGATGACGATCAGGCGGTCGACCAGCTCCAGCATGCTATGGCGATGCGTGGCGATCAGCAGCGTGGTTTCGGCACCGAAAGCGCTCGACAGCCGCGAAATCAGGTGACGTTCGGTGGCAAGGTCCATGGCGCCCGACGGCTCGTCGAGGAAGACGATCTTCGGCTTGGTAAGCAGCAGGCGGGCAATGGTCAGCGCCTGCTTCTGGCCGCTGGACAGATTGGTGCCGCGCTCTCCGACCGGCATGTCGAAACCGCGCGGATGATTGCCGACGAATTCATCGACGCCGGTGATGCGGGCGACTTCGAGCAGCTCTTCATCCGTCGCGTCGGCCCGGCCGATCAACAGGTTTTCCTTGACCGTGCCGGAGAACAGATCCGACGACTGGCCGGCAACCGCAACTGCCGAGCGGACTTCCGCCATGTGATACTGGCGGACATCGACGCCGTCGATCAGCACGCGGCCGGATGCAGGCGCAAACAGACCATCGAGCAGGCGCCCGAGCGTCGTCTTGCCGGAGCCGATGCGGCCGATGATGCCGATCTTCTCGCCCGGGCGGACATTGAAGGACAGGCCGTTGATAACAGGGTGATCCGAGCCCGGATACTGGAATGCGACATTCTGGAAGCTGAAGCTGCCCTGAGTGATCTGCCGGTTGACGAAACCAACGGTCGAGGGCCGGTCGTCCGGCTGTTCCATGATCTTGTCGAGGATGCGCAGCGACATGGTGGCCTGGCGGAAGCGGGCCAGCGTCATGGCGATCTGCCCGAGCGGGGCACCGGCGCGGCTCGCCAGCATCACGGTGGCGACAATGGCGCCCATGGCGATGCGGCCCTCGGAGAATTCATAGGTGCCGGCAATGACGATCAGGACGCTGACCATCTGCTGGATCAGCATCGTCAGGTTGATGGCATTGGTCGAGACGTGCTTGATCTCTTCGCTGGTGCGGCTCGAATATTTCGTCAGCTCCTGCCAGCGGCGCAGCATGGTGGCTTCGGCACGCAGGCTCTTCAGCGTCTCGATGGTCGAGATGGTTTCGACCAGCAGCGACTGGCGGCGCGATGCCTCGTTGGCGGCGGTTGCCATGCGCTTGCCGATCGCCGCCTGCGCCCAGAGGCCGATGACAACGGAGGCGACGAAGGCAACAGCCGGAATGACGACGAGCCAGCCGGAAATGAGGTAGATGACGAACAGGAAGATGAACACGAACAGGCTGTCGATCAGGACGCCGATGGTGTTCGAGGTGAAGAATTCGCGGACGAACTCATATTGCGTGACACGGTTGGCATATTCGCCAGTCGACATCGGCCGCGAGGCGAGCGTCGAGTTCAGCACCTTATCGAAGATCATCTGCGACAGACGCAGGTCGGCCTTACGGCCGGCATAATCGATCAGTGACGAACGCGCTGTCTTCAACAGGAAATCGAAGAGATAGGCGAGCGAAATGCCGGCCGAGAGAACCCAGAGCGTCGGGATCGCCTTGTTCGGCAGGACCCGGTCATAAACGTTCATCGTGAACAGCGGCGAGCCGAGCGCAATGAGATTGATGAACAGCGCTGCGACCATGACGCGGACATAGGTGCGCCAGTACGGCGCCAGCGTGCTCGACAGCCAATGGCGCTTCTCGATCTCGACGGCATTGCCGACGAGCGCCTCTTCCGAGGCGTTCTGATAATAGAGCGTGAAGGCAAAGGCGGCTTGCGGCTGGAGGCTCGCAAGCTCCTGGCGCGTCAGCCGGATCGGCTGGCCGGCGATGGGCACGACGTCGGTGATATAGGAGCCGTCTTCGGCGACTTCGAGCAGCGGCAGCACGCCGCCATCGGCAAAGGCGACGATCGCAGGACAATCGAAATTGCCCGAGCGGCAATCGCGCTCTTCATGCCTGATGACCTGCAGCCCGATCCGTTCGGCGATCTGCTCGATGTCGTCCAGCTCCAGCGACTCGGTGACTTCATCCGGAAGTCCGGAGAAGAGCACCGTATCGGAACTGGGACGGCCATAGAACGCAGCCACGGATTTAAAAGCGGCTTTGAATGTCTGCAGCGGGGTCCCGCTGGAAGTCTCGAGCGCTACGTTCAGCATTGTTCCATTGCCGTTTCGACTACTGCTGTCGAATTGGCGCCAGAAGATCCAGAGGCATGCCGGCCTTCTGCGTAGACTGCAGCTCGACATAACCCGGATTTGCGACGCCCGCGGGGACAACAAACTCTTCCCGCGCATAAGCCTTGGACTGCTCGACCGGCCGCAGCTTCATCGTCTGAAGCAGATTGCCGGAGGCAGCCAGGATCTTGTACTCGGCAAACAGCGAGGCAACGCGCGCCGTGTCTGCCAGAACTCTGGTGTTGAAATTGGTGTTCTGCGCGTCAAGCACGTCGAGCAGCGAACGCTGGCCGACACCGAACTGCTGACGGTAGGATGATACGAGCTGGGCGTTGGTCTGCGCCTGCTTGCCGAGGATGCCGGCAAGCGTGCCGCGGCTGACGCGCTCGTTCCAGGCGGAACGGACGGACTGCTCGACTTCGCGCTGCACCTGGGCCAGCGCATAACGCTGTTCACCGGCGCGGCGGATCTGCTCCTGCTCGCGGGCGGTATCGATGCCGCCGCGATAAAGGTTCCAGCGGGCAACGACGCGGACCTGATAGTCGTTGGTGTTGCCGTCGTCGCCGTCGATGTCATCGCCGACGCGGGCGGTGCCTTCGAGATCGACCTTCGGCAGGTAGTTGGCGCGGGCGCCACGCACGCTGGCGTCAGCCGCATCGATATCGGCATTGGCCGAGTAGATGCGCGGGCTGTTCTTGGCGGCGATGAAGACGGCGTCATTCAACGTCTTCGGCAGGAACTTGGCAACCGACGGCGGGGTTGAGGCATTGGTGATCGGCTCGCCGACGGCCTGGAGGAAGCGGATGCGGGTGGCTTCCAGCTCTTCCTTGGCTTCCTGCAGACGGGCTGCAGCAGCCTGCTGACGCTCGACGCCCTGAAGACGGTCGGCATCGGTCAGCGTGCCGCCCTTGATGCTCTGCTCGATATTGCCGAGGATCTGGCTGTGGAAGCCGACGTTGTCCTGCGCGGCCTTCACGATCTGACCCTGCAGGATGTATTCGAGATAATCCTGAGTGACTTCGAGGGCCAGCGCTTCGGAACGCTCGAGAACGCGGAAGGAAGCGCCATCGACGCGAGCAGCCTGCTGCTCGACCTGCGAACGGCGGGCACCGCCGTCGAACAATGTCTGAGTAACCGTCAAACCAACTTCGCCCGGCGACAAGTAATCGTGGTCGGAGGTCAGCGTCCCTGTGCTGGAATTGGACAGTCTGCGGCGGCCGGCACCGGCCTCCAGATCGACCGACGGCAAGTAAAGACCCCGCGCCTGGCGGAGCTCAAACTCCACGGCTTCGCGATCTTTTGCAGCCTGCAAGATTTGCGGGTTCGTCTTCATCGTCTTCTCGACGGCCTGCTGCAAGGTCATTGCATCGGCATTCATCGAAAACGCGAAGCTGAAAGCAACGGTGGCGGACAGAGCCGCAAAAATTCTTTTGCCTTTAAACAAGACTGATGCCCCTCAACATCTGAGATTCTCCGGGCGAAACCCATATACCGAAGATGTTCTTCAGCAAACAAGTATCACCAACATTTCCACACTCCAACTGCAGTGCAGGACAATCTTCCGAAGACAGTTAATTCACAGGGATCAGCTACTAAAGGAACAATTTTACAGGATTTTTTAATCCCGGATTCTCCCGCAGCTGATTAGCTCATTGTACGTTTTTCAACGGACATTGCGCACCATGAATTTCCGAAAGAGTTACTCCCAAGCAACAGTAAGAGCTCTATGGACGGCCACAACAGGTGCATTGGGATGCCTCGCCGGGTCCGTTGGTGCTTTACTTATCTTAAACCTTCTTCTGCCGGACCAACCATTTTTGGTAGGTTTAATCAGTACATGCTCAATTTCTTTGTTTGTTGCATTTCCGCTGCTTGCCGCAATCGGGATCAAAAATGGTGAAATCCGGAAGCTACACGAACGGATTAATTACACCGCCCGCCACGACGCCACGACGGGGGCTCTGAATGGCACTGCTTTTGCCGCATCCGTCGAGCATTACATCGACCGGCGCAAGCGAATCTCGACCGACACAGGCGGCATCATGATCGCCGCCGTCGTCGATCCGCTGGATGCCATCAGCCGCCGCTACGGGCCGCAATGGGCCGATACGGTGATGCAGTCGCTGGCGGCGATCATCCAGTCCTCGGTGCGCAGCGGCGACCTGGTGGCAAGGCTTGCGACCAACGAGCTCGGCATCTTCCTGCCGGGTGCCGCGCCCGAAAGCGCCCTCGATATCGCCAACCGCATCCGCGAACGGGTGGCGGCGGCCGCCTTCGCCGCCGACGAGAACCCGCTCTCGATCGACCTGAAACTCGGCGGCGCAATCTTCGACGGCCCGGCAGAATTCAACCGTATCCGGCAGATGGCGGGCGAGCTCGCCATGGAGGCCGGCGGCGAGGACGAGCCGATCGCGATCGGGAGATTGCCGGCTGCCTGAAAGCAGAAAAGGCGCTCTCGCGCCTTTTCGATTGTTTGAGGTGACGACGGCTTAGCCGACGTGCGGGGCGGTCGTCGTATCGTGCTTGTCGTCGAACAGGATTTTGACGGCTTCAGTGGCGTTCTGAAGAACCGCCACATCGTGCCAGCCACCATTTGCGTTGACGCTGACGACCGTATCCGAGCCGCTGACCGTCGTCTTGACGCTGGCAAGGGCTTCGGCTTCCGTCGCTTGGTGACCGAGCAGGCTGTCGAGCAGCTTGGAGACATCGAGCGTATCGCCTTCGCCTGCCTTGTAATCGGTGATCACGTCGGCAAGCTTGACATCCTTCAGAGCGTCGGCGTCGAGGACGAAGGTGTCGGCCCCTGCCCCACCGGTTAGCGTGTACATGCCGCCGGCACCCGAGAGAACGTCGTCGCCGCTGCTGCCGATCAGCGAGTAGGCATGCGCGCCGTCTTCGCTGCCGCCGAGCGTGGTGTCGAAGGCGACTTCGACGAAGCTGCCATGACCGCCATCCGCCGTCGAGTAGCTGCCTTCCGAGAGGATCGTCTGACCGTTGATCGACGTGTTGGACGCAGCAGCATCGAGCGAGATGCTGGTGATATGCTGATCGGCAAGGCTCGAAAGCTCGCCGGCATCGGTCAGGCCATTATGGTTCAGATCCTGCCAGATGGTGAGCTTCGAGAAAGCCTCATCGGCCGCATCGATCTTGCCATCGTGGTTGGTATCGAGCGTCGCGAGAGCCGCGAGACCCGTGGCATAATTGCCGCCGGCAAAGTGCGGCGAGAAGATCTCGCTACCATTGTCGATCTTGCCATTGCCATCCACATCCAGCGCCAGAATGCCATCGCTACCGGCCGTCCAGGCAATCTGATCCTTGTGACCATCGGCATTGATGTCGAACTGCACGCCGTGATCGAGCGAGGTCAGCGCGACGCCGTTGTGATCGAGGTCGAGGATGATGGGGTCGATGGCCGAGGAACCCGCAACCGTCAATTGGCCGTTGCTGGCAGTGATACCCGTTGCCGTGACATACTTGAGATCGACCAGCACGTCGTTGCTGTCGCTGGACCCCGTGGTTGAGCCCTGCGTGAACAGGAATGTATGAGCAATCCCGTCGATCGTCGCATTGAATGCAACGGTCGAACCCGTCCCGCCGATATTGTTACCTTGTAGGAAATCTACAACGGCGGCGACATCAGTAATCGATGTCAGCGACACGGTGCTGCCGTGAGCATCCACGAACGTGGCGACGCCGCCAGATACGGAACCGCTTGAAACCTTATAGCCCGTATGTAGCTGCAAGTCTGAGTCATTGCCACCGACAGAAGTCGAAACAGATGCGTTCGTATAGGCGATCCTGTCTGAGAGGCCCTGCGTTGATCCTGGTTTGAAATCGGTAACAACATCGTAGCCTGAAATCGTTCCAGCCATCTTCGAGCCACCGAGACTGATCGTCGAGTCACCGGCAGCAAACTTAAAGATGTCGCTCCCAGCTCCGCCGGTCAGGATGTCTGCACCCTTGCCGCCGGTGACCGTGTCATTGCCGTCACCACCGAGGATCGTGTCCTTGCCGGAGCCGCCAGCAATCGTGTCGTTTCCGCTCGAACCGTTGATCGTGAAGCCTTCGCTCTGGTTGGACAGGTTCAGCGTCGAAGCCGACGTCATCGTCACAGTCTCGATGTTAGCGATCTGTCCGTCGGACGAAGCGGTGAAGTTCGAGCCGACTTGCAGCGTGTCGTTGCCGATACCACCGTCGAGCAGGGTATCGTTCTGCGCGCCGACGATGATGTCGTCGCCGCCACCGCCGCTAATGCTGTTTGCGTTGGCATCGCCGGTCAGAACATCGTTGCCAGCACCGCCGACAATATTGTCCACACCGGTGATCGACGCAAAGCCTGTCGCCGTACCGGCCGAGAGATCGACCACCACACCCTGGCTCGTCGTTCCATAGCTCAGCGTGTCGATACCGCCGTCGAGGGCAAGCGTCACGGTCTCGATGCCGGCAACCGAACCGCCCGCAAGGGTCGTAATCGTGTTGTTGGTAACGACGACACTCAGATTTTCGCTGGCGCCGGTGCCGAGTATGACGAGCCTGTCATTGCCCGCACCACCGTCGATCGTGTCGACACCGTCGCCGATCGTGTAGACGATCGTGTCGTTGCCGTCGCCGCCGTTGACGATGTCGTTGCCCGCATCGCCGACGAGGTAGTCGTCGCCCTTGCCGCCATCCAGCCTGTCGTCCCCTCCCGCCCCGAAGATCAGATCGCTGCCCTTGCCGCCCGTGATGGCGTCGGCAGCACCGGATTCTCCTGCGATCAGGTTGTTGACGGTGGATGACGAGAGGTCAATCGTCCGGTAGCCGCCTGCGCTGCTGGGATCCTGGCTGCTGATCGCATAGCTTCCGGTTCCGAGATTGTAGCCGTTGACGGTCGCGCCATCGAAGGAAATCGATTCAACCTTGTCGTCGCCCCCTTCAAAATGGTCCTGTACAGTGATGCTGTTGTTGCCCAGGGCGATCACGAGATCGCCCTTCCCCTGAGCGGTGCTGCTGTCATATGCGACCAGCGAGGCCAGTGCCTGACCGTTGGCGGCGATCAGAATCCTGTCGGTGCCGCCCTCTTCGACGATCAGGTCATTGCCGTCATTGAGGCCAAAGGCGTAGACGTCATCCCCCGTGCCTCCCCTCAGATAATCGTTACCGCCGCCGCCGATCAAGACGTCGTTGCCGCCGCCTGCATAGATCGTGGTATAGTCGCTGCCACCGATGATGATGTCGCCACTGTTCGTGCCCACCAGCCAATTGGACAGATTTGTCTCAACGCTTACGGTGGCGCTTCCAGGCGTCGTCCCGTCGGTGACGACATACTCGAAGCTTCCTCCGTAATATCGTCCACCATCGACAAACGTAGTCGTGGCATTTTCGGGTGAATGCGTGACCGACCCCTCATACGGGTTTCCAGCAGAGGTGATGGTCAGACTGTCGCCATCTGCGTCCTTATCGTTGAGCAGAAGCGCCCAATCTGGGATCGCCACGGACGACATGTTCGTGATGACGTGGTCGTCGCCGCCAACCGGAGCAGTGTTGGGCGGAACGGTGTTTACGACATAGTTGTCGGACTGCGTCTGTGCGTTGGTGTTGCCAGCTGCATCAGTCACCCCGCCCGCGGCAAGAGTGATGACATTCACTGCATCCGACATATTGACCGTTGGCGTGAAGGTCGCAGTCCAGGTCTTGCCGTTATCGTTGGACGTAACGTTGCTCAGCAAACCGTTTTCGACAGTCAGATCATCATTGGTGAAACCGGTAACAGCCTCACTAAAGGTGATCGTGACCTTCGATGTTTCGCCGATCGTAAGGTTATTGTCGGCAAACACGATCGTTGCGGTCGGCGCCACCGTATCAACCGACAACTGATGCGTTGCCGTCGAGCTGTTTCCAGCGGCATCTGTTGCGATGGCCGTGACCGTCAGCGGACCCTGGCCGGTGGGGGTAATGGATGTTGTCCAGTGACCGTTCGAATCGACGACCACGGCCGCCCCATTCACTGTCAGCGTAGAGCCAGCTTCAGCATTGCCGGAAACCTGGATGCCGTTGGCAGCCTCGCTAGCGTTGATCACATCATTGCCGCCCTCGATCGTCACGATGGAGACCGCCGGAGCGATGGTGTCGATCGTCAGGTTGTGAGTAGCCGTCGAGCTGTTGCCAGCCGCGTCCGTCGCAATCGCCGTGACCGTCAGCGCGCCCTGCACCGTCGGTACGATCGAAGTCGTCCAGTGACCGTCGGCACCAACCGTGACGTCGGCACCGTTTACCTTCAGGGTCGAGCCGATCTCGGCCTGACCCGAAATGGCGATGCCATTCAGCGCCTCGCTGGCGTTGATCACGTCATTGCCGCCCTCGATCGTCACGATCGAGACTGCCGGAGGCGTGATATCAACCGTGATTGCAAACGCATCTGATGTTGCGCCGGTGTGGTTGAACAGATCGCTGATCGCAGCCGTGAAGCTGTGGCTTCCTTCCGGCAGAGTGCCGGTCGTGATTTCCGCATAGCCCTGGCTGATTTCTGCGGCGGTCAGCACATGCGCTGCACCGACAGGCAGGCCCTTGTCATAAAGCTGAACGCTGTCACCAGCCAGCGCACCCGTATTTGCGAGAGCGATGTGGATCGTCGGCGTCTGGTCGTTAGTGGCGCCGGCATTCGCCACGTCGCCGACCTTTGGCAGCTGATCGTCAATGACGGTCAGGACCGGCGCCTCAGGAGGAGCAACGAGCTCAGCGTAAGTCTGAGTAACGCCATCGGAGAACTGGAAGTTCTCGATGTTGGTGAAGACATCGGTGACGCCGTTATGGGTGATCTCGAAGCCGTGAACCGTGGCAACGACATGCGTGATTTCAGTGTACTTGAAGTCCAGCTTTACAGAGTCGCCGACATCGCTGTTGTTGCCACCATCCACGACAACGCGATTTGCGTTGTTTGCACCGCGGTCAAGCACGATCAAGTCATTGCCCGCACCACCATTGATGGTGATCGTCGAGGTCGCCAGCCCGGTGCCCGAGAGGTCGCCGCTGACGACGAAGGTGTCGTTACCCTTGCCGCCATCGATGACCCACTCTTCGACATTGGTCGTGGCAACTTCGTAATTGCCGGCCGTTGCCGCGTTGGCCGTCGAGCCCGCTTCGATATTGACCGCGAGATTGTTTACGCCACCGATCGACACTGCGTTGATGTTGAAGGTCGAACCTGTGTCGCTGCCTGCGATATGCAGCGTGTCGTTGCCGTCGCCGCCATCGACCTTATCGGTGCCGTCGCCAGTGCTGTAGGAGAAAGTGTCGTTGCCGGCACCGCCCGAAAGCGTGTCGTTGCCGGTTCCGCCGGAGATGAAGTCGTTACCGTCGCCACCACTGATCGTATCGTTACCGGCACCACCGTAGAGACGGTCGTCGCCAGCGCCGCCGGAGATCGTGTCGTCGCCGCCGAGGCCGGAGATCAGGTCATTGCCGATGCCGCCGATCAGCGTATCGTTGCCTGCTCCACCCTGGATGATGTCGTTGCCGGCACCGCCGTCAATGGTGATGCCCCCGCCCTGAACGTCGCTCGTATAGTTGGCGTTCATCAGGATGATGTCATTGCCGCCGGTACCGCTGATTGCCTCGACATGCGCGAAGTTCGGCGTGCCGTTATAGGAAGCATCAAGCACGAAGCCGTTGGC
This sequence comes from Rhizobium sp. 10N427, assembly GCF_056394605.1. Classification (NCBI taxonomy): domain Bacteria; kingdom Pseudomonadati; phylum Pseudomonadota; class Alphaproteobacteria; order Hyphomicrobiales; family Rhizobiaceae; genus Rhizobium; species Rhizobium sp. 10N427. The sequence continues at coordinate 268,824 of NZ_JBFTID010000005.1, read as the reverse complement.
GCCGCCGGCGTCGAGCACGATCGTGTCGTAGCCACTACCGCCATCGACGGCATCGCCTGTGCCGGCCAGACCACTGATCGAGTAGGTTTCAGAGTGACCGTTTCCAAGGTCGATCGTGCGATCGCCATAGCCTGTGGCATCGGCAATATCTGCACCGAGCGAGAAGATGTCGTTGCCGGCACCGCCGCGCAGCGTGTCGTTGCCCTTGCCGCCAGAGATGAAATCGTCGCCGTCGCCGCCGTCGATCGTATCGTTGCCCTCACCACCGCGGATTAGGTCATCGCCTGTGCCGCCGAAAATCGTATCGTCGCCGGAACCGCCGGTGATGATGTCATTGCCGGCACCGCCATCAAGCGTCGCGCCTGCTGCCGGTGAACCGGACTGCGTCACGGAGACTTCGGCAATCAGCGAACCATAAGGCGTGTTGCCGCCAGCGGCGAATTCGATCGTCGTCGAATTGCTCGTCGCCGTGAAGGTGATCGTGCGCTCGACAAATGTCCCGCCAACGGTCGTCCAATCGATGCCGTCCTTGGCATAGTCCACGAAGGGCTGCGAAGCATCCAGCGTGCCATTGGCATTGTGGACGTTGACAGTCACTTCGGACGTCGTCCCGGAATTGGTCTTGAGAAGATCCGGGTTGGTCGCCTGCAGGAAGCTGATCGTATAGGTCTGACCGGCAACAGTCGCAAATGTCTGATCGATTTTGCCGGCCGAAACACCCTGCATATCGACGGCATTTACACCCGCCGGGAACTTTGCGTTGAGGATCTCACCGTTGGTAAACAGTAGATCGACGCTACCGCTTTCCACTTTCCATCCGAGGCCCAGATCAACTGGTCCATCGCTGCCGACCATGACCTGAACAGGACCGTTGAAGCCGCCGTTAGCGATCAGCTCGCTGCCCGCCGTGATACGATCGTTGCCGTCACCACCATAAAGCTGGTCGGCACCGCCGCGGCCTTCAATGACGTCGTTGCCAGAGCCACCGTCGATAACGTTGGCGCCCGAGGTGCCGCGGATCGTGTCATTGCCGATGCTGCCATCGACATTTTCGAAGTTGGTAATCTTGTCAGTCGCAATCAGATTCTGGCCGTTGAGCGAAGACCGGGTGGCGACGCCACTTTCAAGGTCAATGTTCAGCTGCTCGCTGATCTGGCGGAAATCGAACGTATCGACGCCGCTGCCGCCGTCCACTTGCTGCGTTGCAGCCTGACCTCCGGAAACGAAAAGATCGTCGCCGCCATTCAGATTAGCCTGCAGCGCGGTAGCTGAGCTGACCTCAGCAAAGAAAACGCTGTTGCCGTTATCGTCACCGGTAATCTTGACGGTGTCGACACCTGCGGATTTCAGATCGGAGCCCTCATGGCCGAATACCAGCCAGTTGTAGCCCTTCACATCGATATCGAGGGTTTCAACATTCGTTGCGGTCAGCACTTTTTCCTGAGGAAGATTTGCATCGGTGCTGTCGGTTGCAGCGATCAGCAGCTTGTTATCAACCGCCTTGATATATTCGATCAGCGTCGGACCGCCATCCGGCGTCGTGAACTTCAGTGTATCGCTGCCGGTGCCACCATCAATGACGTCGGCACCGTCGCCCAGCGCATAAAGAATGGTGTCGTTTCCAGCGCCGCCGTCGATGATGTCATCGCCCGCTCCGCCGACGATCGTGTCGTCACCGTCTTCGCCATAGAGCTTGTCGTCGCCGCCGTTGCCCTGGATGTAGTCGTTACCGGCACCGGCAAAAATAATGTCGTTGCCGTCGGTCGATGCGTCATGCGGGCCGTCGTCGTCACCGTAGAGGTAATCGTTGCCGGTGCCGCCATAGATCAGGTCGTTGCCGGCCTCGCCCTTGGCCGTACCGCCGCCATTGCCGAGGATCAGAACATCGTCACCGGCGCCTGCATAGAGGCCGTCCGCGACATTGTCGTCGCCGCCATAGAGCAGGTCGTTGCCGCCGCCGCCGATCAGCGTGTCCGAGCCGGCGCCACCGATAAGAATGTTGGCGTTGTTGTCACCGAAGATAACGTCGTCTCCAGCACCGCCCGTTACATTTTCGATATTCGTCAGCGTATCGTTGCCGTCACCCGAGGCGGCATGTGCGCCGATCGTCACCGGCCAGTTGGCCGCGCTGTCGCCAAGGTTTGCGATAATGCCGGTCGCGACAGCGGAATAATCGGCCGTATCGCCGCCATGCGCGGATGCCAGGATCGCCGTAGCGCCGCCCGAAACCGGAGCATCCGGACGGGTGAAGCCGACGGCCGAGTTGCTGCCGCCATCGATCAGATCGTTGCCGGCGCCGCCTGCGATGCGATCGTCGAGATCGCCACCGTAAATCTTGTCGTTGCCGGCGCCGCCATTGAAGGTGCCGCCTGCGGCATAGAGATCGGCGTATTTTTGTCCGAGACCATTGCTGGCGTTCGGCAGATAAACGGTGTCATCGCCATCCTTGGCGTTGAGGTAGTTGCCATCCTCGAAATAGGGATTGTTCGGGCTGGTCATGGTCTGATCGGCCGAGAACTTGGTCAAGTCGCGGGTTTCGCTACCATCGGTGAAGACGTGGTCTTCGACAGAGCCGACTGTGATCTTGACGACGACTGGTTCGCCGTTCGTCATGCCGTCGTTCGGCTTGTAGGTGAAGCTGTCGTCGCCATGATAATTGGTGGTCGGGGTATAGACGAACGAGCCGTCGGGCTTGAAGGTCAGAGTGCCGTGAGCGGGACCGGAAACGAGGACGGCGGTCAGAGCGTTGTTCTCTACGTCCGTGTCGTTTGCCAGAACGCCGCTGCTCTTCTCAACCGTAAGCTTGCCATCCTCCGAAACGGTATAGGCGTCGGCTGCGCCGACCGGTGCATCATTGGTGCCAACGACCGTGATTCTGACGACTTCGGTCGCAGTGGCGCCATGGGTATCCTTTACTTGAACGTAAAAGACTTCCTGCGCTGTTTGACCACGTCCCAAGGCCTGCGTCGCTGTGAGGCTGTTGTTCAGGTTGTAGGTCCACTTGCCGTCCTGATTGACAGAGAACGAGCCGTAGACGCCGCTAACCGACGTGACGTCGCCCGGAGTGGGATGGCCTGGAACGGCAACCGACCACGTGTCGTTGCTGGCGTCGTCCTCGTCATCAACGTCGTACTTCTTGAGCGTGCCGCTTTCGCTGGCATCTCCTGCCGTATATTGACCGTTAGCCCCGATACCCGCCTCGATCACAGTCGCGCGCGTGTCGCCACCCGAAATGACCGGTTTGTCGTTAGAGCCGGTGATCGTGACGACGACCTGCTGCGTGGCAGTCGCGCCGTGGCTGTCGGTAACCTGTACTGTGAAGGTTTCGGTTACCTTCTGGTTGAGATTGAGCTCTTGAGTCGCCTGGCGATCGTCGTCGAGCGCATAGGTCCACTTGCCGTTTTGATCGACCGAGAACGTACCGTATTTGCCATTGGTGTTCAGAACTTCAGACGTGCCGCCCTGCTTGCTGACCAGAATGGCCCAATGATCGTTGGTGGCGTTGTCGTCGGCGTCCGCGTCGGACTTGACCAGCGTGTCGGAGATCGTGCTCTGGCCGACATGTCCGCCGTTAGCATTGAAGCCGTCTTCGACGACCGAGCCGGTTGCATGCGTGCCATCGATGACCGGCTTGTCGTTGGTGCCGGTGATGGTGATGGTGATCGGCTGCGTGCCGACATTGCCGTAGCCGTCGTTGACCTGGGCATTGTAGGTGATCGTCAGCGTCTTGCCCGCCGGCAGCCAGTCAAGATTGGCGGCGGCCGGGTCATAGGTCCAGGTCAGCGTCTTGGCGCCGCCATCCGTCGTGACCGAGTTGAAGCTGATTGCACTCTTGGCAATCAGAGCCGAGACATCGACATTGTTCGGGATCGTGCCGCCGTTGAAGACAGCGGTCGCTGCTCCCTTTACGGAACCCGTGAGCGTGTCGCCGATATCGGCATCGGACACCGTCAGAGTGCCGGTGACGCCGCCGATATTCTGGTGGGATGCATCGACCGCTTCGACAATGGCAACTGGGTTCGAGAAGCCGGTAATTACGGGCTTGTCATTGGAACCATCGACGATGATCGTCACGGTCTGCGTGTCGGTGCCGCCATGGCCATCCGAAATCTGAATGGTGTAGGTCAGCTTCAGCTGATCCCTGGCACCAAGGTAGTCGAAAGTCTTGTCGGCAGCAGCGAATTTCCAATCCAGCGTGCCGATGTTGGCACCGTTCTGCACCGACGTCTGCATGAAGCCGGTCAGCTTTGTCAGGTCGAGACCGGCGGTATCACCGGACGCCACAACACCTGTTACCGATGCGTCATGATGCGTATCGCTCAGATCCGCGTCAGCAAAATAAAGCGTGCCCTTAGTTGTGTCGAGCTTGGTCGAGCCGGTGGTGTTATTGGCTTCATCAACAAAGCCGAAGCTGCCGAGACCGAACAGGCCTGTCGAGAGAACCGGAGCGTCGTTGGTGCCGGTGATGACGACATCGACCGTCTGGTTGGTAACGCCGCCAGCGCCGTCGTTGACCTGGATCGTGTAGGTCAGCGTCAGCTTCTCACCAACGCCGAGATAGTCGAATGCCAGGTCGCGCGCCTGGAAGGTTGCGGAAACGCTGCCCTGATCCGAGCCCGAAGCCTTGCTGACACTATCGATCTTCAACAGGTTCTCAAGAACCGCGTTTCCGAAGTTGCTGGTCAGCAGACCATTCGTGACGCCGGACGCCGTAACGCCGGCGACCTGCGCGGTGTGGCCGGTGTTGCTAAGGTCAGCATCGGTAAAGCCGATCGTCAGATGGGCGGTATCATAAGCCGTCGAAAACGTCTGACCGGCCTGTTCGGTGATCGAAGCCGAAACACCAGCTGCAACAACCGGCGCATCGTTGGTGCCGGTGATGGTGACCGTGATCGGCTGCGTGCCGACATTGCCGTGGCCGTCGTTGACCTGCGCATTGTAGGTGATCGTCAGCGTCTCACCTGCGGACAGCCAGTCAAGATTGGCTTCCTTGGGGTCATAGGTCCAGGTCAGCGTCTTGCTGCCGCCATCCGTCGTGACCGAGTTGAAGCTGATTGCACCGGAAGCGATCAGTGCCTTGACATCGACGCCTTCCGGCAGCGCGCCGCCATTCAGCTGAGCCGTCGCCTCGCCGGTGACAGAGCCCGTCAGGTTATCGCCGACATCGGCATCGGTGACGGTCAGCGTGCCGGTTACGCCGCCGATATCCTGGTGCGACGCGTCGGCAAGCTCGGCGAGCGCGGCCGGATTCGTACCGCCGGCAATCACCGGCGCGTCGTTGGTCCCGAAAACTGTAACGTCGATGACCTGCGTCGCCGTGCCGTCGGCCGACGTGACGGTCAGCGTCTCATGAACTGCATCGCCAGCTCTCAACCCCTGAACGGCAGCCGTGTCGTTGTTGAGCACATAGCTCCACTTGCCGGTGGCGGGATCGAAGGAGAAGTTGCCGTACTTGCCGGCGAGCGCCTCGGAAGCCGGGGTCTGGAAGTGGTCGTCGCCGGTATCACGGTCGCTGACGGTCAGCTGGCCTTCGGCGGAAATCTTGCCATCGTTCGCTTCGACGCGGAGCGCCATGTTGCCTTCCGAGCCCTCAGATCCCTGCGAACCAGGCTTACCATCTTCGACAACCGAACCCGTTGCATTGCCCGAAATGGACGCCGTGTCGTTAACGCCGTTGACTTCGACGGTCCAGACCTGTGTGCCCGATGCGCCGGCCTTGTCGGTGATGGTGAAGGTGAAGCTTTCGGCCTGATGGTCCTTCAGGCCTTCGATCGCAGCGTCGTTGGGCGTGAAAACGTAGGCGCCGGTGGCGCTGTTGAGGCGCAGCTCACCATAGGTGCCGACCTTGACGATATCGTATTTCGGATCGCCTGCGAGCGGCTGCCCACCCTCGACGCCATAGCGTAACGCATCGTTCCGGTCGAGGTCGTGGCCAGGTACAAAGCCCTCTATCGGCTTGAACTCATCATCGTTCTCAGTGTCGATATAGAGACCCGACTCCATGAGCTCGATCGTCGGCGCATGGTTGATACGAAGTTCTTCGCCACCAGCGGGACCACCATCTAGCTGCTGCGTATCAGCCAGCAATGCCGCCAGTTCCGTCGGCGCGTCGTCACCACCCGGCGTGGTATCCTGGAATTCCGCGCCGGAGCTCGGGGCTGCGGCCGAGGCGCTGTCGCCGCCATCCGGGCCGGCGGCAACGTTGATGTGGCTGTCGTTCAGCGCGGCGATGACGGTGTCGCGCGGCAGTTCGACTTCGCCGATCAGGAAGGTCGGGACGTGGGCTGCGCCGTTGATGATGACGATCTCGGTGCCGTCGGGCTGGACCAGTACCAGATTGGCACCCTCGATGCGGATGTCGTCGAGCGAGACGTTGGCCGCGAGGTGGGCGACGTTGTTCTGATCCGGAACAACTTCATTCGGGTTGGCGGCGGCCTGCGGAGCCGGCGGGGCGGCTTCGACGCGGTCGGTCTTCGGCGACTGTTCGCCGGCCGGTGTCTGATCTGTTGTCTGCGAGCTCTGCGCCTGGGCAAGCTCGACACGCTCGACCTCAGGAAGCTTGGCCTCTTCGCGTCCTGCAATTTCGTGAACGTCCGAGATCATCTCGTGAGAAGCGTGCTCGCCGTCGACGTTCGAATTACGCAGATCTTCGATAGACATGACTTTACCCCAATGAACAATTGAGGTGCAATCAATTACGCGGGAGGTCTAATTGCAATACTTCCTTAACCACCAAGATATAGCCGATTATGCTTCCACCCAAAAATGTTCAGGGACGGTTAACCTTGGAACGGCCTTTTGGGGTGAGAACGCTAAAATTTGAATAAAATTAAGGAAGTAGCAAGGGGTTTTCGACCCCAAAACGGTTAACGGCGGCCCGGTTTTTCAGGGGCCGCCGTTAACCTTGAAGGGCGCGATTCGGGGCTGTCCGGGGCTGCCGGACACCCTGTTTTCAGAGCTCAGCGCCGGGGCGCGGCGAGGCAGAAAAATGCGCCCTGCGGATCGATGCCATTGACCACCCAGCTGCCACCCGGAACCTCCATCGGACCGAAGACGATCTTGCCGCCGCCTGCGTTTACCCGCTCGACGGCGCTGTCGATCTCCGGCACGTTGAAGTAATAGGCCCAGTACGTCATCGGCACGTCGGCAGGCTTGGTCATCATGCCGCCGGTCTGTTTTCCGTGCTCGGCGAAGATGCGGTAGGTGCCCATCTCGCCCATGTCGAAGTCGTGGTCCTTGGTCCAGCCGAAGATCTTTTCATAGAAATCGAAGGCCTGCTGCCAGTCGCCGGACATCAATTCGTGCCAGCCGACATGACCTGGCGTCCCCATTTCCGGCTCCCAGCCATCGTCGTTTTCCATCGGCAGCGGCGTCATGATGCAAAGCACGGCGCCGCTCGGATCGGCGACGACGGCGAAGCGGCCGACAGTCGGGATATCCTCGGGCGGGCGGCGGACGCTGCCGCCATGGGCGGCAAAGTCGCGGGCGGACTGATCGACGTCATCGACGGCGACGTAACCCGTCCAGTTGGGCGGAATGCCCTGCCCCTCGAGCTCTGCCGGAAAGGTCATCATGCCGCCGACGCCGCGGCCGTTGGCCTCGAAGATCGTATAGACACCCATGTCTCCCATGGGCATTTCCTTGGTTGTCCAGCCGTTGACCGAGCCGTAGAACTTCGCGGCGGCGGCGGTATCGGGCGTCATCAGCTCGCACCAGATGAACTTGCCATGCGTATTCGAAGCCATGATCTTTCCCTTTCAAGAGTATCGGATGTCATTTCCGTCTGGCGCCCTGATGGGGACGCCGCGATCACGGCTTGCGTGCGTAGCGCGCTTCCATGAGTTGCTTCCAGCTGCCGTCGGGCTGTTTCGCCGAGGAGGCGAAGGTGCGGTGGTCGGCGTCGATGAAGGAGATCTGTTCGCGGTAATCCTGTTCACCACCGCCGCCCATGCAATCGGGACCGCGCGTATAGAGGCTGAGCACCTTGCCATCGGGCGAGACTTCGCCCTCATAGACCCACATATGGTCCATCATCGAGCCGATCCAGGTGCCGACATATTTGCCCTTCGAAGGCGAGTAGCCGAGGGTCAGCACCGTCGTTGCGGCGCCACTGCCGTCAGGCATCTGGCCGTTTCCTTCGGCCACGAACCAGGCGCCGTGAAGCGAGCGGACGACCTCTGTCCATTGCCCGTTTTCTTTGATGTCGTCGGACGTGACGTTCCAGGTGCCGACGAGCTTTTCGAGGAAACGTTGCTCCTCGATCGCTTTTGCAGGTTCCATCATCCTTCCTCCCTCGGCTGATGTTTGCAGATCTCAGTGACAGCAGGACTGCGTCTTCGCATCCTCGTATTCGTCGTGACGCTTGACGAAGCTCATGGTGCTGTCCTCATTGCGGCCCTTCGGCGCGTAGTCGAGGATCATCAGCGTGCCCAGCACCTCTTCGCCGCCGCGGGCATAGTTCGAGTACGTGTGGAAGATCTCGCCCTTCTCGTTCTTGTAGAAGGCGCTCATGCCCGGCAGTTCGTCATTGGCGTCCTCGGGCTTCATCTCGGTGAAGTTGTAGAAGACCTTGTCCTTCTTCAGATGCTCGGGCGTGAAGGAGACGTGGTAGTCGAAGTTGAAATCATTCCCGACGGAAGAGACCCAGGGGAATTTCCAGCCCATGCGCTTTTTGTAGGCTTCGATCTTGTCGACCGGCGCGCGGGAGACCGCCACCCAGGTGACGTCGTGATTGTTGAGATGCGGCAGCGTGCCGTCGATATGATCGGACAGGAAAGAGCAGCCCGGGCAGCCTGCCTCCCATTCCGGCCCCATCATGAAATGATAGATCATCAGCTGGCTGCGGCCTTCGAAGAGGTCGGCAAGCGACTTTTTGCCATCCGGCGTGTCGAAGACGTAGTTTTTATCGACCTTCACCCAGGGGAGCGCCTGGCGCTCGGCGCGCAGCGCATCACGCTGGCGGGTATGGGCCTTTTCCTTGGCCAGAAACGCGCGGCGGGTCTCGAGCCATTCTTCGCGGGAAACGACAGCATTCTGCATGATCGCACGCCCTCCTCCGGCGCGGCCGGCAAGGACCGGCATTTCGTTCTGCTTTGCTTGACTAAATACATTGATATCAATAGAATTTGGCCATGTCAAATTCTGTCGAGATTCCCTATTCCACGACGCTCCTGGTGCGCGATACCTGCCTGTGCCTGCATGTGCAGCGCGCGGCGCGGGCCTTGGCGCGGCTGTTCGACGAGGCGCTTCGTCCTGTCGGGCTCACCAACGGGCAGTTCTCGCTGATGATGTCGCTCAACCGGCCGGAGCCGCCGCCGATGGGGCCGGTCGCCAACCTGCTCGCCATGGACCAGACGACGCTGACGGCCGCGCTGAAACCACTGCAGCGCCGTGGATGGGTAAATGTAACGCCCGGCGCCAAAGACAAGCGCTCGCGGCTGCTCAGCCTCACGGCCGAGGGAAAATCCGTACTGGCCGCTGCCGTGCCGATCTGGCAGAGCACCCATGCCGCACTGGAAGACAAGCTGCCAGGCGCCAATGGCGACGGCCTGCGCAGTATGCTGCTGGCACTTTGCTGATCAGCTTGCGATGCGCGGATCGCCACCGAAATCGCTGCGCGCAAAGCCAATGCGCTGTTTTGGAAATTCACACAGAGCCTGAATGCCCGATGCCGATAGCCGGATGCGCCATGTCTGCCGTTCGGCGGGTTCGCGGGCGCTGAAGGCCTTGGCGGTCAAAAGCGCCAGATTGCGGCCATGGCGCGGATCGCGGACGGATTCATAGAGGATGGCCTCCGTATCCGCCGCGCGGGCGGCCTCGGCAAGCGCTTGGCATGCTTCGTAGTTCAGAGGATCGGTCCATATCGCCCGGTCGCGATCGAACGGCGGGAGCGTCAGGTCGAGCGCTGCGGATGTCGCGACGGGCGCGGCAAAGGCGGTGTATTCGGCGGCATTGGCGGGGAGCGGCGTGGCGGGCGAATCTGCGTAGAACAGCAGCCGGTAGAAGGCCATTTCCGAGAGCGCCGTCTCCACCTTCTCCGAGGCATAAAACACACCCAGCGTCCGCCCTGCCCGCCGGAAGCGCGAGCCATGCGGATAGACGGCGCCGTATCGGAACGGTGTCGCCAGCAGATAATCCAGCCCCACGCATTCTGGCGGCAGCGCCGGCTTGCTCTCTTCCAGCAGATTCTCGAGAAGCGCCTGCTCCTCCAGCGTATCGACGAGTTTCAGCGTCGATATCTGATGCTGCGCCTCCACCAGTCGCCAGAAGCGGCCGGAGACGGCGCGCAGTTCAGACGACAGCGCGGCGGGCGTCCAGATAGGCAAGGACATCGGTCAAACCTGAAATGCTGACGATCTTTTCGAGCGGGGTGGCGCCAAGCGCCGTGTTGGCGTTGCGCAACCAATGCCTGGCAACCGACTCATCGCCGCCGGCGATGGCGTCGAGCGAGCGGAACAGGCGGACGAGAAGAATGGCGAGTTCGAAGGATTTGCTGCTGCGCTCCAGCAGGTGATCCTGCCGTTTCATGCGCGATACGGTGGCTTCCGAGACACCGAGAACGGCGGACAGCGTGCGGGCGCTGATGCCGAGGCGATCTGCGGCGTTGACCGCGGCCTTGGTGATGACGGCGGCTTCCTGGGTGGAGCGCGCTTGAGCGGGCGATGGTACGGGCATCGGATATCCTTTCCTTAGAAAGAATATAGCGACTTTATTTCATATGAAAAGATGTGGTTTGTGCACAGGGAGGCAAACCAACTCTCCGCCCTCATCCCTGTGCCTGTCACAGGAATGAGGGAACACGTGGAGGCGTTCCTCAGGCTTCTCTTCTCCCCTCGGGTAGAAGAGAAACTCAATCAGGCAACCGTGACCGGAACTTCGGTCGAGGTGCGCAGCGCGTGGCTGTAGGGGCAGACGATATGGGCAGCGGCTGCGAGCTTTTCGGCTTCAGCCTTGTCGAGGCCCGGGATGTTGACCGTCAGGGCCACTTCGATGCCGAAGCCGCCGCCGTCTTCGCGCGGGCCGATACCGACCTTGGCGGATACAGTCGTGTCTTCAGGAATCTTGACCTTCTGCTGGCCTGCGACAAATTTCAGGGCGCCCAGGAAGCAGGCCGAGTAGCCGGCTGCGAAGAGCTGTTCGGGATTGGTGCCGGTTGCGCCGTCGCCGCCGAGTTCCTTCGGAACGGTGAGCGTGACGTCGAGAACGCCGTTATCGGAAACGGCGCGGCCTGCGCGGCCACCGGTGGCGGATGCTTGGGTCGTGTAGAGAATAGGCATGTCAGTCTCCTTTGCGTTGGGGTTGCGATTTATATAATGCGCAATTAAATTGTACGCAAGTGAATTTTGCAAATTGCATTCGGAATCTGAAAAGAGGACAATCGCGCCTCGAAGGAACAGGATCATGACAGCGCGGACGGCAGAGACAATGAAAATACCGGCAGAGGAAAAGAAGCTGGAACGGCAGCTCTGTTTCGCGGTCTATTCGACGGCGCATGCCTTTACCCGCGCCTACAAGCCGATCCTCGACAAGGTGGGCCTGACCTATCCGCAATATCTCGTGATGCTGGTGCTGTGGGACAAGGCCGAACTGCCGGTGAAGACGATCGGCGAAAAGCTCGACCTCGATTCCGGCACGCTTTCGCCGCTGCTGAAACGCCTGGAGCAGAACGGCCTGATCAAGCGCACCCGCGACGTACGCGACGAACGCCAGGTTCTGGTGTCGCTGACGCCGAAGGGCGATGCGATGCGCGGCGAGGTCGATACGATCATGGGCTCGATCGGCCAGGCGATCGGCTGCACGCTTGAGGAGATGGCGGAGATCCGCACCCTGCTCCAGGGTCTGCGGTCGAATCTGAACGAGGCGGATTAACGCCGCGCGGGCGAAAGGAACCCTGACATGGCGAGAGAAATTCCTCTTCCCCACCCGGGGATCGTGCTCAAGGAAGAATTCCTGGAGCCTATGGGCATCAGTGTTTATGCCGCCGCCAAGGCGACCGGCATTGCGCGCAGTCAGCTCAATCGGGTCTGCCACGGCGGCCTCAACATCACGGCGCCGATGGCGTTGCGGCTTGGCAAATATCTGAATGTCGATCCGAAGTGGTTCATGAACATGCAGGTGACCTTCGATCTCGTCTCGTCCAGCGAGAGCCTGACACGCGAGCTGCAGGCGATCGATTCGGTCAGATCGGCAGCATAGGGAGACCCGCGCCAATAGCGCGGGCCGGAGTGCTTTACTCGGCGGCCTGATAGGCGGCCTGGACCGGCGTGCGCGAACCGCGCGGGCCGAGTGCTGCGAAGAGGACCACCAGCACCGAGAGGATGGCGACGAAGGTGACACCTGCGGTGTAGGCGTCGTAGCCCATCGACGGGGCGGCGCTGAAGATGGCGGAGGCGGCCGCGAGAACGATGCCGCCGCCGATCTGGAAGGCGGCGAAGAGCAGGCCGGAGGCGAGGCCAGACTTGTCTTCCTCGACATCCGAGAGAGCCGCGACCTGCACCGACGGGTAGGTCATGGCATAGCCGACGCCGAGCGGGATCTGCGACAGGGCGACGAGCAGCACCGGATTGACGTGGCCGGCGGCCAGCACCCAGAAGATATAGCTCGATGCCTGCAGCGCGACACCCAGCGTCATCAGGCCCGTCGTGCCGCGGTTCTGGGCGATGGTTGCGAAGCGCGGTGCGAGGAACATGACGCAGACGCCGCCGAAGGCGAAGCAGAAGCCCGTGACGAAAGCCGACCAGCCGAGTTCATCCTGATAATAGAGCGTGGCGATGAACTGGAAGCCGACATAGACGCCCTGGAAGAGCGCCGCCAGCAGGTTGGCGTGGCTGAGCTTCGCCTTGCGGAAGATACCGAGCGGCACCATCGGATCATGATGCCGGGATTCGACCACCAGGAAGAGGCCGATCAAAAGCACCGCGGCCAACAGGGAACCCCAGGTCGGCAGGGCGTTCCAGCCCTCGGCAGCGGCATTGGTGATGCCGAAGACGAAGAGCAGCAGGCCGGGGGTGATGGTCAGTGCTCCAGCCCAGTCGAAGGACGGACGCTTGCCGCCGAGCTTGACGTCACGCGGCAGAACATAGGGCGCGGCGATCAGGGCGAGGATGGCGACAGGCGCGCCCATGACCAGCGTCGCCCGCCAGCTGATGATGGTGGCGGCACCGCCAAGCACCATGCCGAGCACGAAGCCGGTTGCCCCCGTTGACGCGAAGACGCCGAGCGCCTTGGCGCGGGCCGCCCCCTCGCCGAAGACGGAGAGCAGCAGCGCAAGGGCGGCGGGCGCAGTGAAGGCGGCGGCGATGCCCTTGATCAGGCGGGCGGCGATCAGTGTCGGACCGCTGTCCACGAAGCCGCCGGCAATGCTGGCGGCCGCGAAGACGGCAAGCGACCACAGGAAGACGCGGCGGTGACCGAAGACATCGGCAACGCGCCCGCCGAGCAGCAGGAAGCCGCCATAGCCGAGCACATAGGCGCTAACGGCCCATTGCAGCGAGGTGGCGGGCATTCCGAGTTCAGCCTGGATGGCGGGAAGCGCGACGCCGATAGTCGAGACGTCCATGGCATCGAGGAAATTCGCGGCACAGAGCAGCAGCAATGCCAGCCCTGCCCCGCTTCTGGATTGGGAGAGTGTCATCGAAATCGTTCCTTTCGGCTGCCGCGGTTTGGGAGAAAGCGGCAGGGAACGAGAAAATGTACACGTCCTGATCCTATTGCAAATTGATAGTACCCATGCCAGGTATTACTGACGATGATAAATGATTCGACCCTTCGAAAGATCGACCTGAACCTGCTCGTCGCCTTCTCGGTGCTGATGCAGGAGCGCAATGTCAGCCGCGCCGCCGAGCGCCTGCTGCTCGGGCAGCCGGGTCTTTCGGCAGCGCTGAAGCGGCTGCGCGAGGCTTTGGGCGACGAGCTTTTCGTGCGCGTCGGGCGCGGGCTGCAGCCGACGCCGCGCGCCCTTGCCATCGCGCCTGCCGTCGAGGAGGCGTTGACCTGTATCGAAAAGGCCATCCGTCCGCCCGATGCCTTCGACCCGGCGCTTTACGACGGCGAATTCCGCATCAGCATGTGCGACAATCTCGAGACCGCCTTCTTCGGCCCGCTGGCCGCGCGGCTGCGGCAGCTGGCGCCGAATGCAAGACTGATCGGTGTCGCATCCGAAAAGCGCGAAGCCGCACGGTTGCTCGATGACGGCGCTTTCGACTTCAGTGTCGCCGTACATGACGAGCCGGCCTCCTGGCATGTCCGCGAACCGCTCTTCGAACAATGCTCGATGTCGATCTACGACCCACTGCAGCTGCGTCTGAAGGCGCCGCTGGGGCTCGCCGATTTCACCGGCAATCCGCATATCGTCATCTCCTACGAAAGCGGCGATACGGCCACCAATCTGGATATCGCCCTGACGCGGATCGGCGAGAAGCGGACGATTGCCGCCAGCGTGCCGCGCTTGTCGGCGCTGCCGACGGCGCTGAAAGCGATGCCGGCGATTGCCACCGTTCCAGAAGCGATTGCCCGCTGCATGGCGCAGCTGCATGGGCTGTCGATCTCGCGCCTCCCCTTCGACCTTCCGGCCGATCCCGTGACCATGCTCTACCGCCGCGTCGATCAGGCGGATGGGCGCGCCGTATGGTTCCGCAAACTGTTAATCGAGGTGGCTTCAGCGGCGCTTGAGGCATCCGGATGCACGATGAGCATCTCGAAAGCGGCGGCTTAACCACTTCTTTGCCAAGCTGGGTTAAATGGCCGTTCACGAAATGTGTTTGGCATAATCGGTAACGTGAGGTACAAAGTCTCGCCGAGTGATTTGGGGCTGGACCGAAAAAACTGGGAGGCACTGCCGTTGAGGGGCAAAACCATCTCCGCGATTTTCATCGCAGGACTGGCCGTCACGGGTTGCAGCACGGCCAACGAGCCGGATGCGCTCGATGCCAAAGCGACGCCAAAGGCGAAGACCGTTGCCGCCACTCCAGGCAAGGTCACCTATAATTACACCGCCAAGGACCGCGAGTGCCTGAAGCGCGCAATGTATTTCGAATCCGAACATTCGGATCGCAACGGCTATCTCGCTGTCGGTACGGTCGTCATGAACCGGCTGACCTCGCAGGCCTATTCCGATTCCATCTGCGGCGTCGTCGGACAGAAGAAGCAGTTCGCACCCGGCGTCCTGACCCGCACGGTCGAGCCGGTTGCCGAGCCGCAGCTTGATGCCGCCGCCGACGACATTCTGCGCGGCGCCCGCCATCCGGGCGTAAAGGAAGCGATGTTCTTCCACACCGAAGGCCTGAAATTCCCCTACGGCAACATGCACTACGTGACGGCTGCCGGCGGCAACGTCTTCTACGAGAAGCGTGGCCGCGACGGCGAATTGCAGACGCCCGCCCCGATGCCGTCCTATGAAGTGGCGATGAATTACGTCGCGAACGACCAGCGCTCCGGCGCCGTCCAGTTCGCCGGCGTCGAGCAGTACACGGCTGCGGCGCAGCCTGCCCCTGCAGCCCCCGCCGTCGGCGCGCCGCAGCCATCCTCGACACAGGTCGCCTATACGCAGGTTGCCTCCGCTGATCCGGATTCACCGGCGCCGTTCGAAATCCTGCTGCCGGAAACCGGTCCGGTTCCGGCCGCAATGCCCGGCGAGGCCGCACCCGCCTTGGCCGTCCAGCCCGCCTCCACAGGTTCGCTGCCGCAGGCATCGCAAATGCAGATGCAATTCCAGGCACAGCCGGCGCCCCAGACCCTACAGCCACCATCGCTGCAGCCCGCCGCCGATGTGCTGACCCCGCCAACCCGCGTCGTCCTGCCGACGCCGCGCCCGGCATATAACAGCGCATCGCTCAATCTTGGGCCGTTGCGTTCGGGTGGTTGAGGCGAACGATTGAAAAAGCTCCCGTTTTGGGAGCTTTTTTGTAGACACGGCGTCATCAGACCACCCTCATTCCTGTGCTCGTCACAGAAATCCGGTGCGCCCCAGTCTTGGGGCGCAGGAGACTCTCAATGGGAAACGGGGATCATTCACCGCGCGGACGCGCGGTGGCTGGATTCTTGTGACAGGCACAGGAATGAGGGAGATGTGGGTGGGCCCAAAGAAAAAGGCACCCTTGTGGGGTGCCTTTTAAAGTCTATCGCGCCAGCTTTGCGCTTGCGCTTCGACCGTTTGGCCTACTGCCAGACGACGATCGGGCTCTTCTGGGGAACGCGGTCGTAGAGGTCGATGATGTCCTGGTTCAGCAGGCGGACGCAGCCGGAGGATACGGCCTTGCCGATCGAACGCCAGTCGGGATTGCCGTGCAGGCGGTAGAGCGAGTCTTCGCCATTGGAGAAGATGTAGAGCGCGCGGGCGCCGAGCGGGTTCTTGAGGCCCGGCTCCATACCGCCATTGGCGATCGAATATTTGGTGAGCTCCGGCTGGCGGGCGACCATCTCATTCGGTGGCTTCCAGCGCGGCCATTTCTGCTTCCACTGGATGACGCCGTTGCCGGACCAGGCAAAGCCCTCGCGGCCGATACCGACGCCATAGCGCATTGCCGTGCCGCCCGGCTGGACGACATAGAGGAAGCGCGAGGGCGTATCGACGACGATCGTACCCGGCGCCTGGCCGGTGGGGTCGATGACCTGCTGGCGATAGAAGCGCGGATCGATCTGCTTGTAAGGCACCGGCGGGATCAGGAAGCCGCCATCTTCGATCGGACCATACATGACTTCCAGTTCGGCATCGGTGGGAGCCGGCGTCGTCTGGAAGAGCCTGGGAACGCGGAAGGCGACGGGCTGAACGCCCGGGGCGCTGGATGTGGATGCGCAGCCGGCAAGCGCGGAGGCCGCGGTCAATGCCGAGAAAGACAGAAAGCTGCGGCGGGAAATGGGGTTTTCGAAGCTCATGGCCTGGGAGGGACTTCCTTCTGACGCGGAACCGGCCCGTAACGGCAGGCCGGTCCCCGTTTGATTCATTCGACGCAATGAACGTCTCTCAGAAATCTATCGGCCCCAGCTAAATAAACCATAGCTTCACGAAGTCTTGTCCAGCAGTGAGCGCACGATATCGGTGGCGCTGTTGCGCTGCTACATCACAACGATCTCAGCCTTGGCGGAAACCCGGTCGTAGAGATCAACGACATCCTGGTTCAGCATGCGCACGCAGCCCGACGAGGTGGCCTTGCCGATCGACTGCCATTCGGGCGTGCCGTGGATACGGTAGAGCGTGTCCTTGCCGTCATGGAAGATATACATGGCGCGGGCGCCGAGCGGATTGCCGAGGCCGGGGTTCATGCCGCCGTTCTCGGCGGAGAAGGAGCGCACGTCCGGCTGGCGCTGAACCATTTCATCGGGCGGCGTCCAGCGCGGCCATTTCTGCTTCCACTGGATCACACCACGGCCCGACCAGGCATAGCCCTCGCGGCCGAGACCGACGCCGTAGCGCATGGCCTTGCCATTGGGCTCGATAAGATAGAGGTGCTTGGTCCGGGTATCGACGACGATCGTCCCGGGCTTCTCGTTGCTCGGATAATCGACTTCCTGGCGCAGGTACTCGGAACTGACGCGGCTGACGGGAATTGCCGGCAGCCGGAAATCGCCATCCTGCTTTTCGGCATACATCGCGACGCTCACCGGATTGCTGACCGGCAGGCCGTAGGTCCGGCTGGATGCAGCACTTGGGATGCCGTAGGTGACGCCCGGATCGGCGGCGCCCAAGGTCCGGCCGGGGATGCCGTAGCTCTGATTGTAGATCGTCGCCGGAACGCCGGGTCTCTGCGGCACCGGCGCATCGATTGGGCGGACGCGATTGGGATTGGTGCCCGGCTGATAGAAGACCGGCGCGGTCTCCTGGACGAAACGGGCGGGATCGGTGGCGCCGGTATCGGGGATCAGCACGTTGCAGCCGGCAAGAGACATGGCAGCAACAGCAAGCCCGGCAAGAGGGAGCACCCGGCGCAAGAATTCCATAAATCCACCCTTATCGAAATCGGCAGAGAAACATATCTGCCGGGAGGATGGCATTTGCGGCTGGCGTGAAGCTGGTGTCGGGGTGCCCTTACGCTGCCACGCCCTGGAAGAAATGGATGCTCTGGGCGATCTCGGCCGGGAGTGCGGATGTGTGGTTGCCGGCCACCGTATCGGTTTCGATGCGGATGCCGGCGCGGCGCGCGCGGCGGGCGAGCAGGTCGGCGCGGTCGTTGAAGTGGTCTTCCTCGGTGCCGTGCATGACGCGCAGCGGGCATTTGAAGCTTTCGGCATAGCAGAGCGCCGTGCGAACCTCGAATTCGCGCTCGTTGCTGTCGTCGAAACGAATGTCCTGCGGGTAGCGGTTGAAGAAACGGAAGGCGTCCGGATTGCCGGAGATCGGGGCTGCGGCGCGGAACTTGTGGGTGGACATCGAAGCCAGCATGGTCAGCGTGCCGCCGATGCTGTGGCCGGCGATGAAGAGGCGATTCTGATCGACACCCGGCAGATGCGCCATGCGATCGGCGGCGGCGAGAACGTCGTCCACTTCGTCGTAGAAGCCGGAGAAATTGCCCATCTGGCCGTTTTCACCGCGCACCGAGGGCATCATCACCACGAAACCGGCATCCATATAGGGCTTCATCAGGTTCCAGTGGCCCATGCCCATGGCATTGCCGCCGTGGAGGAAGAGCACGGCGGGTTTCGGCTGGCGGGTGCGCTTGTATTTGCTGACCCAGGCGACGAGCTCAAGTTCGCTGCCGGCGCCCGAGCGGTAGAAGATCTGATCGCCATCTGCGGGGGCAACGAGGTTTTCGTATTTGTCCGGGGCCGGTCCCTTCTGCAGCAGCTTGGTGCGGAAATGGGTTCGCACCTTGGCGTAGTCGTGCGCGATCAGCTTCGGCTTCAGGGGAACATCGAAAGCGCGGGCCATCCCCGGCAGCAGCAGGCTTCCAGCAAGACCCGCAAGAACCGAGCGGCGCTGACGGAAGAAGGCATTCTGGTCATCGGTCATTGTTCAGCACTCTATGTACCCGGCCCTCAAAATGTGCCTGCAAACTCTGTTGCGGCCAATACACATTGTGTTGAAAATGTGATCCTGCGGCATTTTGCGCACAGCCGCTATTCCGCCGCCTTCGCATCGATCATCGCCACCAGCGTTTCCAGACGGTCGGCCTCATAACTCGGCTTGTCCGGACGCAGGCGGGAGATACGCGGGAAGCGCATGGCGACGCCGGATTTGTGGCGGGTCGAACGGTTGATGCCCTCGAAGGCGACCTCGACCACGAAGCCGAACTCCTTGTCGGCCCGCACGGCGCGGACGGGGCCGAAACGTTCGGTCGTGTTGTTGCGCACGAACTTGTCCAGCACTTCGAGTTCCTGGTCGGTGAAGCCGAAATAGGCCTTGCCGACGGGTACCAGCTGCTCTCCATCAGGCATCTCGGCCCAGACGCCGAAGGTGAAATCGGAATAATAGCTGGAGCGCTTGCCGTGGCCGCGCTGCGCATACATCAGCACGGCATCGACATTGTAGGGGTTGCGCTTCCACTTGAACCACGGCCCCTTCATACGGCCAGCCTGGTAGATGCTGTCGCGGCGCTTGATCATCACGCCTTCGATGACGGGATCGGGCGGCGTGGAGCGCAACTCGTCGAGCTCGTCCCAGGTCGTGAAATCAACCAGCGGCGAGAGGTCGAACCGGTCGTGCGGCGCCTGTTCGATGATCTCAGAGAGGCGATCCCGGCGCTCGGTGTAGATATTCCCACGCACGTCCTCCTCGCCATCGAAAAGCAAGTCATAGGCGCGGATGAAGGCCGGATATTCTTCCAGCATCTTGCCCGAGACGGTCTTGCGGTTCAGCCGCTGCTGCAGGTCGGAGAAGGTGCGGGTCGGATTGTTGGAACGCGCCGTGCCGCCGACCAGGAGTTCGCCATCGACCACGCCGTTGAAGCTGATCGAGTCCAATATATCGGGAAAGGCGCCTGAAATGTCGTCGCCGGAGCGGGAATAGATCTTTCGCGTCTCGCCGGCACGCGACAGCTGGACGCGGATGCCGTCCCATTTCCATTCCGCGGCGTAATCCTTGGGGTCGAGATTGGTCAGATCGCCTTCCTCGACGGGATTGGCCAGCATGACGGAATGGAAGATCGCCGGCGTTGCCAGGATCGGCTTGCCGCCCTTGCCTTCCAGCCATTCGAAAAGCGATTCGTAGGGCGGCTCGAGGCCGTGCCAGAGGGTCTCGATCTCGGTGACGTCCTTTGCCCCAAGCTCGGCGAGCGCCTGTTTGGCGAGGCGGGCCGAGACGCCGATGCGCAAGGCGCCGGTGGCGAGCTTGATGAAGGCGAAGCGGCCGGAAGAATCCAGCCGGTCGAGGAGATCACGGACATAGCTGCGGACTTCGGTGCGTCCCAGCGCATTCATCTGGCTGATCACTTCGCCGAGGCGAGGCTGGGCGAGCGCGGAGCGCTCGATGTCCTTTTCGTTATCCCAGACCAGCGAAATGGTTTCGGCGAGATCGCCGACATAGTCGTAGGAATAGCGAAACAACACCTCGTCCATGCGCTCCAGCACCAGTTCGCGGAGCATGGCGGGCTTGACGTTGCGGACCTCCAGCGTACCGGCGATGGCGGCGAGACCGTAGCCGCGGTCGGGATCGGGCGTGTCGCGGAAGTAATCGGTGAGGAGTTTGAGCTTGCCGTTGCGCGAGGGGGTGAGGACCAGCCGGTCGAGGAGGTCGGCGAAGGGTTTCATGGGGCCACCTCGCAGAGGTGCCGTGGGTTACCCCCCTCTGCCCTGCCGGGCATCTCCCCCTCAAGGGGGGAGATCGGCAAGTGGTTGGATTCTCCCCAAACAATCAATTTAGGGCGAGCGGCTGCGCCCAGCCAATCTCCCCACCTGTGGGGGAGATGCCCGGCAGGGCAGAGGGGGGCTGGCGGGGCGCGATGGCCGGCGGACATAAGCTCCACCATCAATCCCCCTCGTCCTCATAGCCCACCAGATGCAGCGGCCGGGCTTTCACGCCCTGCAACTCGCACCAGCGCACCAGCGCCTCCTCGCGCCCATGCGTCACCCAGACTTCCGCAGGGTGCAGCTCTGTGATCGTTTCGGTCAGTTCCGGCCAATCGCAATGGTCGGAGATGACGAGCGGCAGTTCGACGCCGTTCTGCTTGGCGCGCTGGCGCACCATCATCCAGCCCGAAGCGAAGGCCGGGAGCGGTTCGTGGAAGCGGCGCGCCCAGCGGTCGGCGAAGGCAGACGACGGGCCGACGACGATGGCGCCCTTGAAGGCGGACTTGTCGCGGCCTTCGACGGTGGCGGGAAGCAGTTCGCCGAGGTCGATCCCCTGCCCCTGGTAATAGGCGCAGAGCCGCTCCATGGCGCCGTGGATATAGATGGGTTGATCATATCCGGCATCGCGCAACAGGCGGATGACGCGCTGCGCCTTGCCGAGCGCATAGGCGCCGATCAGATGGGTACGCTCCGGAAACTGGCGGAGCGAGGCGAAGACCTTGCGGATTTCATCCATGGGGTCGGGATGGTGGAAGACCGGCAGGCCGAAGGTCGCCTCGGTGATGAAGACGTCGCAGGCAACAGGCTCGTAGGGGGCGCAGGTCGGGTCCGGGCGGCGCTTGTAGTCACCGGAGGCAACGATGCGGGTGCCATTCTTCTCGACGGCAATCTGCGCTGATCCGAGCACATGCCCTGCCGGATGGAAGCTCACCTTGACGCCGTTGACGTCGATCTCCTCGCCGAAGGCGGCGGCCTGTTCGCTGCCGGCGAAATCGTCGCCATAGCGCAGCCGCATGATATCGAGCGTCTGGCGCGTCGCCAGCACATGGCGGTGGCCGGGCCGTGCGTGATCGGAATGTCCGTGGGTGACGAGCGCCCGATCGACCGGCCGGACGGGATCGATATAGAATCCGCCCTCCGGGCAGAAAAGGCCTTCGGGGGCCGGATACAGCAAGGCGTCGGGTCGCATCATCCGCTTGAAGATAGCGGGAATGATGCGAAGAGCCAGAGGCAGCCAGAAATTGGCCGGATGCCGCCTATTTCAAGAGCTTCACCACCTCATCGACAGGCAGCGGCTTGGCAAACCTGTAGCCCTGGGCCTCCTCGCACTTCGCCCATCGCAAGAATTCCAGCTGGGCGTCGCTTTCGACACCTTCGGCGACGACTGTGAGCTTCAGGGTCTTGGCGAGCGAGATGACGGCGGAGGCGATGGCGACGGCGGTCTTGTCGGCCGGGAGCGCTTCCACCAGCGAGCGGTCCATCTTCAGGCGGTCGAAGGGGAAGGTCTTCAGGGCCGCGAGGCTGGAATAGCCGGAGCCGAAATCGTCGATCGACAGGCGTACGCCGAGCCGGTGCAGGCGCGCCATGATGCCGAGTGCCTTGTCGACATCCTGCATGACGGTGCTCTCCGTTAGTTCGAGCTCCAGCCAGCGCGGATCGAGGCGGTGGCGCTCCAGCGCCTCATGGACATGGCAGGCAAAGTCGGGATCAGCGAACTGCCTGGCAGAAACGTTGACGGCGACGGTGACCGGATTCAGCCCCTGATCCTGCCAGTCGCGGGCCTGGCGGCAAGCCTCGTTCAGAACCCAGAGACCAAGCTGGATGATCAGCCCGGTTTCTTCGGCGAGCGGGATGAAATTGCCGGGCGGCACCAGGCCGCGCTGCGGATGCTGCCAGCGCACCAGCGCCTCAAGCCCGGCGGTTCGGCCAGAGGCGACCTCGACCTGCAGCTGATAGTGCAGACGCAGCTGATCGCCGACGATCGCCTGGCGCAGCTCCTCTTCTTCGCTGAGCGGAATATCGACGGCGTTTTCACCGTCGCCGCTATGATATTGCAGCGTGTTGCGGCCGAGTTCCTTGGCGCGGTACATCGCCTGATCGGCATTGGCGAGCAGCTCTTCGGGCGTACTGCCGCCCGAGGGAAAGGCCGCCACACCGATGCTGCTGGTGACCAGCAGCTCCTCGCCATCCAGCGATACCGGCCGGGTGATGGCCTTCTGCAGCTCCCGAAGGCGGCGCAGGATACCAGCGTCGTGGCTGGACTGGTGGACGAGCACGACAAGGAATTCGTCGCCGCCGAGGCGGACAACCATGTCGGAGGCGCGGACGCAATTGGCCATGCGCGCGGCCAGCTCCTTCAGCACCTCGTCGCCTGCGGCATGGCCGCGGCTGTCGTTGATGTCCTTGAAATTATCGAGGTCGATATAGGCGACGGTGACCTTGCGGTTGTTGCGCCCGGCCTGAAACAGCGTCTTGGCCATGCGCTCCTTCAGGAAGGCACGGTTCGGCAGGCCCGTCAGATCGTCGTGATGAGCCATGAAATAGATGCGCTCGTCGCCGCGCTTGCGCTCGATGGCGATGCCGGCGATGTGGGTGGCGAGCGCCACCATCTCCATCTCGTGGGCGGTCGGCTCGCGGACGGTGTTCGAATAGAGCGCGAAGGTGCCGAGCACATTGTTCTGCGAGGTCAGGACCGGCGCCGACCAGCAGGAACGGAGTCCGAATTCGGCGGCCACGCCACGGAAATCCTCCCAGAGCGGATCAACAGTCACATCGGAGACGATGACCGGCTTGCCGCGCCAGGCGGCCGTGCCGCAGGAGCCGACCTTGGGGCCGATCGGGGTGCCGTCGATCAGCCTGCTATAGGCGCCGGGCATGCTGGGTGCAGCACCATGCAGGAGACGCGTACCGTCACGATCGAGAAGCAGGATCGAGCCGGCAATCCCGTCAAGCTCCGCCTCGACCAGCAGCACCAGTGCTTCCAGGATCATTTCCAGCGGCTCGTTGCGGGCGATCATTTCCAGGAGCGCCGACTGGCCGCGGCGGAGGTCTTCCTGGCGCTTGCGCTCGGTAATATCGCGAGAAACGCCGATCAGGCCGACAACCTCGCCGCGATCGTTGCGCAGCGGGATCTTCGAGGTCAGGCGGCACATGGGCTTGCCACCGGCCACGGGAATGATTTCCTCCATGTCCAGTGCCGGGACGCCCGTCGACATGATCTCCTGCTCGACATCGAAGTATTTGCGGGCAAGATCGAAATCGAAGAGATCGAAGTCGCGCTTGCCGGCGATGTCGGCGGCATTGTCGAAATTGTGGCTGCGTGCAACGACGGCATTGGCAAAGACGAAACGGCTGTCGCGATCCTTGACGTAGAGAAAATCGGGAAGCTCGTGGACGATCGCCTTGAGACGCAGGTTCTCGATGCCATCGGAGTGATGGCGGGCGTTGGCGGCCATCATGGTTTCCGTCGCAGCGACCAGCCGCCTCGTCTCTTCTGCCAGCTCGCCGTCAGACTGCCATTGCGTGGCACTCATTTCATTCATGACGACACTCCGGCCGGCCTGGCGCCGGTGCGCTTGAAAAGTGACAATTGAAACTATGGGCAAGCTAACCGGGATTTCCTTCGGCTTGCTTAAATGGAAAGGTGAACGGGCGCCAAATAATTACCCGCAAGAGTTTGGCATTCGGCGCCCCGGTTACTACAGCGCAAGGTTTTTGTGCCAAAAACAGGCATGCGCCAATGCGCCGATATCTGTTTCAGGGGCAACGCGCGAAAGGTCTGACATGTACAACCGCCGGGCTATACTTGGGCTCTTCGTATCCAGCCTTGCCCTGATTTCCGCAAGCCGCGCCTCGGCGGCCAGCAAAGCACCAGCGCTGCGCGGCGCGCTCGACGCTTCAAGTCTGCCGAAGGGCAGCCTGCAGGCGATGATCGACGAGGCGGCGAGAAGCGGCGCACCGCTCTACCTGCCGCCCGGCACCTACAAGGCGACAAACCTGATGCTGCCTGACGGGACGCGGATAGCCGGCGTATCCGGCGCCTCGCGCATCCTGCACCGGGGATCGGTGAATTCAGCCGCGGGTGCCGCGCGCATCGAACTGTCAGGCATCGTCATCGAGAGCGACGGCGGCACCAGCGGCGAGCTGAACGGCGGGATGGTGCAGCTCACCGGGATCAGCGCGCTCTCGATCGACAATTGCGAATTCCGGGGCGGGGCCAAGCATGGCCTGCGGCTGGAAGGCTGCGCCGGGCGGGTCGAGCGCTCACGCTTTTCCGGTGCCGGGCAGGCAGGCATCTTCGCCGTCAATTCGACGGGGCTGACCATCGACGGCAATACCGTTGGCGATTGCGGCAATGGCGGCATTCTCGTGCACCGATACGACAAGGGCGAGGACAACAGCGTGGTGACGGGCAACCGCATTGCCCGCATCCGCGCCGATGACGGCGGCACAGGAGAAAACGGCAACGGCATCAACGTCTTCCGTGCCGGTGGGGTGATGATCGCCAACAACCATATTTCCGACTGCGCTTTTACCGCCATCCGCGCCAATTCTGGCGACAACGTGCAGATCAGCGCCAATCAGTGCCTACGCTCCGGCGAGACGGCCATCTATGTCGAATTCGCCTTTCAGGGGGCGGTGGTGTCAGGCAATCTTGTCGATGGTGCCGCGAACGGCATCTCGATCGCCAATTTCAACGAGGGCGGGCGGCTGGTCAGCATCACCGGCAACGTGGTGCGCAACCTGACGCTCAAGGGTCCCTACAAGCCCGATGTCGCTTTCGGCACCGGCATCGCCGCCGAGGCGGATACGGTCATCTCGGGCAACGTCATCGAGGGCGCGCCCTACTGGGCCCTGCAACTCGGCTGGGGACCATATTTGCGCAATCTGGTGGTCACCGGAAACGTCATCCGGCAATCGGCCGTTGGCTGCGCGGTGTCGGTGGCGGATGGTGCGGGAACGGCGGTGATCACCGACAACATCTTCGAAGCCATGAAAGACGGGGCGGTGTTCGGTTATGCCTGGGAAAAGAAGGTTTCGGGCGATCTGACACAATCGGACGGCAGTGCCTATCCGCATCTGACGGTCGAGCGCAATCGTGTCCTCTGACATCCATCACAAGCTTTCATCGATTCATCAGGGACACCCCCTTCCCGGCGCGCCGGGGCGACCGTAGTTTCGCGGCAGCAAATCAGGGGACATCGACATGCTGAAGATCTACGGCGTTTACCGCTCCCGCGCATCGCGCGTCTATTGGATGGCCGAGGAGCTCGGCATTCCATTCGAATACATCCCGGTGCTGCAGTCTCACCGGCTTGCCGACCCGGCAGCGGCGGGCGCACCGCTGAACACGCGCTCGCCGGAATTTCTCGCCATCAATCCGATGGCGCTGATCCCGAGCATCAAGGACGGCGATCTTGTCATGCACGAGTCGCTGGCGATCACCGAATATCTCGCCAAGAAGCATGGCGGCCCGCTGGCGCCGAAGACGCTGGAGGAAGATGCGCTGATCAACATGTGGACCATCTGGGCCGCATCCGAGGTCGAGGTGCAAACCATTCAGCTCGTCAAGACCTATGACAATGCGCTGGAGAAAACCGAAGGCGGCAAGTCGGTGATCGCGGTAGCATCACGCCAGCTGAAGCGGCCGCTCGACGTGCTCGAACAGCATCTTACCGGGCGGGAATGGATTGCGGCTGATCGCTTCACGGCAGCCGACCTCAACGTCGCCGAAGTGCTGCGCTATGCGCAGAGCGAGCAGGCGCTCTTCGATGTGCGTCCCAATATCGACGCCTGGATCAAGCGCTGCCAGTCGCGGCCGGCTTACCTGAAGATGCAGGCCGGGCGCACCAACGAGCCTGTCTGATCAGGCAAACAGCGCCAGTGTTTCCCGCATTTCGGAGCGGATCCAATCCTTGAAGGCGCGAACCTTTTTCGGTTCGCGCGTTCCTTCCGCAGTGATGAAATAGTGGCCGAAGCCGGTCCTGGCGCGGATGCCGAACGGGGCGACCAGCTGCCCGGCCTGCAGCGAATAGCCCGCCAGCGTCTGCCAGGCGAGCATCACGCCCTGCCCCGCCATGGCGGCATCGAGGCAGAGCGAGGCGTCGTTGAAGACATGGCGTGTCGTCAGCGTCGAGCCCGAGAGACCCGCTTCACGCATCCAGACTTCCCAGGTGAACATCGCCTTGCCGTCGATGATGGCCGGAACCTCCAGGATATCGCGCGGCTCACGAAGGCCTTCGGCAATGCGTGGCGCGCAGACCGGAAACACCTCCTGCTCCAGCAGCAATTCGGCCCTGACGCCGGGCCACTGGCCATTGCCAACGCGGATACCGAGATCGACATCCGAGGCCGCCGGATTGACGAGCTTGGTCGTGGCGTCGATCCGCAGGTTGATATCGGGGAACTGTTCGGCGAAGCGATCGATGCGGTAGACCAGCCATCGCGCCGCAAAGACCGGCGCCACCGAAATCGTCAGCGTCGTCTCGTCCGTCTTCTGCGCCATCGACACGGCTTCGGAGAGGCGCGACAGCCCTTCGCTCAGCGCCGCCAGCACCGGCGCACCGGCCTCTGTCACCACCATGCCCTTAGGCGTGCGCTCGAAGATCAACTGATCCAGCTGCGCCTCGGCCTTGATCACCTGCTGGCTGACGGCACCAACGGAGACACCGAGCTCATCGGCCGCCAGCTGTAGCGAGCCGAGACGACCAACTGCCTCCAGCGCGCGCAGGCCATTCAGATGAACGGAGTTCAGATTTCGCATATAGTTTTTCTATAGCGAACTGCGGGTAAACTCAATTGAAATGAGGACAGCTGAGGCCGATACTCGGGGCATAACTTGTACCGGACCTCAACATAAGCAGCGCCTCCCAAGCATGCTATCGTGAGAAGCCGGCAATAGAGAAAGTGAGGCAAGCCATGTCATTGCTGAAGTTTTTCTGGAGCGACAGAGACTCCAAGCACGAACGGGAGATCAACGAGCCGGCCGCCGATCGCGCGATTGCCGCGATGTCTCAGCGCGAACTCGCCGATCTCCCGTCAACCTTCCCGGCGCCGCAGCCGACACGCTACGAGCTGCCACGGCTTTCAAGGTGTGCGTGAGTTTTGGCTGCAGTTGTGGCATTAGGAAGGGACGAGCGTGTGCCCCATCTAGTGCTTCAGGCAATCTGACGGGCTCCGGGCACGGTGACCCGCGGATAGGGAGCAGCCATGACGGCCGACACAATGGACAGCCTCTTTAACCGCCTGATCCGGCTTGCAGCCGAAGCGGGATTGCTGGGCGTGGAAGAAAGCACGTCCTTTGGCAACCCTGCCCTCAAGGTCGCGGGCAAGGCCTTCGTTTCGGTGAAGAGCAACGACACCCTGGTGCTGTCGATAGCCATTCCCGACAAGGAGCACCTGATCGAGATGGCGCCGGAGATCTATTTCCAGACGGACCATTACAGGGGATGGCCGTCGCTGCCGGTACGCGCCGCCAATATCGGCGACGGCGAATTGCGGCAGCGGCTGATCAATGCCTGGCTGTTCCGGGCGCCAAAGAGGCTCGCGGCCACCTTCAGCCGTCAGGCCTGATCGGCAGCCAGCGCCGCCCTGACCGCCGGACGCTCCAGCATCCGCGCATGATGAGCGGAGACCTTGGGGAACCGCGCCATGTCCACACCGTCGCCGGGCAGCCACCTGGCCATGGTGAAGAGATAGGGATCGGCCACGCTATATTGTCCGCCCATCACCCAGGGGCCTTCGAGCATCTTGTCTTCGATCATCTGGAAGCTCTCAGCCATGGTCTGCGGCACCTTGGCGGCCATGGCCGCAATGGCGGCGGGATCATCGGCCCAGCGGCTGCCGCGGCGGCTATGCGCATGGTTCACGTGCACGGTCGAAGCGATATAGCTGTTGAAGGCCTGCATGCGGGCGAATTCGAAGGGATCGTCAACAGGCGCCAACTTTGCCTGCGGCGCGATTTGGGCGATATAGGCAAGGATGGCAACGCCTTCGGTCAGCACGCCGCGATCGGTGACCAGTGCTGGAACCCGGCCCTTCGGATTGATCTGCAGGTACTCAGGCGAGCGCTGCTCGCCGTCCTTGAGGCTGAGCTTTCTCGGCTCATAGGCAAGGCCCGCTTCTTCCAGCGCAATCAGCGTCGCCAGCGCGCAGGTACCCTGGCCGAAATAGAATGTCAGCATGGTGATCTCCCTTTTGGGGAGATGATATATCGCGGCGGCGCGGGGGCAGCCATGGGGAAATTGGACGCATTCGAAATGCGCCCTCACCCCATCCTTGTCGCTGGGATGAGGGGCAACCGGGTCACGCCGCCGCAGCGCAGCCCGGCACATCCTCGAGCCGGTGCCAGACGGGAATGCCCCGCTCCCGGGCAATCCGTACGTCGTTATCGGCGCCCTTGGATGCGCCGGGAAGGCGCAGCACGCCCTCGCAAAGCTCAAGCAGACGATGGGCGACGGGATAGAAGATTTCCTCGTGCAGCGCATCGCCGATCGTCGTGCCGCCCGCAGCATTCCAGACCGGCAGCGCCACCCATTCGCCGATCATCGGCACATGGCCCGCCTTAAACAGCACATAGGACGGCGCTTCCAATGCCTTCAGGTTCGTCGCCATTTTCACCGGGTCGTCGCCCGTTCCCGACCGGTAGGGACCGGCAATCAAAATCAACATGACCAAACTCCACAACTCCCGGCATCATGCACGGGATTTCACGATAATGCGCGAAATTGCTTGCATGTCGAGTCGTAATGGGCATTATCGCGGAGTTTCGTAAATTTTCGTGCAGGACAATGCTGACCACACAACGCAAATCCCTGATCCTCGATATCCTGCGCCGGGACGGCCAGGTGATTGCCAAGCGAGTTGCCGAGGAGTTCTCGCTGTCCGAGGACACGATCCGCCGTGACCTCAGGGAGATGGCGGGCGAAGGATTGTTGAGGCGGGTGCATGGCGGAGCGCTACCGGTTTCGCCCGATCTGCCTGATCTTTCGGCCCGGCGCGCGGTTGCTTCGGAGACCAAGCAGCGGCTCGGCGCTTTTGCGGCTGCGATGGTGAAGGCCGGGCAGATGATCTTTCTCGACGGCGGCACGACGACGGCGGAGATCGCCAGGCGGCTGCCGCGCGACATCGCCTTCACGGTCGCGACCCACAGCCCGACGATCGCCGCCGAGCTGGAGCATCACCCGACGGCCGAGGTGATCCTGACCGGCGGGCGGCTTTACAAGCATTCGATGGTGGCAACGGGGGCAGCCGCGATGAGTGCGATCGCGCAGCTCCGGCCCGACATCTTCTTTCTCGGGGTTACCGCCGCCCATCCCGTGCACGGACTGTCGACCGGCGATTTCGAGGAGGCGGCGATCAAGCGGCATATCGCCCGCTGTTCGGTGGAGACCTATGTGATGCTGACGGAAGACAAGCTCGACCGCGCCTCGCCCTGCCCTGTGCTCGGCATCGGCGACGTCTCCGGAATGATCGTCCCCGAAGGGATCGGCGAGGAGCGGCTGGCGCCCTACCGCGCGCTCAACGGCGCGATCCTCGAAGCGTGAACGGCTCCAGCAGGCGCTCGCGCAGGACCGCCGCATCCTGCGGTAGCAGCGTCGCGCCAAGCCCGGCAGCGAACATCGCCAGCACCGCGTAGGCAGGGACCATGCTGCCGGTGCCGAGATCAAGCACCGCTTCCAGCGGCGCCTGCGCCCCGGCGAGCGTCTCAGCGAGCCAGGGCATGCCGATGAAGCGGGCGGGCGCGGCGCCGAAGCCCGGCGTTTCGGCGAAAGCAGTCAGCGTGCCATAGGCGGCGCAGAACCAGAGAAGCGCGCGCAGCCACCGCCATTCGCCGAACGGAACGGTGCGCCCTTCCTCGAAGGGGATCGCCAGATAGGCGCAGAGCACATTGATGAACAGGAAGGCGGCAGGCAGGCTTTCTGCCACCATTTCCGGTCGCAGCTGGCCAGTCCAGCCGGCAGCAAGGATTCCGGGAAAGGCGGTCGAGGCATAGAACCAGACGAGTGCCGCTGCGGCCCAACCCCATCCGCACCGCAGATAGCGCAGCCGCCCCACGGTGCAGATCACCATGATCAGGCTCGCCAGGCCCATGCCGGCAGGTTTCATGGCGCCCGACATGCTGACGACGATCGGCCCGCAGGAGCCGGCGACTTCAGCGCAGCCGGAGACAGCGACGACGATCCAGGTGACGTAATCGAAGCACATGGAGAAGAACAGGAAGATCGCCACAGCGATCAGCATCCACCAGATGTAGCGGCCTGCAAACATATCCTGCCCTCATGGCATCGAGATCGAAACCCCACGTTTCGAAAGCCGCGCCATTGTAGGACAAATCCCGGCGGCCGCACGCGCCGTCGCCGGAATTGGTTTAATCCATATTAGTATTTGCTGATTTTTGTAGGGCTGATGTGCCGCAACGGCACGGATGATCAGGCGAACGCAGCCGTGGCGCGCACCTCGCCCACCACTGCGCCATTGCGAATGTGGATCGGCCGGGTGGCAATCGCCATCAAGGCCGCGTGCGTTTCGCCGCCCTTCTCGAAAAACCGGGCGAGCGTGGCGGCGATCATGGCTTCGGCGGCGCGCGTCGTGCCGTCCTCGCATTTCAGCGCGACAGCAATTCCCTGCTCCGGAAGCGTGGCGCAGAAGACGCCCTCGGCGCCGGTCTTGGCGAAAATCTTGCCGGGGGCGATCTGCATCAGCGCCGTGCAGGTGCCGCCGGTCCCGGAGACATAGAAGGGCTCGGCCATGCAGGCCTCCATTAACCGCTTCGAAGCCTTGGCGCGGATCGGCTCGAGACCATTGCCCGTCGTCATCTTCGCGAAACCATGGGCAAGCCGCTTCAGCGGCACGGCATAGGTCGGGATGGCGCAGCCGTCGATGCCGCAATTGTCATGGGCGAGCACGGCGCCCGTCAGGCTTTCCATCGTGCCGCGGATTTGTTGCTGCAGCGGATGATCGTAGCCGACATAGCCCTTCAGCTCGACACCCTGATGAACACAGGTGCAGACGAAGCCAGAATGCTTGCCGGAGCAATTGTTGTGCAGCGGGTTCGGCTTGTCGAGCGTGCGGGCCTGATGGATCAGCGTATCCTGATTGGACGACCAGTGCGTGCCGCATTCGAGCACGCTTTCATCGCGCCCGGCGCGCGCCAGCATAGAGGCCGCCAGCGCCACATGTGCATCCTCGCCGTAATGCGAGGCGCAGGACAGTGACAGCTCCTTGTTACCGAACCCAAAGGCATCGGCAGCACCGCTTTCGACCAGCGGCAGCGCCTGCATCGCCTTGCAGGCAGAACGCGGGAAAACGGCGGCATCCGCATCACCCAGCGAAAACACCACCTTGCCATCGCCATCGACCGCAACCACCATGCCGCGATGACGGCTTTCGACGAGCGAACCACGGGTGACTTCGACGGTGACGGGATTGGACATGGGGGATATTCCGGGTGGTTGACAGGGATGCTGAAGGCATAGCGCCGTCCGCCGATAAAGCAACGCCTTTCAGCCCGCCGTCAGGCGCAATTGCGTCATCATGATCGGGAATATCGTCCTATCGGTGCTGTTCGGGGGCTTTGGCGACTATGCGGTTTTTGAAGCGGCTGTTTCTGGCGATACTCGTCATCTACCTGCTTCCGGCGCTGGCTTCGGCCGGATGGTGGGCGCTGAAGGAGCGGCCGAAGAGCTGGCGCGAGGCGAAGTGGACGTCATCGGGCGTACTGCCCAAAGCGGATGCCGATGGCGAGGCGGCGATCTACATCCTTTCGGCGGCGACCGGCGGGATGAAGGGTGCTGTGGCCAGCCATTCGTGGATCGTCACGAAAGGGACAGGCGACGAGGCCTATAACCGCTACGACAAGGTCGGGTGGGGCTCGCCGATCCGCCGCAACAATTATCAGCCGGATGCCTACTGGTACTCAAACACGCCTCATATCGTACGGGCGCTGAAGGGGCCGGAAGCGGCAGCCCTGATCCCGGCTGTCGAGGCGGCGATCCAGTCCTATCCGTTTGCCGCGACCGGCGATTACCGGATCTATCCGGGCCCGAACTCCAACAGCTTCGTCGCCCATGTACTTCGAGCCGTGCCGCAACTCGGCACCGTGCTGCCCCCCGATGCCGTCGGCCGGGATTTCCTGACCGACGGGCGCTTCTTCGAGATCGACCCTGACGGACGCGACATGCATGCGACGCTCTATGGCCTGATCGGCTTTGCGGCTGGCGTGCGCAGCGGCTTCGAGGTGCATTTCATGGGACTGGTGGCGGGCGTCGATATCGCCAATCCGGGGGTGAAGGTTCCGGCGTTCGGACGGGTTGGGATCTGAGGGATGGCGCAGATAAATATGCGTGACCGCTGATAAAATTGCGCGATCGGATGGCGATCTTTACACCCTGGCTGCGATTAACGTATAGCTTCCACAATTATCCCGCGTGCATCCAGACGCTCCGCAGCAGGAGGCAATCGGAGCATTCTAAAAATGCAGCAGGAAAGTTGTGAGGTCGCGGCGCTGGGAGGGAAGCGGCAGTGTCGGTTTTACGGTGGATATGGTGGTTTGTCGTATTTCCCGTCTGGAGTTTATACCTAGTGATCGCAGGCTTGGCAGGTGGCTATAATGACATTCCAGCTGCCTATCGCGATATGCGCGACAAGGGATACCTAGACTACTTATTCGCAATTCTCTTAACCGCTTACGCGTTCTTTATCTCAAACTGGGCCGTGATGACGGCTTGCCTGATGATAATTGCGTTTGCATTCTATATATTAATCTTGGAACCGCATCGCTATGCGCGGAAGCGCGAAGAGGATTTTCTCAAGAACCGAGATGATCAATGACTGACACCA
Organism: Rhizobium sp. 10N427; assembly: GCF_056394605.1. Classification (NCBI taxonomy): domain Bacteria; kingdom Pseudomonadati; phylum Pseudomonadota; class Alphaproteobacteria; order Hyphomicrobiales; family Rhizobiaceae; genus Rhizobium; species Rhizobium sp. 10N427. Next base: position 235,266 of record NZ_JBFTID010000005.1, on the reverse strand, counting down.
ACCTAATCATCTTAGCGACCGCAATTATAGTCGCGTATTTTTTCGTGACTTCGATCCTTCGCCGCCATGCGGAAGCGAAGAGATTGGAAGCTCTATCTTTTGCGAAGAAGCTTCTCGTTAACGAAGCCACTCCTGACGAGGTCAAATCCTTCCTTGCAAAGGAGGATTACATGAGCTCACGTGGCTTCGCCCCTTGGCTGGTGGCAGTTGCCCTGCCTTTCCTCGGTATCGCGTCACTTTTCTCTGATAGAGACAACGAGATGCTGGACGCGGTCGAGAAGGTGGGAAAAGGCATCCCCGAAATGTTTGATGGGTATCTGAACTCGGCAACCAAGAGCATACTTTTCAGAAGCCCTCTGGCTCTGTTGATCATCGCGGCTGAGCTTGCAGTGCTCGGAGCCATTCTAATGGTATTGAGCGTCGTTTTGAGCAATGCGCGAGACGGAATGCGTTCGGTTTTCACATATCTGTTCATTCGGCTCGACGACTATCACCAGCATGGACTGACTGGTCACCAGCACCGGGGATAGCCTCGTTTTGATGGATTCGGCGCTGAAGTGATTCAATCACGCACCGTCGCAGCCCATCACACAACTTGAGCCTCGTATCACAAACAATCGTTTTTCGATGGCAGCAGGCAGGATTAGAGGTAGCGCATCAGGAATCACAGTCATGCCCTCTGCCTTCTCCGTCATCCTCCGCGAACCGAAAATCCGCATTCCGGCCGTCACACTGGTGGCGCTCGCCTTCACCTATGCTTCGACGCTGCCTTATCAGTCGATCATCGGCATCAACGAGCTTGGGATGAGCGACGGCGCCTATTCGGCGCTGGTGTTCTTCTCGGCGCTGGCCAATGTGGCGACCAGCCTGACGCTGGGGATATGGTCGGACCGGATGGCCGACCGGCGGCCGCTGGTGCTGGCGTTATCTGTCTGCGGCATGATCGGCTTCGGCTCGGTCTTTGTCTTTCATACCGCGCCGGTGTTCATTCTCTGCGTGCTGCTGCTGATCCCGGCGAGCAATTCCACCTATTCGATCCTGTTTGCCAGCATCCGCGCGACGACCAACACGATGGATCGGGGATTGGCAGGATCTATCTCCTCGACGGTTCGGGCGCTCTATTCGGGATCCTGGGCGCTGGCGCCGGGGGTGATCGGGCTTTACCTGGCGACCGCGCAGTCGATGACGCCGGCCTATGGGATTGCCGGGGCGGCAAGCCTCACCTGCTTCTGCCTGTATTTCTTCTTTGCGGGGAAGACGCCGAAATCGTCGGGGCCGCTCGCCGATGCGCCGGGTTTCCTGCCGTCGCTGAAGCGGATCGCCCAGCCCTATATCCTCAAGCGCATCATCGCCATGTCGCTGCTGCTCGGCTTGCAGCGGCTGAACACCATGCTGTCGCCGCTGATCATCACCCATCCGGCCGGTGGCACGGTGGTCGATGTCGGCTTCATGGCGGGCCTCGTCGCCTTCCTGGAAATGCCGTTCATGATGATGTGGGGCGCGCTGCAGAAGCGCTTCCGCAATGTCCATATCCTGGCCGCGGGCAGCCTGATCTACTGTCTCTACCTGACGCTGGCGGGGTTTGCCTCGGCGCCGTGGCATATCTATTCGCTGGTTCTGATCAATGCCTGTGGGGCAGCCGCCATCCTTAGCGTACCGATCACCTATCTGCAGGACCTGATCGCCGACCGGCCGGGGCTCGGCAGCTCGCTGATCTCGGTCAGCGTCTTCATCAGCAATGGTGTTGCCGCAACGATCTTCGCGATCGGCACGACGCTGACGGATTATTCGGGGACGGCGCAGATCGCCGCCCTTGCCGGGCTCGGGGCGATCGCCTTCCTGCTGGTGCTGGAAAGTGGCAAGCGGCAGCTGAGCGCAGCCTAGACCGATATCCGGTAAGCGCAGCGGCGGGCGCCGAGCAGGATATGTTCGGAGCGCTCGACTTGGGCGCCAAGCACGCTGCGGAAGGTTTCGAGCTCGGAGCGGCAGAAGCCGGCGCAGACGGTGGCGGCAGCGCAGATCGGGCAGTGGTTTTCGACCAGCATGAAGGAGCCGTCCTCCTCCTGCCAGCTGTCGGCCATGTAGCCCTCGCGGCTTCTGATGGCAGCGAGCTGGCTGACGCGGTCGGCAAGCGCTGGAGCCGAAACGTCCTGCCGGTAGCGGGCGAGCGTCTCGGTTTCGCGGGCCGATATGACGGTGTCGAGCGCGGCGGGGCCGAGCTTTTCGGCGATGCTGGCAAGCAGGCTTGCAGTGAGTTCGGCATGGCCATCCGGAAAGGTTTGATGGCCGGCGGCGGTGAGCTGCCAGAGCTGTTTCGGGCGACCGCGGCCGGACGACGGTTCGCTCACCGGCTCGGTGAGCCCTTCTTCGGCGAGCTTGGTCAGCTGCTGGCGGGCGGCCTCGGCGGAAATGCCGAGATGGCCGCCGACGGCAGGGCCGAGCTGCGGGCCTTCGGTCTTGAGCAGAAGCAGGATACGGTTGGCAGGCGATTGGCGCATTTATTTTTCCAAGTCCACGCTTGTTTTAATAACACAAGCATGCAATTTTCCAACTTATAAATTGGAAAATAATCTTCCGCCAGGGAAAACACATCAAGGCATACAGGCATGACCAGCATCGAACAGGGCGCCGCGCCCAAATCCTCCGTCCTCCAGCTTTTCACCCCTCGCCTGCTTCCGGCCACGCTGATGCTCGGCGGCGGTGTGACGCTCTATGCGGTCGAGAGTTACATCATGGCGACGATCGCGCCGTCGATCGTGCGCGATATCGGCGGGCTGCCGCTGCTCTCTTGGGTAACGACGCTCTATGTCGCGGCGGCAGTGCTCGGCTCGATCTCGGTAGCGATGCGGCCGCGCGGCATGGGGCTCAGGATTGCCTATGTGTTCGGCGCCGTGCTGTTCGGCGCGGGCAGCCTCGTCTGCGCCGCCGCACCGGTGATGGAAGTCGTGCTCGTGGGACGGACGATCCAGGGCTATGGCGCCGGGATTCTGGCAGCGCTTGCCTATGCCTTCGTGCGCTTTGCCTTTCCTGAGCCGCTCTGGCCCAAGGCTTCGACGCTGTATGCGGCGATCTGGGGTGTCGCGACGCTGCTTGGTCCGAGCGCCGGGGGATTGTTTGCCGATGGCAGCAATTGGCGGCATGCCTTTATCGTCCTGGTGCCGCTCGGCGTGCTGATGGCCGTGCTGGCGCCGTGGCTGCTGCCGAAGGCAACGGATGATCGTGCCGAGGGACGCATACCCTTCGTGCAGATCGGCCTTCTGATCGGCGCGGTGCTCCTCGTCAGCATTGCCGGAACGCTGGAACAGACCGGCGGCAAGGCGGTGTTCGTCGCTCTCGCCGTCATCGCCATCGCGCTGATGCTGGTCATCGAGCGGCAGGGGCGGACACGGCTGCTGCCCACCGGCGCGGTGACGCTCAGCAAGCCGGTGGCGCGCGTCTATCTCACCATGTTCACGCTGCTGATCGTGCTGACCAGCGACATCTACATTCCCTATTTCCTGCAGGCGCTGCATGGCGTGACGCCGCTGATCTCCGGCTATCTGACGGCGCTGGTGGCGCTCGGCTGGACCTTTGCCGCCTTCTTCAGCGGCAATCTCAAGGGCCCGGCCGCCATCAAGGCGATCATCGCCGGATGCGTGATTGAGGCACTCTCGACGGCAGCCCTGGCGCTGCTTCTGGCGCGCGAAAACCAGACGGCCGAGATCGTGATCCTCGCTCCGGCGGCCTTCGCGATGCTGATGATGGGCTTCGGCGTCGGTCTCGGCTGGGCGCATCTGGTGACCAAGGTGCTGCAGCTGGTGCAGAATTCCGAACAGGACAAGGCGTCCGCGGCAATCTCCACCGTGCAATCGCTTGGCAGCGCCTTCGGCGCGGCGATCGCCGGGGTCATCGCCAACAGCACTGGGCTGGTTCACCCCGGTGGGATCGCAGGCGATATTGCGGCGGCGCACTGGCTTTACGCTGCGATGGCTTTGCCGGGGATTGTGACGGTGATCACGGCGCTGTCGTTGCGGGACAAGGCGGCCTGAGCCTCTCGCGGCCATCCTCGGCTGAATATCTGCAGGTGAAGTAGGGGGTCGTTGGATCCTCGGGACAAGCCCGAGGATGACGGCCAGATGATATCGTCTCCGCCTACAGCGAGAGCGCCCAACCCAACTTCGTCATCCTCGGGCTTGTCCCAAGGATCTAGCGAACCACTAGGTCAGCCGGTGCAAATGCAGGCCCGAGCATGACACCAGTCGGGTGACACTCAGACCTTCAGCATGATCTTGCCAATGTGAGAGCTCGTCTCCATCAGCCGATGCGCTTCGATGAAGTCGTCGAACGCAAAAACCTTGTCAATGACCGGGGAGACCGTCCCGGCTTCAAGCAGCGGCCAGACCTGGGAGAGCAGATCGTCGCGGATGGCGCGCTTCTCTTCGGCGGTGCGCGGGCGCATGGTCGAGCCCGTGACCGTCAGGCGCTTGACCATGATGGGCGTCAGGTTGACCTTTTCAGCCACCGCACCGCCGAGGAAGGCGATGATCGACAGGCAGCCGTCTTTCGCCAGCGAGGCGATGTTCTTCTCGAAATAGGCGGCACCGATCATGTCCAGGACGATATCGACGCCCTCGCCCGCGGTTTCCGCCTTGATGACTTCAGCGAAATCCTCGGTCTTGTAGTTGATCGCTCTCGTCGCGCCGAGCTTGACGCAGGCGTCGCATTTATCGGCCGAACCGGCGGTCGCATAGACCGTGGCCCCGAACGCCTTGGCGAGCTGGATTGCCGTCGTGCCGATACCGCTGGAGCCGCCATGGATGAGGACGCTTTCGCCTTCCGTCAGGCCCGCCATCTGGAAGAGATTGGCCCAGACGGTGAAGAAGGTTTCCGGCAGGGCGGCGGCCTTGACGGCATCGTAACCCTTCGGGAATGGTAGCGCCTGACCGGCCGGAAGCAGGCAATATTCTGCATAGGCGCCGCCATTGGCAAGACCGCAGACCTTGTGGCCGACAGTGTAGCCCGAGACGCCGGGGCCGATGGCGGCGACTTCGCCTGCAAGCTCGAGGCCAAGGATCGGGCTGGCGCCCTTCGGCGCCGGATAGGTGCCCTGGCGCTGCGCCACGTCAGGGCGGTTGACGCCGATGGCCAGCGTCTTCACCAGGATCTGCCCCTCGCCCGGAACCGGCAGCGGACCGCTGGCGATCTTCATCGCCTCGGGGGCGCCGAAGGTTGGAAGATCGACGTAACGCATGGTCGACGGCAGGGGCATATCCGGTCTCCTCATTCCGAAAGCACAGGAGATAATTCAGCCCTGCCGCCTTGGAAAGGCGGGAAGTGGCAAAGGCGTCAATTCGCCTCGCCCAGATGATTGAAGACCAGACCGTCGATGCTTTCCTTGGCATGCGCCTTGACCTGGGCGATCTCGGTGCCGACGCGGTTGATGTCGTCGATGACGAGGCCGTCGGGCAATTCCAGCACGCCGATCGAGCAGCGCATCAGCGGGAACAGCGCCTCGGCGCCGGAGCGGTCGTGGCCGCGGATGCTGCCCTTGGCGCGGTCCTGATCCGAATAGAGGGCCAGCACGTCCTCATGAAAATCGCTGATCAGCCGATCGAGGATTTCGCGAAGCTCGGCCTGGGTCCAGCCGACAACGCCGATGAAGAAATCGTCGCCGCCGACATGGCCGAGGAAGTGGCGTTCGGCGAAGAAATAGCGGCGCATCAAGGCGGCAAACAGCGAGATCGCGTGGTCGCCGAGATGGAAGCCGTAGGCATCGTTGAACGGTTTGAAATTGTCGAAGTCGCAATAGCAGAAATGCCTGACGTCATCGCCGTCGCGGCCGGACTGGCGCATGAAATCGCGGATCGCGTGGTTGCCCGGCAGGCCGGTCAGCGGGTTCTGGTCCTGGGCAATCTTCAGCTGCTTCTCGTTGATCACCTTGATCAGCGATGCGGCGGAGACGACACCGGCATAGCGCATGTTGTCCGTCAGGATCAGGCAGTTGCTGCCTTCCATATTGGCGAAGATCGACATCAGCCGTTCGGCATCGCTGTCGAGGCTGACGATCGGGGCGATCTCGACGAATTGCGAGATGGTGCGTTCGTACATCTTGTTCTTCAGCAGATCGCGACCGAACGGATGGTAAATATACTGCTTGAGATGATGCTCGTGGATGATGCCGCGCGGCTCGCCATTGGCGTTCAGTACCGGGAAAAAGGCCTGGCGCGGATTGCGGCGGAAGAGTTCGAAGACCGTATCGATGCTGTCGTTTTCGAACACCGTCGGCAGCATTTCGATCTGCTTGCGGATCAGGATTTCGTCGAGCGACTGGGTGTTGCGCTTGCTCTTGCCGAGATCCTGCAGATGGGGGAAGGCCGGAACGAGCTCGGAAATGTGCGTGGTCGGGCGGGCGATGAACCAGCCCTGGACGAGATCGACGCCATATTCGCGGCAAGCCAGAAATTCGGCTTCGGTCTCGATGCCCTCGGCGATGACGCGGGTGCCGAGAACATGGGCGATGTTGACAATGTTCTTCAGGAGATGGCGCTTGCGCGGCTTGCTGTCGATATCGGCGACGAAATGCCGGTCAATCTTCAAGTAGTCGACGGCATAGTCGCACAGAAGCTTCATCTCGCCGTGGCCAACGCCGAAATCGTCGATCGCCAGCTTGAAACCGGTGCGGCGCAGCTTGGACACCAGCGCCTCGAATTCCGGCACGCTGGTGTTGTCGAAACGCTCGGAAAACTCGAAACAGACGGAGGACGGTGGCAGGTTTGCAGCCTTCAACTGCTGCAGCAGGTTTTCGATCAGCCGGTCGCCATGCGGGATCAGGCGGACATCGAGATTGAGGAAGAGTGTCGAGGTGGCGTAGTTGCCGAGGGTGGCGAACTTGGCGAGCGCACGGCTGGCGACCATCTGCTCCAGCGGCAGCAGCTGATTGGCGCGAAAGGCCTCGTCGAGGATTTCTATCGGGGAATCGAAGCCGATGCGCTCCTGCCCGCGCATGAGGGATTCGTAACCGAATACGGTGCCGGTGCCAGCCTCGACGATCGGTTGGAAGGCGTTTTCTACGACGAGCTTTGCAAGCGTCACGATCTGATCGCTGGCATAGCGGCGAACGACGCCGGGCTCGACGGCGGCAGTCAAAGACATGCCATTCTCCACTGTGAATTCTTGTTTTTCGCAGCGAAGATGGAGGAGAAGGGTCAACGAACCCTTTCGCCAATGTGAAACTTTTGTGAAAGCTGCAGGCGCCCGTGGCGCCCACAAAACATTTCAGCTTTCTCTTATTTTATCAGCCGTTTAGCTATGCAGACCGGCGGCGGACCGCTTCGTGATCCGCGAACATGTCGGCCACGCAGCGGCCGCTCCCCGCATGGCCTTCGCCATCGAGAATTTCGTCCTTGTATTCGCCGAGCTTGCGGGCGGCATCCCATAGACGCAAGGCCTCGCGGACGACTTCGCTGCTCGATGCATAACCGCCGCTATCGACGGCATCACGGATGCCTGCTGCCTGTACCGGTGATATGGAAACTGTGACCATCGGCATGAAATTCCTCCCTTCGTTTTGCCGGGCAGAACCTGCCCAACGGGGGACGCATGACCATTCTTGGCATTCTTACCGGCTGTCCAATCGCCGCTGCCTTGGTATACGTTAATTTTAGACCTGCGTCATATGCTTGTCAAAAAAAGAAATAATCCGTGATCGGGCCTGTGGATTACGGTCATAAACTCCGCCGCAGCGCCAGGCCGAAAGCGAGCATGGTGGAGCCCTGCAGCAAAAGGTCGGCAGCGAGGAAGAGCCCGAGGATCCAGAGGCTGTTGACCGGCCAGCCGAGGGCGATGACGAAGCCGGCAAGCGCGGTGACAACGCCGCTGGCGACGATCCAGCCCCAGCCCTTCACCGGTTTCATTCGGCGGCCGATGAAGACGCGGAAGACCCCGGCGATGATGAGGGCGACGGCAAGAAACAGCGTCAGCGCCGCCGAGGCCAGGATCGGGTTGATGAAGGCGAAGACGCCGGCCAGCACATAGAGCAGGCCGCTCAGAACCCAGAAGAGAATGTGATCCCAGCCCCGCACCTGAAAGGCATGGGCGAGATAGACGATGCCGCCTGCCAGCATCAGCATGCCGACATAATAGACCGAAGCGACGGTGGCGACAAACAGGTTTGCGAAGGCGATGAGGCCGCAGATCATCAGCAACACGCCGAGCCCGGCGAACCACATCCATTTCGGCTGCAGGGACGAAGACGGCATTCCCAAGACGCTTGCCATGACGCACCTCCTGTTCCGGTTGATATGCTGCAGAATTGCAATCCGGAAAGGGCTGTGTTTCGAGGCGGGAGCACGAAAGATTTTTATTGATTGGTCAGTCAATCAAAAATAAGGTGCTAGCAATCTGGAAAGCTGGACATCATGCCGAAGGTTGGAATGGAACCCGTGCGCCGCAAGGCGCTTGTCGATGCCGCGTTGCGCGTGATCGGGGATCACGGTTCGCTGACCGTCACCATGTCCGAAATCGCCCGGCAGGCTGGTGTGTCCCCCGCCCTTGCCCACCACTATTTCGGCAGCAAGGAACAGCTGCTGATCGAGACGGTCCGCTCGCTTCTACGCCAGTTGCGCAACGACGCGGTGACAGCGCTGAAGGCGGCCGCTACGCCGCGTGAAAAACTCTCCGCAGTGATCCGCGTCAGCTTCCAGGCCGATCAGTTCGCGCCGGAGACGATCGCCGCCTGGCTCGCCTTCTATGCCGAAGCGCAAAGCTCCGAGGAGACGCGCCGGTTCCTCGTGATCTATGCGCGGCGGCTGCGCTCCAACCTGCTCGCCAATCTGAAGCCGCTCTGTGCCGCCGATGCCGCAGAACGCATTGCCGAAGGCGCTGCGGCGATGATCGACGGGCTCTATATCCGCCAAAGTCTGAAATCGGCACCGATCAGTATCGAGGCTTCGATCGGGCTGACGGAGGATTATGTGACGATGCAATTGAAGGGGATGGAGCGATGACATCGAATGCCTCCCTTCTGCATCTCGTTGATACCAGCGCCCGGAGCCCCCTCACCCTGCCCTCTCCCCGCGGGGGAGAGGGGACGTCGACGGTTGCGGCAAACCTCCCTTCCCCCCGCGGGGAGAAGGTGGCCCGCAGGGCCGGATGAGGGGGCCACGAGCGCAAAGATTTCCTGCTCTAGAAATGAGGTGCTCTCGTTTCTGCAGCAGCCAACCGTACAAAGGATAGACCATGAAAGCCCAGCCGAAAGCATCGCACTTCATCGACGGCGAATATGTCGAGGATGACGCGGGCAGCGTGATCGAGAGCATCTATCCGGCGACCGGCGAAGTGATCGCCCGGCTGCATGCGGCAACGCCTGCGATCGTCGAGAAGGCAATCGCCGCGGCCAAGCGCGCCCAGCCTGAATGGGCAGCGATGAGCCCGACGGCGCGTGGCCGCATCCTGAAGCGGGCGGCCGACATCATGCGCGAGCGCAACCGCGAGCTCTCCGAACTCGAGACGCTCGACACCGGCAAGCCGATCCAGGAAACCATCGTCGCCGACCCGACCTCCGGCGCCGACAGCTTCGAGTTCTTCGGCGGCATCGCGGCAACGGCGCTCAACGGCTCCTATATCCCGCTCGGCGGCGACTTCGCCTATACCAAGCGCGTGCCGCTCGGCGTCTGCGTCGGCATCGGTGCCTGGAACTACCCGCAGCAGATCGCCTGCTGGAAGGGCGCGCCCGCGCTGATCGCGGGCAACGCCATGGTCTTCAAGCCGTCGGAAAACACGCCGCTCGGCGCGCTTGCTATCGCCGAGATCCTGCATGAGGCCGGCCTTCCCAAGGGGCTCTACAACGTCATCCAGGGTGACCGCGAGACCGGCCCGCTGCTGGTCAACCACCCTGATGTCGCCAAGGTTTCGCTGACCGGCTCTGTGCCGACAGGCCGCCGCGTCGCGGCTGCGGCGGCAAGCCATCTCAAGCATGTGACGATGGAGCTTGGCGGCAAGTCGCCGCTGATCGTCTTCGATGACGCCGATATCGACAGCGCCATCGGCGGCGCAATGCTCGGCAATTTCTATTCGACTGGCCAGGTCTGCTCCAACGGCACCCGCGTCTTCGTGCAGAAGAAGATCAAGGGCGAGTTCCTGAAGCGGCTGAAGAGCCGCACCGAGGCCATGGCAATCGGCGACCCGATGGACGAGGCGACGCAGATCGGCCCGATGGTCTCCTGGGCGCAGCGCGAAAAGGTGCTTGCCTATATCGAGAAGGGCAAGGCCGAGGGCGCGACGCTGCTCACCGGCGGCGGCATTCCGAACAATTTGGCGGGCGAAGGCTACTACGTGCAGCCGACCGTGTTTGCCGATGTCACCGACGGGATGACGATCGCACGCGAGGAGATCTTCGGGCCTGTGATGTGCGTGCTCGATTTCGACGACGAGGCCGAGGTCATTCCCCGCGCCAACGCCACCGAATTCGGCCTCTCCGGCGGTGTCTTCACCGCTGACATGACCCGCGCCCACCGCGTGGTCGACCAGCTGGAAGCTGGGACGCTGTGGATCAACACCTACAATCTCTGCCCGGTCGAAATCCCCTTCGGCGGCTCCAAGCAATCGGGCTTTGGCCGCGAGAACTCGGCAGCGGCGCTGGAGCACTATTCCGAACTGAAGACCGTCTATGTCGGCATGGGGCCGGTGCAGGCGCCTTATTGAGACTTTGAGATAAAGACCCCTCTCCCGCTTGACCGTGTAGCCCCCTCATCCACCCTACGGGCACCTTCTCCCCGCTGGGGAGAAGAGGACACGAGACGGCGGCGGCACATCCCTTCTCCCCTCAGGGAGAAGGTGGCGGCAGCCGGATGAGGGGGCCGCCCGGAAGAATGGACAAGAGAGATCCAATGCAAGCAGATTTCGTCATCATCGGCTCCGGCTCGGCAGGCTCCGCACTTGCCTACCGTCTCTCGGAGGACGGCAAGAATACCGTTATCGTCATCGAGGCCGGCGGATCGGATTTCGGGCCGTTCATCCAAATGCCGGCAGCGCTTGCCTGGCCGATGAGCATGAAGCGGTATAACTGGGGCTATCTCTCCGAGCCGGAACCCAATCTCAACAACCGGCGCATCACCGCGCCGCGCGGCAAGGTGATCGGTGGCTCCTCGTCGATCAACGGCATGGTCTATGTCCGCGGTCATGCCGAAGACTACAACCGCTGGGAAGAACTCGGCGCCCGCGGATGGGCCTATGCCGACGTTCTCCCCTACTTCAAGCGCATGGAACACAGCCATGGCGGCGAGGAAGGCTGGCGTGGGACCGATGGGCCGCTGCATGTGCAGCGCGGCGTGTTCCGCAACCCGCTGTTCCAGGCCTTCGTCGAGGCCGGCAAGCAGGCAGGCTTCGAGACGACGGAGGATTACAACGGCTCGAAGCAGGAAGGCTTCGGGCTGATGGAACAGACGATCTTCCAGGGCCGCCGCTGGTCGGCTGCATCGGCCTATCTGAAGCCGGCGCTGAAGCGGCCGAACGTCAAGCTGGTCTATGGTCTCGCCCGCACGGTGGTGATCGAGAACGGCCGGGCCACCGGCGTCGAGATCGAGCGCGGCGGTAATGTCGAGGTGATCAAGGCGAACCGCGAGGTGATCGTCTCGGCCTCGTCCTTCAATTCGCCGAAGCTGCTGATGCTCTCTGGCATCGGCCCCGGCGCGCATTTGCAGGAGATGGGCATCGCGGTGAAGGCCGACCGGCCCGGCGTCGGCGCCAATCTGCAGGATCATATGGAATTCTATTTCCAGCAGGTCTCGACCAAGCCGGTGTCGCTCTATTCCTGGCTTCCGTGGTTCTGGCAGGGGGTTGCAGGCGCGCAGTGGATGTTCACCAAGTCGGGCCTGGGCACGTCCAACCAGTTCGAGGCCTGCGCCTTCCTGCGCTCAGGCCCGGGCATCAAGCAGCCCGATATCCAGTATCATTTCCTGCCTGTGGCCATCAGCTATGACGGCAAGGCGGCGGCCAAGAGCCATGGCTTCCAGGTGCATGTCGGCTTCAACCTGTCGAAATCGCGCGGCAACGTCACGCTGCGCTCCTCCGATCCGAAGGCCGATCCGGTCATCCGCTTCAACTATATGAGCCATCAGGAAGACTGGGAAAAGTTCCGCCATTGCGTGCGGCTGACCCGCGAGATCTTCGGCCAGCAGGCCTTCGACCAGTATCGCGGCCCGGAGATCCAGCCGGGCGAGAGCGTGCAGACCGATGATGAAATCGACGCCTTCCTGCGCGAGCACCTGGAAAGTGCCTACCACCCCTGCGGCACCTGCCGGATGGGCGCCAAGGACGACCCGCTTGCCGTCGTCGACCCGGAAACCCGCGTCATCGGCGTCGACAACCTGCGCGTCGCCGACTCGTCGATCTTCCCACATGTGACCTACGGCAACCTCAACGGCCCGTCGATCATGACCGGCGAAAAGGCGGCCGATCATATTCTCGGAAAGCAGCCCTTGCCCCGTTCCAATCAAGAGCCGTGGATCAATCCGCGCTGGGAAGTGAGCGACCGATAGACGGTCAGTGGTAGTCGTCTTCGCGCTGGTGGCGGATGGCGGCTACCGTGACTGTTTTGCTGTTATCGATCCTGAACAGGATAATGTAACCCGCTGATCCAAACGGCACCAATAGTTCGCGCAACAGAGAGTTTTCGCCGGGTGCCTTGCGGCATGAAAAGGGAAACTCTTCGATGACGCCCATGGAAGATGTTATGGTCTGTAGCGCTCGCATGGCGGCTTCTTCGTCTCTATCCAACATATAGGCGTAGAGACGCTTCAGATCGGCTCGGGCTTTTGCGGTAAGCCGAACCTTGTAGCTCAAGCGGAAGGCTTTCCAGAGCGCTTGGCATCGAGCATGTCCTTCAGCTCACCGAGAACCTCCTCGGCGCTATAGTAGATGCCCGTCCGTTCGGCCTCGGCCAGCGACGCCAGCCCCCGCGCGATAAACTCCGCCTGCGTCTTGCGATAGTGAACCTGACGCCGCAGTGAATCTTCCATCAGCGCCGAAAGGGTCTCCCCCTCCTTCAACACGCTCTCGGCGGCTGCCCGCAGCTCGGGGTCGACGCGAAGGGATGGCAGTGTTGCGGTTTTCATGGCTCGCTCCATGCGTTGCAATTGCGATGCATGATGCTCTCAAACTGTGCTGCTTTCAAGCCTGCGCTAGCGCTGGTAAGGCACGCGAATGCCCGGATTGCCTGCCGGGAAATCCTTGGTGTTGCGGGTAACGAGCAGCATGGCGTGAACGTCTGCGCTGGCCCAAATGATGGCGTCGGGCAGCTTGATGCGATGCTTCTGGCGGAGTGCGACGGCGCTTTCGGCGATGCTGCCGTCAAGCGCTATGACATCGAAGCTGTTCAGGAAGCCGCGAGTGGCGGTTGCGTGTTCGGGCCGGGCGCCGATCAAAACCTCCATCCAGGTGATGATGCTGATTGCCTGCTGCTCATAGCGCAATAGTTCATCACGGGCCTCCGGCACCGCGTTCAAATAATCGATCAGGATGTTGGTGTCGAAGAGCGCCTTCACCATTCGCTGCGAAGCTTTTCCTGGTAGGCCAAACCATCGGCAGCCTGATCGCCCCAGAGACCGAAGGCCTCCTCATCCTTCAGCCGGTCGCGGCGTTTCAGGAAGTCGTCCACAGCCTCGCGGATCAACGATGCGCGGGAAACCTTTTCCTCGCGGGCGATCTCATCCAATGCTTTCAGCTCGGCCTCGCCGATGTCGATCAGTGCGCGCATCAGTCTCTCCGCGATATCATATATGTATATCGTATCGCGAACTGCGGCTCAAATCGATGCCGAACTTCAAGTTCAGAATCAACTAGAGGAAGCCGATCCAACGTCCTGCGAGCAGACTCGCAATCCAGGCGGCGGCGGAGATGGCGGCGGCGATGCGGATGCGTGTTGGCGCGATCTCGTCGGCGAGTGTCTTGTGCCAGCCCCTCCCCGCGTGGACGAGCGCCGCGTTGGCAATGCCGAGGGCGATGATCGAAAGCTTGGCGAGGAGGGCGGGGTTTTCGGCTTACTCGGCGGGGCGGACGCTGAAGAGGAGCGTGCCAGTGACGATCGCCAGCGCGAGGCCGGTGGCTGCCGCGGCGGAGAGGAACGGGCCGATGACGGCGAGCGGCACCGATGGGAACCAGCCCATGAGCCGGAGATCGAGCGGCAGGATCGCGCCGATCAGCAGCGCGATCGAAAGAATATGGGCGGCATTGACGACGATGTAGAGCAGCGCCGAGCGCCTGAGGGCGACGGCAGGCGGCGCTGCGGCGATCCATTCGAAGAGCTCTGCGGCCATCCGTCAGTTCGTCTGGATGCGTTCGGGATAGATGTCGTAGCGCTTGCCTGATACCGTGATGCGCACGGCCTTCATGCGTTTCTCACTGGCGTCCTGCGAACGGTTGCCGAGTGCGACGATCGCATCGCCGTTCCTGGCCGAACCCTCGACGAAGCCGGATCGCTCCGTCTGGCGCGGATTGCCGAGCTCGACCCGCCAGACGCCATCGGCCGCGGCGACATAAAGCGACGGATGCGGGCCGCCCATCGAGATCTGCTGGATCGTGCCCTTCAGCTCCATCTGCTCGGCTTCGGCCCAGGACCAGCCGTGATGTGCGGCAGCGCCGGTTGCGAAGATCGCCGCGAGTGCTGCGGCAGCGATCGATTTTTGGATCAAGGATATGCGCATATGAGGTCTCCCTACCCTGTTGCGTCAAGGGGCAAGTGGCGCGGCGCCCGGGCTTCGGAAGGTATTTCACCAAATGTTGAAACAAGGGGTGATCTTTCGCGCCGATTGGGACTAGAAGGTTAAGCCCCCATCACGTGCCAGAGTCCCCCATGCCTGCCTCCTATCGCAATTCCAAGCTGCTCCGCCGTTCCCGTATCTTCTGGGGATCCTTCTCCCTCTGGCGGCCGCGGCTGGTGTTCTGGTGCGGTGCCTTGGCGATCGGGGTGATCAGCGTCGGTTTCGCCAAGCTTGCCGATCTGGCGCAGAAGGCGTTCGGCAGCCTGACATCATCAGGCGAATGGGCCTTCCTGCTGCCGCTAATCCTGACGCCCACGGTCTTCATGCTGTCGGCCTACCTGGCGGCCACGCTGTTTCCGAATTCGCAGGGCAGCGGCATTCCGCAGGCAATCGCCGCGCGGCATCTGCGCGAAGAGGACGACCGGACGCGGCTGCTGTCGCTCCGGATTGCCTTCGGCAAGATCGTGCTGACAGTGCTCGGGCTGTTCTCTGGCGCCTCGATCGGCCGCGAAGGGCCGACGGTACAGGTGGGTGCATCGATCATGCTTGCGGTTGCCCGCTTCGGCGGTATGGCGCAGGCGCGCGGGCTGATCCTCGCCGGTTCGGCGGCGGGCATTGCGGCCGCTTTCAACACGCCGCTTGCCGGTATCGTCTTTGCCATCGAGGAGATGAGCCGCACCTATGAAGCGCGGGCCAACGGGCTGGTGCTGACCGCCGTCATCCTCTCCGGTCTCGCGGCCCTCGGGCTGGCGGGCAGCTACAACTATTTCGGCGAAGCCTCTGTTGCGCCAACGCAATTGCGCGACTGGGGCCTCGTGCTCGTCTGCGGCATCGGCGGCGGGGCGCTGGGTGCTGCCTTCAGCGGCTTTGCCCTGCATTTCGGCCAGAAGATCCGCCGCTGGGCGCAACCGCAACCCTTGAAGCGCATGCTCGTGCTGGCCGGCACCTGCGGACTGGCGATCGCCGTGATCGGCATCCTCTCCGGCGGCACCACCTTCGGCACCGGCTACGAGCAGGCCCGCGGCGCCGTCGAGGGACATGCGCTGCCGCTGCTGTTCTTCGTCGAGAAACTGGCCGCCAGCTTCCTGTCGATGCTTTCAGGGATTCCCGGCGGCATCTTCGCGCCGTCGCTTGCGGTCGGCGCCGGTTTCGGCAGCACGGTCGGATCGGCTCTCGGCACCAGCATCGCGCTGGCGGCGATCCTCGGCATGGCCGGATATTTCGCCGGCGTCGTGCAGGCGCCGATGACAGCCTTCGTCATCATTCTCGAAATGACCGGCGACCACCAGGCCGTCATCCCGATCATGGCGGTATCGATGATCGGCTACGTGACATCACGCATCCTCTCCCGCGAACCGCTCTATCACGGCCTGTCGAGGGTATTCATCGCCGCCGCCATCCGGGCGCGGCGGGCAGTCGAGAGGGAAGAAGCGGCGGGCTAGGCATGGAATTGCAGGGGCAAAAATCGCTCACGGCCCTACCGCAGCGCCATCTTTGAAAGCTATTGTCCAGCTCGTGACATCGTCGGACGTTTTGCCCAGAGCAAACAAAGCCATAAGCGACGCACCATCAGCCTCAAGTAGCCTGTATTTTTGAAGATTCGGCAGTACCGTCTTTTCAACGACGGTCTTTAGCCCTTTCGCCTGAATATCAAGCCTTCCGTTGAATTTGTGGGTATCCGCAGCGAAACTGCCTGAGCCCTCGACTTCGACATTGTATTGTTTGCCGTCAATCGAAGCTGAAAAGCGGCTCAATTCTATCGGCGAGACGCCTGCGGTAGATTTTCCACCGAGAGACTGGGGAACAGGCTCAAACTTCAGCTGACCGTTGACCTTTGCATCGAAAGGGAGAAGCTGCCCAAGTGCGGAACTGAAATAACCGTTCAAACCGCGAAAATTGGATACAACGCCGTCGAGATCGAGTATTCCAGGCCGCTCACCATTACGGATGGTCCAGGATACTTCGTCGATGCCAAAGCGCAGATTCAGCTCTGGCTTGTTGACGATATTCTTTGATTTCAGTGTCAGTTCGTATTCGCTAGTGGGCGAAAAGAGTATGCCCTGACCGTCGCCCAGATTCTTCCGCAATGCATCGCGCAACGAATAGCCAGCGACAACGTCTTTCCGGACATCAGAAACATCACCCTTCAAACTCCAGTTAATCGACGTCGATCCGACAGTCTGCAGAGACAACACCCCGGATCGCCAGTTCTCCAAGCGCATATCGGAAAAGGCGAGGCCGCCATCGAGCCGTGCAACCGGCGCAGACGCATCCTTCAGTCGGCTCCACAGGTAGATCGTGGCAAAGGATCTGACATTGCTGTCACCGCCGATGCTGGTTGCGGAATTGACGTGGTCAAGTTCGACGGTGGCGCGGCTCTCGCCGGCCAGTTCGTAAGCAAGCTTCGCATTGAAGTTCTCTGCGCCAACTGTCGTCTTGACCTTGGCCTGGCTATCGGCCGAATGGTTGGCATAGCCGGCAGCGGCGATCGACGTTATCTCCCATCCGTCATTCTCCGGCTCGGCACGAAAATGTGCAACGGGTGGCATCAGATAGGCAAAGGCCTGTGCCCCGATCGCTTCCAAAAAAACATCTGTTGCAACAGTCAAGAATTTGACCGGTCCATCATCCTCAACAAGAAGAAAATCCTGGCTGCTTGCATCGATACCAAGGAATCGGGAAATCGAGTCCTTTATGGACTTCGGGCTACGTGCCGGAGCGTCGTCACTATTGGAGACTTCTTTTGCTGAAGATGCGGAGCCTAGCCATATCGATGTGATGATGACCAACAGAAATACAGAAGTTCGCCCCATGGGTATCCCGGCGCCGCTAATTGCTCGCCACTCTCATAGAGCGATTTTTACGGCGCAGCCAGAGGAGTCCGACACAGGTTAGGGCTAAGCCAGCATCCGCGTGACCACGGCGCCCTTGGCGGGCGCGACGGCGTCGGCGATCGTGGTCGAGAACAGCACCTTGCGGGTGGCGTCGGCGACCTTGGCGAAGACGTGGCGGATTTCGCAGTTTTGTTCGCCGTCGCAGTCGTCGCATTTGCGATAGGCGGTGATCGACAGGCAGGGGAGCGGCGCGATCGGGCCGTCGATGATGCGCAGGATCTCGCCGAAGGTGATCATGTCGGCGGGTTTCAGCAGCAGATAGCCGCCTGCCTTGCCGCGGCGGCTGGCGACGATGCCCTGGTGCTTGAGGTCGAGAAGGATCTGCTCGAGGAACTTTTTCGGGATTTTCTGCTGTGCAGCAATGTCCGAGATCATCACCGGTTCGCGGGCGTCGGCCTCGGCCAGCACCGTCAGCGCCCGGAGCGCATATTTTGCTTTCTGCGTAATCATTTTAGACCGTCACACACACCAGCGGCCCTTGAGCCCTGCCGCTTTTCAAGCTTTGCTTATCCCCTATGGCACAGCCAGCATGAACGGAATTTGAACGTGCCGGCAAAAGCCTTGAGATACAAGCATTTTGGCCCTGTTTTTGAACCTCGGCCAATGGGCGTAATTCTACGTCAAAATTGCGCCTTTCGCATGTTTTCGCGCATCACTTCAGATTTCGAATTGACAGGCGCCGTGTAACTCTACTAAATCACTAGAGATTGAGTTGCCTGACGGAGTTTTGACGCCGGGGCGGCTGCTTTTCTGCATTGCGGCAGCTTAGGAGAGATATTTGCTCCTGCTTATGCTGCTTTCGAAATCCCTTTTTCTGTCCGACCCATCCTGTTGCTGCGATACTCCGGCCAACTTGAGGACAGGATTGCCATGACTGTTATCCATACAATCGAAGAGGCCGAGGCGCTGAATGCGAAGCTCGCGTCTCTCGACCTTGCCGGAAGGCTGGCCTTTGTCGCCGGTCTCGGCGGCCGCGTGGTCTTCACGACCTCGCTCGGCATCGAGGACCAGGTGATCACCGCCGAAATCGGCAATCACCGCCTGCCGATCGACGTCGTGACGCTGCAGACCGGACGCCTCTTTCCGGAAACGCTTTCGCTGATCGACGAGACCGAAAGCCAGTACGACATCAAGATTTCCCGCTACGAGCCCGAACAGGCCGATATCGACGCCTATGCGGCGAAATACGGCCTGAACGGCTTTTACGAGAGCGTCGAAGCCAGGCATGCCTGTTGTGGCGTGCGCAAGCTGAAGCCGCTTGCGCGCGCACTCAATGGGGCAACCATCTGGATCACCGGCCTGCGCCGCGGCCAATCCAACAATCGCGCCGATACGCCCTTTGCCGAATATGACGCCGAGCGTCATCTCCTGAAGGTCAATCCGCTGGCCGATTGGGATATTGAGGTGATCAAGGCCTATGTCGCCGATAACAGCGTGCCGGTTAACCCGCTGCATGCCCGCGGCTATCCCTCGATCGGCTGCGAGCCCTGCACCCGCGCCATCAAGCCCGGCGAGCCCGAGCGCGCCGGCCGCTGGTGGTGGGAACAGGATGAGAAGCGCGAATGCGGCCTGCATGTTGCCGAAGAGGCATCGGCGATCCCGGCCCAACAATAACCTGCCGGTTTCCGGATCAGATGCGGCCACCGCCGCCAACCGGAAACCAGCTGTCACAAGATTTCATTGCGGCAACCTCCCGTCCGGCAATGAGTGAGAAGTCTGGAGTAACACATGCCCGATACCCGTCAGGATACGGAACTCAGCAATCCGCAGAGCAGCAAGCCGCCGCTCGATCCGCATCTGAAGGCACTGGAAAACGAAGCGATCCATATTTTCCGTGAGGTCGCCGCCGAGTTCGAACGCCCCGTCATGCTCTATTCGATCGGCAAGGACTCATCCGTCCTGCTGCATCTGGCGCGCAAGGCCTTCTATCCCGGCCGCGTCCCCTTCCCGCTGCTGCATGTCAACACCGGCTGGAAGTTTGCGGAGATGATCACCTTCCGCGACAAGATCGTGAAGGAATATGATCTCGACCTGATCGAGCACATCAATCCGCGCGGTGCGGCCGAAAACATCACGCCGTTCACTTATGGATCGGCCCGCTATACCGACATCATGAAGACGGAAGCGCTGCGCAATGCGCTCGACGCCGGCAAGTTCGACGCTGCCTTTGGCGGCGCGCGCCGCGACGAAGAAGCCAGCCGCGCCAAGGAACGCATCTATTCGTTCCGCACGCCCGACCACCGCTGGGACCCGCGCAACCAGCGCCCCGAGCTCTGGAACATCTATAATGGCCAGATCCGGCAGGGCGAAAGCGTTCGCGCCTTCCCGCTGTCGAACTGGACCGAAGTCGATATCTGGCGCTACATCCAGGCCGAGCAGATCCCGATCGTGCCGCTCTATTTCGCCGCCAGGCGCCCGTTCGTCGAGCGCGACGGCATGATGATCGATGCGACCGATCCGCGCCTCGAGCTTTTGCCCGGCGAAGTCAAGCAGGAGGATTCGATCCGTTTCCGCACGCTCGGCTGCTTCCCGCTGACGGGCGCGATCCGCTCGACGGCAACCACCCTTGAAGACATCATCGCGGAGCTGGAGATCGCCACGGTTTCCGAACGCCAGGGCCGCGCCATCGACCGGGATCAATCCGGCTCCATGGAAAAGAAGAAGCGTGAAGGATATTTCTGAGATGACCGCAGCAAACCTCGCCAACGCCGTCGCCCCTGCAGCCGAGCCGGTGGCAGCCGTGCGCGATACGCGGCCGTTGCGCCTCATCACCTGCGGCTCTGTCGATGACGGAAAGTCGACGCTGATCGGCCGTCTGCTTTGGGACACCAAGGCAGTCAAGGAAGACCAGGCGGCAACGCTGCAGCGCGATTCCACCGGCAAGCAGAACGATCTCGGCCTGCCTGATTTCGCATTGCTGCTCGACGGCCTGCAGGCCGAGCGCGAACAGGGCATCACCATCGATGTCGCCTATCGCTATTTCTCGACCGACAAGCGCTCCTTCATCGTTGCCGATACGCCCGGCCACGAGCAGTATACCCGCAACATGGCAACCGGCGCCTCGACCGCCGATCTGGCCGTTCTGCTGGTCGATGCCCGCGCCGGCATCCTCGAACAGACCCGCCGCCACGCGACGATCGCCTCGCTGATGGGCATCAAACAGTTCGTGCTTGCGATCAACAAGATCGACCTGACGAATTACGACCGCGCCGGTTTCGACAAGATCGTCCACGAGTTCAAAGAATTCGCGCTATCGCTCGGCGTCAAGCAGATCACGGCCATCCCGATGTCGGCGCTGAAGGGCGAGAACGTCGTCTATTCCGGCCAGGCCGCAATGCCCTGGTATAACGGCCCGACGCTGGTCGAGACGCTGGAACTGGCAAGCGTCCGCTCCGGCCAGTCGACCGGCTTCCGCTTCTCGGTGCAGCGCGTCTCGCGCCCCGGCGAAAGCTTCCGCGGCTATCAGGGCACAGTTGCCGGCGGCTCGGTAAAGCCGGGTGACAGCGTCATGATCCTGCCGTCGGGCATGGTCGCCAATGTCTCCAAGATCGTTACCTTCGACCTGGTGCGCAATGCGGCCGTTGCAGGCGATGCGATCACGCTGGTGCTCGACCGCCAGGTGGACGTTGCCCGCGGCGACATGATCGTCTCGATCGATGCACAGCCGCAGACGGGTGTGAACTTCGACGCCCAGATCGTCGCACTGCAGCCCGAGGGGATCGAATCAGGCAAGCGCTACTGGCTGAAGAGCGGCAGCCGCCGCCAGCGCGTCCAGGTGCAGCCGATCGCCCAGCTGGAGCTGAAGAGCGGCGCTTGGGCTCCGGCCGAGCGACTCTACATGAATGCCATCGGCAAGGTGCGGCTGATCTTCGACGAAACCGCGATCTTCGATCCCTATGAGATGAACCGTGCATCGGGCTCGTTCATCCTGATCGATCCGGAGACCAACAACACGATCGCCGGCGGCATGGTCAGCGGCAAGCGCAGCGAAGTCAGCGGCCTGCATGGCAACGAGGCCCGCGTCATCCTCTCGCTGCCGGCCGATCTCGCCGAGCAAATCATGGCAAGCGAGCTCTTCGCCAGCCGCCGTGACGAGGCGCATGTGCAGCGGATGACGGCAGCGGAAGCCGCCGATCTCTGGAAGAACGCCGCAAGCGACATCTGAGACGAAAAAAGGGGCCGAAAGGCCCCTTTGCTTTACCGGGTCGAGCCGCGCTCGATGATCTGGAAGCCGAAGTCGATATGGGCTGTGCCGGGCTCCTCCTCACGGACCGCGTTCAGCAGCATATCGGCAACGCGATGGCCCATCTGATAGCGCGGAATGCTGACGGTCGTCAGCGCAGGCTCGCAGTGGATTGCGTAGTCGAGATCGTTGAAACCGCAGATGCCGATATCGTCGGGAACGCGCAGGCCGCGGGTCCAGCATTCAAGAAGCGCACCGACGGCAAGATCGTCGTTCTGGCAGAACACCGCATCCACATCGGGTGCAGCTTCCACCAGATTGCTGAAGAGTTCGCGTCCGGCGCCAATGCCGTTCATCCCGAGGCAGCTTGCAACGAGCGCCTCGTCAAAATGCCCGGCCTGGCGCATCACATCCGCATAGCCTTCGAAACGGCGGCGCGGACGGGTATCGCGGCGGCATCCGACAAAGGCGATACGGCGGTAATTCTTCGACAGAAGCATGCGGGTGGCGGCGGCGCCGGCCTCGTAGTGATCGACAGCGGCCACCAGTCCCTCCGCCTTCTGGCTGACATCGACGATATGAGCAACCGGACAGGCGGCGGCGCTGAGCAACGGCGCCAGGGCATCGTAATATTCTGCACCGGCAACGATGATGCCCGCCGGTTTCTGCGCCAGGAAAGATTTCAGCTGGCTCACTTCCTGATCGGGATCATAGAGCGTATTGGCATATTGCACGCGCAGATCCGTCGCCCGCAGGCGATCCTCGATACCGGTCATGATGTCGGTAAAGGCGTGCTGATGGAGCGCAGGCGTAATGACGCCGACGACGCCGCTGTGGCGGCTGGCAAGCGCGCGGGCGGCCAGGTTGGGCACGTAGCCCATTTCATCGACGGTGCGCAGGATAAGCTGGCGCAAATCTTCGGAAACGATTTCGGGATTGCGGAGTGCCCGGGAAATGGTGATAGGGCTGACCCCCACCTTCTTGGCAACGTCACTCAATCTCACATGCGCAAAGCGCTTACTGTCCCTACCAGGCACTGCATTCCCCATTCCGGCATTACACGCTGCGAACCTGCCTCCCCTTCGACTCGCCATACCTTTGTGAAGAGAAATTAAATTAGAGTCCACTAACCCTTCTCCGTTTTGCGACGAAAGGTGTAGCAAAACCGGGCAGGCGGAATTCGCGCTGAAATGCTTCTACGCGGGATATCCTATGCCGGATCACCGCAGGCGGAAATTGACTGCAAAATAGCCTTTTGTCATCCGGCACTTCGAGGGAATGAGCGCGGTGCGCTATTCCATGACGACCAGCAGCTCGCCGCTATCGACGACTTCGAACATCGAGCTGTCGATGAGACGCACCGCAGCGCCCTCGCCCGTGCACCAGAAGCGGGCGCCGGGATAGCGGCGTATACCGGCGGCGGTTTTCGTGACGATCAGATGGCGGCGCTCGTAAAGCCTGACCGGCAGACCATTGCTGTCGATGCAGGCGCGCTCGCCCAGCGTCTCGACCGATGTCTTGCCATCCATTTTCATCGTGTATGCACCTGCGATACCGCAAAAGAAAAAACCCCGCCGGAGCGGGGTTTTCGGCTGGTCGGAGTGGCAAGATTCGAACTTGCGACCCCCACGTCCCGAACGTGGTGCGCTACCAGACTGCGCTACACTCCGTGACCAGCGGCGCCTCTATAGAACGGCGCCTGTTATTGCGCAAGCGCCAAATTTCAAAAAACTGACGCATTCAGCAGCACCTTGCGCGGCGCCCGCAAGGCCTTGCGAACCTGCAACAAAAAGACACACCTGCAGCAAATTTCGCAAACGCGAAGGCGGGGCAATTTTCTTTTGCCGGGTTCCGCGCTAAAGCGCTTTCCGGGACAAGCGGAAACCGCTCCATTGCAGCGATTCCCGCCGTCGAATGCGCGACAATTCAGGGACGATACATATGAAACTCCGCACCTTTGCCGCGGCCGGGCTTGCCATTGCGCTTGCCGGCTGCACGACCATTCCTTCTGCCGGCGATCCCGTTTCCGCACGCTGGAACGGCCAGTCGGCCGGCAAGTTCTTTGCCGCCTACGGCCCGCCGCTCAGCGACGCCGAAAATGGCTCCTCCGTCGTCTACACCTGGAAGGGCGGCTACAAGACCGTGCGCGTTCCGGCGAAATATGCCGAAGGCGAAAACGGCAAGCGCGGCAAGCAGACGGCCCCTGCCCGCACGCTCTACCTGCGCTGCCAGGCCGAAATCACCACCAATTCCGACTACACGATCCGCAACATCCGCACGGTCAACGATATCCCGGGCGAAAGCGGCAAGTCCTATTGCGCCGAGTTCCTGGCCCCGGCCCAGCCGGCCGGCTGATCGGAATCAGTGTTCGAGACTTATGGCAGGCGGTCGAGAGACCGCCTGTTTTCGTTTGCGGATATGTGTCGCGCGGAAAAGCCGATCGACGCGGATGAACGCGGTTCTGGAATGCTATGCAAAGACGCTGAAGAGATAGTGGCTGGGGCGCCAGGATTCGAACCTGGGAATGCCGGTACCAAAAACCGGTGCCTTACCGCTTGGCGACGCCCCACCAGGCATTGAGCGGAAACCGCTGTGCCGAAGCGAGGCCTGATTAGCAAAGGTGCCGCCTCGTCACAATCACTAAGTTCGGCGCAGCCGCATATTTCTGTGCGATGCGGCGGGAGGCATGATAGGTCTTTGATCAGACGAGAACGCCTTTCTGGAGTAGTGATGAGCCAGTACCGTGCCCGCCCGCCTGCCCTCGCAACGCTGCTGCTCGATGACGCCGTGGTGCGGATCACCCGCTGGGATTTCGAGCCGGGCGCGGATACCGGCGTGCATACGCATGGTTACGGCTATGTCGTAGTGCCGATGACCGATTGCCGGTTTCTGATCGAGGAAGGGGCCGAGAGCCGCCGCGTCGATATTGCCAAGGGTGCGGCCTACCGGCGCGAAGCGGGTACCGAACACAACGTCGTCAATGCTGGCGACGAGCCGATGTCCTTCATCGAGATCGAATACAAATAAGCCAATGCCGAGCCCGCGTTTCGACCTGACATTCGTGCCCTCCCATGGCGTGCCGGTGACGGTGGCGCCCGGCATCCAGCGGCTGACGGTGAACAATCCGAGCCCCTTCACATTTCACGGCACCAACAGCTATATCGTCGGCACCGGATCCTCTGTTGCGGTCATCGATCCGGGGCCCGAGGGCGATGCGCATTTCGAGGCACTGATGGCAGCCCTTTCCGGGCGCTGCGTCTCGCATATCCTGATCACCCATACACATCGCGACCACTCGCCGCTTGCCGCCCGGCTGAAAGCCGCAACCGGGGCACTGACGGCGGGCGAAGGCCCGCACCGTGCCTCGCGGCCGCTGCATGCCGGCGAGATCAATCCCTTTGCCGAGAGCTCGGATACCGGCTTCGTGCCCGATATCACGCTTTCGGATGGCGACGTGATCGAAGGCGAAGGATTTGCACTCCGCGCCTTGCTGACGCCCGGGCATGCCGCGAACCATGCGGCCTTCGCGCTCGAGGGCACGGAGATCCTGTTTTCAGGCGACCATGTCATGGCATGGGCGACGTCGATCGTTGCGCCGCCCGACGGCTCGATGCATGAGTACATGGCGTCGCTCGACAAGCTGATTGCAAGGCGCGACCATCTGCTGCTGCCCGGCCATGGCGGGCCGGTGAAGCATCCGCTGACATTCCTGCGCGCGCTGAAAACGCACCGGCGAATGCGGGAGCGGGCGATCCTGGAACGCATCAAGGGCGGCGACCGGCTTATCCCCGACATGGTCAAGGCGATCTATCGCGATACCGATCCGCGGCTGCATGGAGCGGCCGGCCTTTCGGTGCTGGCGCATATCGAGGATCTGGTGGAGCGCGGCAAGGTGAAGACCCACGGACCACCGGCACTGATGGGCGAATATTGGGCGGCGGAATGATGGCAAACGGGCAGGCAGCCTACAGCTACCGGATGGATGACAGCGTTCCGGCCTTTGCCGATGACGCGCCCGTCATCGTCTTTGACGGCGAATGCATCTTCTGTTCCGGCTGGGTGAAATTCGCACTGAAACATGACAGAACCGGGCGCTACCGTTTCCTGACCGCGCAATCGCCGCTCGGCGAGGCGCTTTACCGGCATTATGGGCTTGATGACCGCGACTACGAGACCAACATCTTCATCGACGGCGGACGCGCCTATTTCAAGTCCGAGGGATCAATCCGGATGATTGCTGGGCTTGGCTTCCCATGGTCCCTCGTCTCTCTGCTGCGCATACTGCCGCGTCCGCTTGCCGACCGGCTCTACGAATTCATCGCTCGCAACCGGCTGCGGATCGCAGGCCGCAGCGACAGTTGCTTTGTGCCGACGTCTGAGGTCAGGAGCCGCTTTCTCGGATGAGTACAAGCGGGCTTCGCGTGCTGATCATCGGCGGCTACGGCGCGTTCGGCAGCCGGCTGGCACGCTTGCTGGCCGGCGATCCGCGCTTCCATCTGCTTGTCGGCGGGCGGTCGGCGGAGAAGGCCGAGACATTTGCCGCCGGGATCGAGCGAGGCGCAGAGGGCGTGGTCTTCGACCGCGATGGCGATGTGCAGGCCCAGCTTGCGTTGCTAAGGCCCGCGGTCGTCGCCGATCTCTCAGGTCCGTTTCAGGAGATGGGTGAGGATCGCTATCGGGTCGCCCGCGCGGCGATAGCGCTCGGGATCGACTACATCGACGTTTCAGACAGCCGCGATTTTGTCAGCGGCATCGACGCGCTCGACGGCGAGGCCAAGGCGCGCGGCGTCTTCGTGCTTTCCGGGCTCAGCAGCTTTCCGGCGCTCTCCTTTGCGGCCGCCGAAATGCTCGCGATCGAATTCGCCGAGGTCCACAAGGTCAGCAGCGGAATTGCCCCCTCGCCACGCGCCGCGATCGGGCTCAACGTCATCAGGGCGATCGCCAGCTATGCCGGAAAGCCGGTCAAGGTCACGCGGGGCGGCATCCCGGCAGAGAGTACGGGGCTTGCCGGAGGACCAGGCATGGTGATCGCGCCGCCCGGCTGCGTTCCGCTCCGCTGGCGCCGCTTTCTGCTGGCCGATACGCCAGATCTTTCACTGCTACCGCAGCGGTTTCGCCATTTGCGGGAGGCCTTTACCGGGGCTGGTACGGAGCCGCAATGGCTGCAATCACTCCTGACATTTGCCGCCCGCCTCGTTCGCTACCGGCTGCTGCCGTCGCTTGCGCCACTTGCGCCGCTGATCCATGCCGCGAGCCGCAGCCTTGCATCCGGCGAAGCCCGCGGCGGCATGTTCGTGCGCTTGGAAGGATTGGGACACGACAGGCAAGCGCTTGCCGCCACCTGGCATCTGGTTGCCGAAGGGGATGATGGTCCCTTCATTCCGGCGATGGGTGCAGCCGTGTTGTTGCGCGCGCTTGCAGACGGGAAGCGGCCGGGCAGCGGGGCGCGGGCGGCGATAGCGGAGCTTCCGCTTGGCGCCTTCGAGGATGGGTTTCGGCCCCTGGCGATCCACACAGGCATCCGGCGGCAGCGTTCTGGCGATCGGCGCCTTTCGCTCTATCAGCGGGTGTTGGGCGATGAAGCATGGGGGATGCTGCCGCCGGCGGTGGCGGCGATGCATGCGTTAAACGATGGTGAGCTGCGTGTTTGCGGCCAGGCGCGAGTGGAGCGCGGGAGCGGCCTGCTTGCCGGCCTCGTCGCGGCAATCATCGGCTTTCCGCGTGCCGCTGACGATATCCCTGTCAGCGTGACGTTCAAGGCAGAGCACGGGCGGGAGACGTGGACGCGGAACTTCGACGGCCGACGTTTCCGCAGCCGTCAATCGGAAGCGTCGGGACGACACGCGCATCTGCTGGTGGAGGATTTCGGGCCGGTCCGTGTGTTTATCGCGCTGGTGCCCGAGGGCGAGCGGCTGCGGCTCCTCATCCGCGGTTGGCGGATTTTCGGTCTGCCGCTACCGCTGTTTCTGGCGCCCGACGGCAATACATTCGAAGAGCAGCGTGACGGGCGCTTCCATTTCCACGTCGAGATCGGCGGGCGGCTGACGGGTTTGATCGTCCGCTATACCGGCTGGCTCGAGCCGGATCAGCCGGCGATGCCGAGCAGCTCGACATCGAGCGCTTCGAGAAACTGATCGGCGATCCCGGCGCTGAAACCGAGGTCGTTCTGGCCATAGCGCGAGGCAACGCGGATATCGACGAAGGTGGTTTCGGCTTCTTCGCGCAGGCGGATGACGATGTCGAAGCGCAGGCCGAGGATCAGCGTGCGGCGTTCGCCCTGCAGCGTCACGCCATTGGCGCCGCGGATCAGTTTGGCGACATCATCATCAAAGGGGCGCGGCGTCGGCACGGGCACCTGGTCCGGGGCCTCGGCAACGGCATCGCCATTCGGCTGTGGCGGCTTGGCCGGGGCATCTTCCAGATCGCGGGCCGGTTCGCTTTCACCCTTGCTCTTGGTGATGGTGATGCCGTTCTGGCGCGCGACCTTCTTCACCGCATCGAGAACGCGGTCGATGGCGCCCTCATAGCGGCGGCCGGTCAGTTCGGGATAGGCTTCCAGCTGCTTTTCGCGATCGGTACCGGCAATCTCCGTGCTGCGCTTCATCCAGATCTGGTCGGCATGCGGCGGAGACAGCCATTCCGGCGCCGAGACGAGATCGGTCGAGACGTCGTAGATGGCAGGCAGGGTGAAGTAGCGCTCGGCTGCCAGAGCGCCGAAAGCCAGCGGGGCCGCGGCGAAAATGATGGCCTTCATGGCATCGAGGCCGCCTTCGGCACCCGATATCCAGAGGCTTCTCAAGCCCGCGAAGGCCAGCAGGAAGGCGAGCAGCGCAAATCCCGTCGATACCAGAACGAGCAGCACCATATAGGGCGTCGCCAGCCCGCCGAAGCGGTGCGCCAGAAGCACGGCAGCCCAAAGCACCAGCGCAAACGCCCCGAAACGCCGCGCGAAGCGGGCCGAACTGGAAACGGGGCGGTCGAAACGGATGGCCATCAAACTTACCAGTTACAGGCGGGCACACGCCCGGCGCGGAGGCACGAAGCACCCGCATCTTGTTTATGGCAAGATTCGCCTAGATTTTGAAACTGTTGTCTCTTGCGGGAGGCCTCAATCCACCAAAAGGCGGAGATGGCCTGCATGAGCAATATCTGATATGCCGTAAAAAGGCCATTCTGGCGGGTTTTCCTGCCGATTGGGAGGTTGTGGGGCATGTTTCGTCAGCGAGGCATGCGCGTTTCAGGAGAAGAGCCATGCTTTCACCGGAAATGACAGAACGACATAAGGCGCCGGCGCTGGGTGCCGTCGATACATCCGAGCCTTTCCTGCCGATGGAGCTTCTGGAACTGGAGCTCTCGCTGGAAGGCTATACCGGCGGCGAGGCCGGCTTCTGCGAAGCGGTGCGGACGGCTGCCGGAAAGGCCGGCGGCGAATTCCTGTTCGATCTTCCGGCTGCCGGGCTGATCGACGATTGCCGCCGTATCGCGGTGCTGCGCGTTCCGACGTCCGGGTCGGACATGCGCGTGGTGCTTGCCGTTCTCGATCGCGACGGCATCGAGATCCGCATGCAGGCGCCGGACGACGAGACCGTGCATCTCGTGCGGTTCGCCGATGCCTTCATCGAGGTTCTGGAACGAATCTGATGTACCGCGCGTTTTCCGCTGCGGATTGATGTGGAGTTGACGCGGCCCGGCAAATCGCCTCATGTCCGCAGCACCGCTTCCCGCACCGGAGACTGTAACATGCGTTTTTCCGCCCTTCCCTTCACGCTCGCAGCGCTGGCGATCGGCCTTTCGGCCTGCCAGACGATGACGCCTGAAGAGCGGCGCGCCGCCGATGAGCGGCAGTGCCTGAGCTACGGCTTCAAACCCGGAACCAGCGCTTTTGCCACCTGCCTGCAGCGCATCGATCTCGACCGGCGTGCCGATGCCCGCGCCTTCCGTATCCAGGCCGACGAGAACTTCGACGACTTCATGGCCGGACCGCGTTACTACTATCGCCGCTAGTATCGGTCTTTAGCGCCGCCGCTAATGGCGGCCTGTGCGGCTGCCATCCGGGCGATCGGTACGCGGAAGGGCGAGCAGGAGACGTAGTCGAGACCGATCCGTTCGCAGAAATGGATCGAGGCGGGATCGCCGCCATGTTCGCCGCAGATGCCGAGCTTCATATCGTTGCGGGTGCGCCTGCCGCGCTCGGCGGCGATGCTGATCAGCTCGCCGACACCATCGAAATCCAGCGAGATGAAGGGGTCATGTTCGATGATGCCCTTGCGCTGATAGGTCGGGATGAAGGCCGAGGCGTCGTCGCGCGAGATGCCGAAGGTGGTCTGTGTCAGGTCGTTGGTGCCGAATGAGAAGAATTCGGCTGCTTCCGCAATCGTATGCGCCCGCAGAGCTGCGCGTGGCAGCTCGATCATCGTGCCGACCAGATAGTCGATCTTGATGTCCGCTTCCGCCATGACAGCCTTGGCGATCGTATCGATCCGCTCCTTGACGTAGTCGAGCTCCGAGCGGAGGCCGACGAGCGGCACCATGATTTCCGGGACGACGGCGGCGCCGGTTTCGTGGGCCGCAGCGATCGCCGCCTCGAAGATGGCGCGGGCCTGCATCTCGACGATTTCAGGATAGGAGATGGCCAGGCGGCAGCCGC
Organism: Rhizobium sp. 10N427; assembly: GCF_056394605.1. NCBI lineage: Bacteria > Pseudomonadati > Pseudomonadota > Alphaproteobacteria > Hyphomicrobiales > Rhizobiaceae > Rhizobium > Rhizobium sp. 10N427. The sequence continues at coordinate 204,807 of NZ_JBFTID010000005.1, read as the reverse complement.
GGTGGCCGAGCATCGGATTGAATTCGTGCAGCGCATCGACGCGCTGGCGAAGCGCCAGGGGCTCCATGCCCATGGCCGCCGCCACATCGGCGATTTCCTCATCCGTCTTCGGCAGGAATTCGTGCAGCGGCGGATCGAGCAGGCGGATGGTGACCGGCAGGCCGTGCATGACGTTGAACAGGCTGGTGAAATCCAGCCGCTGCATCGGCAGAAGCTTGTCGAGCGCCAGACGGCGGCCCTTCTCGTCTTCGGCGAGGATCATCTCGCGCATCACATGGATACGGTCGCCTTCGAAGAACATGTGCTCGGTACGGCAGAGCCCGATGCCTTCGGCGCCAAACGAGCGGGCCGCGCGGGCATCCGCCGGGGTGTCGGCATTGGTGCGCACGGTCATGCGGCGGACGCGATCGGCCCAGCCCATGATGCGGCCGAAATCGCCGGAGAGCTCCGGCTGGATCATCGGCACTTCGCCCTTCAGCACCTGGCCGGCCGAACCGTCGATGGTGATGATGTCGCCCTTCTTCAGCGTCACGCCGACGCCGATCAGGCGTTCGTTGCGCAGATCGATGCGCATGGTGCCGGCGCCGACGACGCAGGGGATGCCCATGCCGCGGGCGACGACAGCCGCGTGGCTGGTCATGCCGCCGCGCGTCGTCAGGATGCCTTCGGCGGCGTGCATGCCGTGGATGTCTTCGGGGCTGGTCTCGACGCGCAGCAGGATGACCTTGCGCCCCTCCTCCTCGGCTGCCACCGCCTCTTCGGCGGTGAAGACGATGGCCCCCGTCGCAGCCCCCGGCGATGCCGGCAGGCCGCTGCCGATCACCTGGCGCTGAACGCGCGGATCGATCGTCGGGTGCAGCAGCTGGTCGAGCGTCGAGGGCTCGATGCGCAGCACCGCTTCTTCCTCGGTGATCAGCTTTTCGTCTACCATATCGACGGCGATCCGCATGGCGGCGCGTGTCGAACGCTTGCCGGACCGCGTCTGCAGCATCCAGAGCTTGCCGCGCTCGATTGTGAACTCGATGTCCTGCATTTCGCGGTAATGGGCTTCGAGCTCGGAACAGATACGGGTGAGCTCGGCAAAAGCCTCCGGCATCAGTTTTTCGAGCGACGGACGCTCGGAGCCTGAGTTCAGGCGTCCATCCTCGGTGATGCTCTGCGGCGTGCGGATACCGGCGACGACATCCTCGCCCTGCGCATTGACCAGGAATTCGCCGTAGAAGGACTTTTCGCCGGTCGATGGATTGCGGGTGAAGGCGACTCCGGTCGCCGAGGCATTGCCGAGATTGCCGAAGACCATGGCCTGGATATTGATCGCCGTGCCCCAGACTTCGGGGATATTGTGCAGCATCCGGTAGGTGACGGCACGGGCGCTCATCCAACTGGCGAAGACAGCGCCGACAGCGCCCCAGAGCTGGACTTCCGGCTCCTGCGGGAAGGCTTCGCCAAGCTCTTCCTCGATCATGTCCTTGTAGAGCGAGACGACATGCTGCCAGTCGCCGGCCGAAAGCTCGGTATCGTATTCGTGGCCGAGCCGCGCCTTTTCGTCTTCGAGGATTTCCTCGAACACCTCGTTGTCGAGGCCCATGACGACATCGGCATACATCTGGATGAAGCGCCGGTAGCTATCCCAGGCAAAACGGGCGTCGCCGGCATCATGGCCGAGCGCCTGCACCGTCTCGTCGTTGAGACCAAGGTTGAGGACAGTGTCCATCATGCCCGGCATCGAGACGCGGGCGCCGGAGCGCACGGAGAGAAGCAACGGATGATCAGTGGCGCCGAAACGGCGGCCGGTGGCCTTTTCAATGCCTTCCACGCCGGCGCGGATCTGTGTCTTCAGGTCATCATCGAGCTTGCGGGAATTGTTGTAATATGTGGCGCAGGCATCGGCGACGATCGTTAGACCGGGCGGGACCGGCAGCCCCAGCGCGCACATTTCGGCAAGGTTGGCGCCCTTGCCGCCCAGCACGTCACGATCACGCGCACGGCCTTCCGCCTGCCCGTTTCCGAACGTATAGACCAGCTTGGACATATTTCCCCCGCCTCATTCTCCGGGACCACCTTAATCCCTTGGTCCGGAAATGAAAATCGACAAATACGACAAAATGTTGCACCGCACAATCAATGCAGCACATCAAACCGTTTGAATGTGGGGAACGCATAAAAAAAGCTTTGCGGGACTGCAACAACGGTCCCGCAAAGCCTTATTTCCGTCCAGCCAGGAAAACTGGACGGGGGGTCCACCTATGCCATCAAGCCCGGTTTTGCCCTCGTCCCGGAGTTGTCAGCATTATCCAACATGCGCGACAGAAATCGTTTTTCGGCGATCTCCTCATTCGCTAAGGACAACTTCTAATGCAAAAACAAGGGGAAAGCATCACCCAATTGGGTTAACGTATGAGCAAGACCCTAACTTTTTTGGGGTTTTCTCGAAACGCCTTTGTTTTCAAGCGGTTTCGCGCAGACGCTCAGCAGTCTGCAGGTCGACGGATACAAGCTGCGAGACACCCTGCTCGGCCATCGTTACACCAAAGAGGCGATTCATGCGGGCCATCGTGATCGGATTGTGAGTGATGATCACGAATCGAGTTTCGGTCGAAGCGGCCATTTCATCCATCAGGTTGCAATAGCGTTCGACGTTGTGATCGTCGAGCGGCGCGTCCACTTCGTCGAGCACACAGATCGGCGCCGGATTGGTGAGGAAGACCGCGAAGATCAGCGCCATCGCCGTCAGCGCCTGCTCGCCGCCGGAGAGCAGCGTCATGGTCTGCGGCTTCTTGCCGGGCGGGCGGGCGAGGATTTCGAGGCCAGCTTCCAGGGGGTCGTCGGATTCGATCAGCTGCAGCTCGGCGGTACCGCCGCCGAAGAGATGGGTGAAGAGCCGCTGGAACTGGGCGTTGACGATATCGAAGGCGGCAATGAGGCGCTCGCGGCCCTCGCGGTTGAGGCTCTGGATCGCTCCACGCAGCTTGCGGATCGCGTCGATGACGTCGTCGCGCTCCTTGATCAGCGCTTCCAGCTTGTCGCTGAGTTCTTTCTGCTCTTCCTCGGCGCGCAGGTTGACCGCGCCGAGGCGCTCGCGCTCGATCTTCAGCCGTTCCAGATCACGCTCGACTTCGCGTGGATCAGGGATCGACTGCATAGGCTGAAGGCCGGTCAGGCGGAAGGCTTCATGCGGCGCGACGTTCAGCGCCTCGCGAATGCGGCCCTCGCTTTCCTGCCGCTTTTCGCGGGCCGAGACGAGACGCTCTTCGGCGCGGCCGCGGCGCTCGCGGCTTTCGGCAAGTTCGGATAGCGCGGTGGCGGCCTTGTGGTCCGCGTCACGCTGGACGAGCTCGGCGGCGGCCAGAAGATCGGCGGCAGCGCGGCGGGCCTCGTCGGCCTTCCGCAGTTCGGTCAGCAGCGCGCGGCGCTTGTCGTCGAATTCATCCGGCGCCATTTCCAGCTCTGAGGCTTCTTCGCGTGCTTCCTCTTCGCGGTCGCGCAGCGTGGCAATATGGTCTTCGGCGCTTGACGCGCGCTGGCGCCAGGTTTCACGCTCCTGACCAATGGCGACGATGCGGCGCTGGCGGGCATCGTTTTCGCGGTTCAGGCTGTCGTGGCGGGCGCGCGCTTCGGCAGCGAGCCCCCGGTCGGTCGCGACTTCCATCTGCTGCAGGCGCAGGCGCTCGTCGATCGCCGTCAGATCCGGCGCATCCTCGAGCTCGATGCGGGCATTCTCTTCCTGGATAGCGATGTCTTCCTGCTGCGACTGCAGCTGGCTGACGGCCTCGGCCACCACGTCACGGCGGCGGACGAGATCACCGGAGGCCCGCTCGGCCGCGGCCAGCGCCTCGCGCGCTTCGGCCAGATGACGGGCGGACAGGCGGCTCATGTCGCGGGCGTCGTTCAGCCGGCGCTCCTCGCCGCGGATCGCTTCAGCGGCAACGGCAAGCTGTTCTTCGGCCTCGGCAAGCACATCGCGGGCGATCGAGACTTCGTTTTCGAGCTCCGCCAGGCGGTTTTTCTGAGCGAGCCGGAGTGCCGCAGCACTCGGGGCATCGGCACCGGTGACATGGCCATCCCAGCGGTAGACGGCGCCTTCGGGGGTCACAAGCCGCTGGCCGGGCTTCAAGTCGCGCACAAGACGATGGGCATCGGCCGCGGCGACGAGGCCGATCTGCTTCAGGCGGCGGGTAAGTGCCGATGGCGCCCGCACATGGTTCAACAGCGGGACAGCGCCTGACGGCAGTGCCGGATCGGCCAATCCGTCGCCATTCTCCGACCAGTGCGCCGGCGCCTTCGGATCGAGTGGGGATTCCAGATCGTCACCAAGCGCGGCGCCGAGCGCCGTTTCGAAGCCGCGATCGACCCGCAGCTCTTCGGCGACCGGCGGAAACTCGCCTGCGGCGGCACCGGCCGCCAGCATCCGCTGGATGGTGCGGGCCTCGGTTTCCAGGCCGTTCAGCTTAGAGCGCGCCTCATCGACAGGCGCGCGCGACAGGGCTTCCGTACGCCGGGCTTCGGCAAGCGCCTGCTCGACGGCCTGGATGCCTGCCTCGGCTTCGGCAAGGGCAATCTCGCCTGCCTCGACCATGGCGCGCTTCTCTTCCGGATCCGGCAGAGCCGAGACCTTCTCGGCGATCGCCGTCAGTTCGCGGTTCGCCTCGTCCATCTGGCGTTCCAGACGCATCTTGCGATCCGTGAGATCGCGGGTGGCGCGTTCCAGCTGATTGCGGCCGGCAGCGGCTTCAGCGCGCTCGGCGGTCACAGATGTGAAGATGCGTTCGCTGTCGGCAAGCTTGGCCGCCGCTTCCTCGAAGGCTTCCCGCAGCTCCTCTGCATGGCGGCCGGAATCGGCGAGGATATCGTTGATCTCGGCCTCTTCGGCATCGAGCCGGGCGAGGATTTCGGCATTGTCGGAGACCAGCCGCTCTTCGCGGCGGATGTCCTCGGCAAGCTGGGCCAGACGGCGGGTCAGCTCGTCGCGGCGGCGCAGGATGCGGTTGGCATCCTCTTCCAGCTGCGTCTTGGCGATCTGCAGGCGCTGCAGCGCGGCGGCGACCCGAGCTTCCCCTTCGCGCAGTTCCGGCAGTTTCAGGCTGGCGATCCCTTGAGTCTTCGCCGCCTCCATCTGCATCTGCGCCTTTTCGGCGACGACGACGGTGGCCTGGTTCAGCGCGCTGTCGGCCTCGGCTTCGGTCTCCTTGGCCTGCACCCAGCGAATATGCAGAAGCATGGCCTCGCGGGCACGAATATCGGCAGACAGCGTCTTGAAGCGGTTGGCCTGGCGAGCCTGACGCTTCAGGCTTTCGATCTGGCTTTCGAGCTGCGAGGTGACGTCGTCGAGACGCTCGAGATTGCCTTCGGCGGCGCGCAGGCGAAGCTCGGCCTCATGGCGGCGCGAATGCAGGCCTGAGATGCCGGCCGCTTCTTCGAGCAGCTGGCGGCGGGCCTGAGGCTTTGCTGAGATCAGCTCGCCGATACGGCCCTGCCCGACCATCGACGGTGACCGGGCGCCGGTGGAGGCATCGGCAAACAGCAGCTGCACGTCCTTGGCGCGGCTTTCCTTGCCGTTGATGCGGTAGACCGATCCCTGCTCACGCTCGATGCGGCGCGTCACCTGGATTTCGTCGCTGTCGTTGAAGGCGGCAGGCGCGGTACGATCGGCATTGTCGAGATAGAGCGCGACTTCAGCGGTGTTTCGCGCCGGGCGGTTGCCGGAGCCCGAGAAGATCACGTCATCCATGCCGGATGCACGCATGTTCTTGTAGGAATTCTCGCCCATCACCCAGCGGAGCGCTTCCACGAGATTGGACTTGCCGCAGCCATTCGGACCAACGACGCCGGTCAGCCCGCGCTCGATGATGAATTCAGCCGGTTCGACGAAGGATTTGAAGCCGACAAGGCGCAGCTTGTTGAACTTCATGCGGCCCTCTCCCCGACGGGGAAAAGAAGAGGCACAAAATAAAAGACGGGCAGCCCGAAAGGGCCGCCCGTCAAATCAAGAGGGTACGGTTCAGAGCAGGCTGTCGATAAGTGCCGACATGGAGTCAACCGTCATGTCCCCAGCGTAACGCTTGCCGTTGATCAGGAAAGTAGGCGTCGCGTTGACGCCGAACTCCTTGGAGCCCCTTTCCCGCGTAGCATTCACTTCATCCAGAAGCTTCTGGTTCGTCAAGCACTTCGTAAAGCTATCCTCACTAAATCCAGCAAGTTTGGACATCTGCAGAAGGGCTGCGCGGCGATCGTCGGCTGCGGCCCAGGTTTCCTGCTGCTTGAAGAGCATCGAGACCATCGGGAAATACTGTTCCGGCGTGCTGAGCTTCGTCGGATCGGAAGCGTTGCAGCGGGCCAGCATGAAGGCTGCGGCAGCGGCCGGATCGAACGGGAATTCGCGGATGATGAAGCGGACCTTGCCGGTCTCGACATACTTCTTCTTGATCTCGTCGAAGGTGGTGTTGTGGAAGTGGGCGCAGTGCGGGCAGGTCATCGACATGTATTCGACGATCTTAACCTTGGCATCTTCCGGACCGAGCGCCATTTCCGGCAGTTCGCCGTGCTTCAGCACCGCTTCCATGTCGACATCGCCTTCCGGCTGCGGAATTTCGACCGCCGCCTGCGCTGCCGTGGAGAGCGCCAAAGTCGCGCCTGCAGCGGCGACACCGCTCAGGAGCTGGCGTTTCGTCATTTGCATTTCAGAGATGTGCATGGATTCCCCATAAGCAAGAGTAGCGGCTGAATGTGCGATATAACGGCTAAAGGCCGCGAACAAGGCACGCTTCGCCAACTTTCTTCAAAGAATTGTGACCTTGCAAAGGCTAAGGGATGAATTGTTCTTCATCTGACCTGGTCAGAAGTGGAAATCCGCTTCGCGTGATGCTCCTCAATGCGATCGAAGACGGTTTCGGCGTCGATATCGATACCTGAGTCATTGATCGAGTCCCGGATGCTCCGGTGCATCGTTTCGTCCGATGCCTCACAATCACTATCAATCGCCTTGTCCTCACACATCGCCCGCTCCTCGCCTGAAACCCGATCCAGAGGTCGTCCAAATCGCAAACCTACCGCCGTTTCCCCAGCACCGCCGTACCCAGCCGCTTCACCGCCTCGCGCAGCTTGTCGCCCTCGATGCCTTCCAGCATGCCTTCGAGCTTGCGGGCCGCCTCGCCTTTCAGCGGCGGCGGGGTGCGGGAGCGTTTGCTGGCCTGCGAGACGGGTTTCTGGACGATGCGGATCTGGTGGACGGCGGAGAAGCCGAAGAAGCTGTTGATGCGCTGGATCAGTTCGCTCTGGGCGTGGGTGAGGAAGAGCGCGCGAGCACCCTCGCAGGCGATCGTCAAGACGCCGGGCTTGTAGGTGCCGTCCTCGCCGCCGCGGGCCCAGGCGATCTTTTCGGGCCGGGTGCAATCGGCAAAGTCCTCGCCGGCGATCTCGTCCCAGGAGCCGAGCAGCGCGGTGTTGATGCCGGCGCGCTTGGCGAGCACCGGATCGATCAGGCCGTTGGCCAGTTCGGAGATCTGCTTCTCACCTTTGCGTGGATAACTCATCGAAACCTTCTGATGCTGCCGCCAATCGGCAGGGCCGCCTTGATCCGCGGCAATGCTTCGCCAATTATAGGCCACTCCCCTGCCTCCGGTAAACGATGACTTCAAAGACATTGACCGCGCCTAGCGCAAAGCCCCTGCTCGAATGGTACGACCGCCACCATCGCGATCTGCCCTGGCGCATCTCGCCGCCGATGGCGGCGCGCGGCGTCAAGGCCAATCCCTATCGCATCTGGCTGTCCGAGGTCATGCTGCAGCAGACGACGGTGCAGGCGGTAAAGCCCTATTTCGCCAATTTCCTGGCGCGCTGGCCGACGGTCAACGATCTGGCGGCAGCGCCCAGCGACGACGTGATGGCGGCCTGGGCGGGGCTCGGCTATTACGCCCGCGCCCGCAATCTGAAGAAATGCGCCGAGGCCGTGGCCGCCGAACATGGCGGCATCTTTCCGGATAGCGAAGAGGGGCTGAAATCGCTGCCCGGGATCGGCGACTATACAGCGGCAGCCGTTGCCGCGATCGCCTTCAACCGGCAGGCGGCCGTGATGGACGGCAATGTCGAGCGGGTGATTTCCAGGCTCTATGCCATTTCGACGCCGCTGCCCACGGGCAAGCCGCTGATGAAGCAGAAGGTGGTGCTGCTGACGCCCGCCGACCGGCCGGGCGATTTCGCCCAGGCGATGATGGATCTCGGCGCCACGATCTGCACGCCGAAGCGTCCTGCCTGTTCGCTCTGTCCGTTCAACGGATCGTGCGAGGCATTGCGGCTGCACGATCCGGAGCTGTTTCCGGTGAAGGCTGCGAAGAAAGATAGGCCGGTGCGGCAGGGTGCGGCTTTCGTCGCGGTCACCGAAGAGGGCGAGATTCTGCTGCGGCGGCGGATCGAAAGCGGGCTGCTCGGCGGCATGACGGAGGTTCCGACAACGGGGTGGACGGCGCGGATCGACGGCGCGACGGGCACGGATGCCGCGCCCTTCCCTGCGGAATGGCAGCCCTGCGGCACCGTCATCCACGTCTTCACCCATTTCGAGCTCAGGCTGCAGATCTATCGAGTGGCGATCGCCGATCCCGTTGAAATCAATGACGGATGGTGGGAACCGGTTACAAATCTTGAAGCCCAGGCGCTGCCGACGATCATGAAAAAAGCGATCGCAGCGGCTATTCCTCTCGCGTTCAAATCAGTCAAGGAATGATAGATGCCCATCAATCATATTGTCTTCGATATCGGTAAAGTGCTGATCCACTACGATCCGAGCCTGCCCTACCAGCGGCTGATCCCCGATGCCGGAGAGCGCAAGTGGTTCTTCGACAATGTCTGCACCCATGACTGGAACATCGAGCAGGACCGCGGTCGCTCCTGGGAAGAAGCCGAGGCGCTGCTGATCGACGCGCATCCGGAGCGCGAAGAGCAGATCCGGCACTTCCGCAAATACTGGCACGAGATGGTGCCGCATGCCTATGACGACAGCGTCGTGGTGATGGAAGAGCTGATCGCCCGGGGCCATGACGTGACGATGCTGACGAATTTCGCGTCCGACACGTTTCGCGAGGCGCAGGTTCGCTATCCCTTCCTGACGAAGACGCGCGGCGTTACCGTCTCAGGCGATGTGAAGCTGATCAAGCCGGATGTGGCGATCTACGAGATGCATGCCGACAGCTTCGGCCTCGATCCGGCAACATCCATCTTCATCGACGACACCGTCGCCAATGTCGAAGGCGCGCAGAAAGCCGGCTGGCAGGCCGTGCATTTCACCGGTGCGGACAAGCTGCGCGCCGACCTCAGAACACATGGCGTGGAGATCTGATCATGGCATTCGATCCGGTTGAAGAGATCAAGCTTTTCCATGGCGCGATCAATGCGCTCGATTTCCAGACGATCGAGAACTATTTCGCCGATGACGCGACCTACGTCTCGAACGGCGTCGGCAGCCTTGCCGGGCGCGAGCAGATCATGACGGCGTTCCGCAAGTATTTCGACGATTACCCGGATCAGACGGCGATCGACATGCTGGTGGAAAAGGTGAGCCCGCGGGCCGGGCGCGCGGTCTGGTCGGTCCGGGCAACGCATAGCGGCACCGGCAAGCCGCTGATCCGCGAGGGCGAGGAAACCATCACCTTCAACGAGGATGGCCGCGTCACGCATGTGCAGGTAACCGATTATCAGGCATTCTGACCAGAAGGGCGGCAGCGATGCCGCCCTTTGCGCAACAATTTCTGCAAATCGCACAACCAGCTGAAAGACTTCAGGAACATTCTTCTTTTCCGGTTGTTTTGATCTCAGCCGCTTCACTTGCGGCAGGCATCAATCAGCAGCCCGGCAGAGCCGGCAGGAGGAATAGGATGGGTAGAGGTATTTTGCTTTGGTTTCTCGGGGTTCCGATTCCGCTGATCCTGATCATCCTTCTGTTCTGGCACTAGGAGATCACGATGTCGCAACCCGTATCGAGCGTCGTTACCGGCGCTCCGCAGGAATCGTCGTCCTCGGCCGTCAGCTGGGGACCGATTCTCGCCGGCACGCTGGCCGCCACGGCGATCACCCTGATATTCATGCTGATCGGCTCCGGACTGGGGCTGACGATGATTTCACCCTTCGCCAACAGCAGCAGTTCGCTGGCGACGATCGGGGCGACGGCGGCTGTGTGGCTGATCGTCGTGCAATGGGCGTCGTCGGCGCTCGGCGGCTATATCACCGGCCGGCTTCGCTCAAAGTGGGTCGGGGTTCACACCTATGAGGTGTTCTTCCGCGATACGGCGCATGGCTTTCTGGCCTGGGCATTGGCAACGCTTATTGTTATCGGCCTGCTGGGCTCGGCGGTATCCTCGCTCGTCAGTGCCGGTGCCAGTGCGACCGCGACTGCGGTTGGAGCAACGGCGGCAGTGGGTGGCGCGGGAGCCGCGGCTGCAGTGTCCGGTTCAGACAATACGGGCGGCTTCTCGACATCCTACTTCACCGATGCGCTGCTGCGCCCGGCTGATGGCAGAGCTGCGCCTGAGAACCAGAGCAACGAAGCGGTCAGCGCCGAGATTTCCCGCGTGCTGGTCAGCGGTGCCGCGCAGGGCGAAATCTCTGCCGACGATCGTGCCTATCTCGACCAAGTGGTTGCCTCGCGCACCGGGCTTTCCGAAGCCGATGCAAAAACCCGCGTCGATGGTGTGCTGAAGCGTATCGATGATGCGAAGGTAGCGGCGCAGAAGGCCGCCGATACGGCCCGCAAGACGGCATCGGGTGTTGCGCTGATCGGCGCCATGTCGCTGCTCGTCGGCGCCTTCATCGCCAGTGTGTCGGCCGCGATCGGTGGACGCCAGCGGGATGACGATGAAGAGCGCGAGGCGCTTCTGAGACACTGAAAGCCCGACCTGCGATCAAACTAGACGCCCGGATACGTTCCGGGCGTTTTTCTGTTTGCCTGACGCGACGCGTTTCTACGCTGCGAAAGTCAGGACGTGGGCGGCGAGATAGATGGCAAGCACGGCAGAGATGCCGATGTCGGAGAGCATGGCAATGGTCTCGTTTCTGTTCCTCGACGGCTGCGTAAGGTGTTTCAGCCCAGCCAGACCGAAGAAAATGCAGCCGACCAGTGCAGCCGGCACTACCCAGTTCGGCTGGAAAAGGCTCGCTGCACCCAGCAATCCGATCGACAGATTGCCGAAGCCGATCTCCTGGACCAGCGCAAAGGCTTTCTCGTCAGTGATGCCGAAGATCTTTTCAGCCGTAAAGGACGGCTGGGCGACCTGCTTGAGACCAGCGAGCAGAAGGCGCAGGCCGACGCCCCAGAACACGAACCACCTGCCGACGAGAAAAAGCAGATCGGCATTGCCGGCGAAGACCGCTTCCGAAATCACGGAAACGACGGGCAATACCAGCATCAACAAAAGCACTGTTGCGAAATACATGACAGCCCCCAAGATCACGCATTGGCTGCCAGTTAACGATGGGACGCGGCAAGTTAGCAAGATCAAAAGAAAGGCGCCCGGGGTGTTGATCCCGGGCGCCATGAGCCTTCTTCCGTAACTGGAGGTACAAACACCGGAAGAAGGTAGTCTCGATCGGTAAAGGCTTACGTTATTCGGCCTTTGCCAGATCACTGCGGATGACGGCCCGGAGATCGTCGATCGGGCGCAGGGTCTGCCCGTCTTCGAAATGCCAGAATGTCCATCCGTTGCATGCATCAAGGCCCTGGACCTTCGCGCCCAGGCGATGAATGGAGCCGGCGTCGCCGCCGGAGGCCACGGTTCCATCGGCGCGGACGATCGCGCTGTGGCGGCGGCGTGCATCGTAGAGCACCTGGCCGGGCTTGATCAGGCCGCTTTCGACCAGAACGTTGAACGCGACGCGCACTTCCTGCTTCTTGCCGGTCATGACGGTCAGCTCCGCCTTGCCGAGCGGCTCGACGGCGGCGATGCGGGCGGACGCCGCATCGATATAATCCTGCTCGCGCTCGATGCCGACGAAGTGGCGGCCGAGGCGCTTGGCGACGGCGCCCGTCGTGCCCGAACCGAAGAACGGATCGAGGATCACATCGCCGGGCTTCGAGGAGGCCATGATGACGCGGGCGAGCAGTGCTTCCGGCTTCTGGGTCGGATGAACCTTCTTGCCGTCGTCGCCCTTCAGGCGCTCGCCACCGCTGCAGATCGGGAACAGCCAATCCGAGCGCATCTGCACATCGTCGTTCGATGCCTTCAGCGCATCGTAATTGAAGGTGTAGCCCTTGGCCTTGGCATCCGGGCTTGCCCAGATCATCGTCTCATGGGCGTTCTGGAACCGGCGGCCCTTGAAGTTCGGCATCGGGTTGGTCTTGCGCCAGACGATGTCATTGAGGATCCAGAAATTGAGATCCTGCAGTGTGGCGCCGACGCGGAAGATGTTGTGATAGGAACCGATGACCCAGATCGTGCCCGTCGGCTTCAGAACGCGGCGGCAGGCCAGCAGCCATGCGCGCGTGAAGGCATCATAGGCCTCGAAGGAAGCGAACTGGTCCCACTCGTCATCGACGGCATCGACCAGCGACTGATCGGGACGGTGCAGCGTGCCACCGAGCTGCAGGTTATAGGGCGGGTCGGCAAAGATCACATCGACGGAATTGGTCGGCAGGGCCTCGAGGGCCGCGACACAATCACCCTTGATGATCGTGTCGATCCAGGAATCCGGCTTAACGGAGGTCTTAAGATCGGCAAGCGGAAAGACAGACGCCATTATGTTACTCGCTCATACACTTACGCTTTTAACTGACCGTTATGGTTACCCAGTTTGGTTACCAAAGCCTGAAGCGGTGAGCGATTTCGGGAAATTATCGAACTATACACGCAGAAAATGAAAAGGCAGGCACCTGGCCCGCCTCCCCTCAATTCGTCAGCCTGAGGCCGCTCGTGGCGCTCGCCGCCTTGCTGAACAAGGCCGACATCGAGGCGGCCATGTCGTCGGTGGGTTTGACCTCAAAGAACAGCCCCTCGGTGGCGCAGGCTTTCAGGTTCGGTCCGATATTCTTGGCAAAGACCGGATTGATCGCCTGGTTCCAGATCGGATCGGTGGGGATCGGCAGGTAGGTGGTGTAGAGCACGGCGACCTTGATGCCGCGATCCTTCAGCGCCGAGCAGAGCTTCGGGTCGATCGGCTGCAGACAGCGGTCGGGGTTGGACCACCAGGAGCCGCCGGTGCAGCTGCTTTTGCGGCTGTCGCCCAGGCCGTCGGTCACGAAGAACACCACTTCCTGGCGGTCGCCGGTGCTGGCGCCGGTGCCGCCATCGGTCTTGATTTCCTTGCCGATGCTGGTCAACGCCGTGTCGAAGCTCGTCAGCGCATCCTCGTTGAACTGGTGGTGCTGCGTCGTCATCAGGTTGATCTGGCCAATGGCGTTGCGCATGGTCGAGAGATCGCCGGTCAGGGTTGCGATCCGCTGGATGCCGTAATAGGGCGCCGTTTCAGAGGCCGCGGCGCCAAACGTATAGGCGGCGAAGCGGTACTGGTTCGGCTGGGTTTCCCCGGCCGCGTCGTCCATAAGCCCCTTGACGGCCTCGGTCACCACGTCGATCCGCAGCGTGATATCGTTGGCGCGGGCGATGAGATAGTTGCTGTCCGTGTTTTCGACGCCGCTGCCCCAGACCATATGGCAGGCGAAGGCACAGTTGCGGCCCGCGGCATCCGGGGCATTTGCGGTCGCCTTCACAAGCGCGTCGATATCGGCCTGCGTCGCGCCGATGCCCATCGACGGGGTATTGTCGAGCAGCAGGTAAAAATCGGTGTAGCTGGCGCTTGACATGCCGCCGCTGGAGGCGGTCGCCGTGCCGCTGACAGGCATGGAATTGATGCCCAGGATCTTCATGAACGTGGTCGGCGCCTGCGTCCCGAAATTGACGGTGGAGGTGACGACACCGCTTTGCTTGGCGACCTTGATCGAAACGTTGATAGGCAGCGAGCCGGCAGTCTGGCTAAGGCCGCTTGAGCGCTGTGCCATGAACATCTGTTGCGCATCCTGCTCGGCAATGCTGACCTCACCGTCGCCGGTCATCGACTGGATCGCCTTGTAGCCTGACGACTGCGGGGAGATGGCGCCGAGGGCTGCGGCATCGGCTGCCTCCATCAGTTCGGTCCGAAGCTCGCTCTGGTCGCTGTAGTCGACAGCAAGACCTGCAGCGCCGAGCAGCGGCACCATCAGGATTGCCGTCATGACACCGAAATTGCCACGCCGGTCCTTGAGAAAGGGACGTAAAGAACGCATTTTGAGTATGCCTCGGAGCTAAAATATAGTGCCGTTATGCACACCATTCGATAATATAGAGTAAGCATGGAAGCGTTTTCACGGCTTCGTGACTGAAATAGAAAGGCGATAAATACTTTAGATAGAAGTGATATTTCAATTTTATTCTATCACTGGTGGCATGCCGGAATTTTCGCCGGCACGCCTTCGTTGTCTTGGCCCTTTCAAGCGCCGGCGGTGTCGTGGACCTTGCGGCTGTCATCCGGCGCCTCTTCGCGCTCGAACATGCCGTAATCGCGGACGATGTGGCCGATACGCAGGCGGTAATCGGCAAAGACGCCGTTGCGGCCGGCCGCCTGTGCATTGCGGTGCGCCTCGCGGTTGCGCCAGCCCTTGATGGCCTCCTCATCGCGCCAGAAGGAGAGCGACAGGATCTTGCCGCGCATCGTCAGGCTTTCGAAGCGCTCGATGGAGACGAAGCCATCCATGCTCTCCAGTTCGGCGCGCAGCTCTCCCGCCAGATCGAGATATTTGTGGCGCTCGCCCAGGAAGGGTACGACCTCGAAGATGACGGCGATCATGGCAGCACCAGCTTAGCATGGGGTGCGGAGACATTTTTCAGGAAGATCCGGTCCTCCCTGAGGATGAAGCGCTCGCGCTTGGCAAATTCGTAGTTTTCGCGGCCGCGCGGATCGGCGGCGAGCCTCGCACGGTAGGCTTCGTAGGCGGCAAGGCTTTCGATGTTGTAGACACCGTAAGCTGTTGTCAGCGAGCCCTCGTGCGGGGCGAAATAGCCGATCAGGTCGGCGCCGTTCTGCGGGATCGCCTGCCCCCAGGTGCGGGCATATTCGGCGAAGGCTTCCTTCTTGAACGGGTCGATCTCGTAGCGGATGAAGCAGGTGAGCATCTCTTTCTCCTGTTGTTGTGAGACGAGATTGCCATGTTGCGGCGCCGACATGCTTCGGTTACGATCGAAGTATGAAAGAAGGACCAGATATCGCTCAGATCGGCTCGCTTATCGGCGATCCCGCCCGCGCCAACATGCTGACGGCGCTGATGGGTGGCAAGGCGCTGACGGCGACGGAGCTTGCGGCTGCCGGCGGCATTACGCTGCAGACGGCAAGCACGCATCTTGCCAAGCTTGAGGCCGGCAGCCTGCTTTCGCAACGCAAGCAGGGGCGCCACCGCTATTTCACTCTTGCCGATGATGGCGTCGGCAAGCTGCTCGAAAGCATCATGGGCTTTGCCGCCGGGCGCGGGCATCTGCGCCACCAGCCGGGACCGAAAGAACCGGCGCTGCGCAAGGCACGCATCTGCTACGATCATCTGGCTGGCGATTACGGCGTGCGGATGCTGGACAGCCTCGTCGCCTCCGGGGCGATCGACGCCATCGGCGATGGACTGGCAGTGACGGCAAAGGGCGAGGACCGGTTCCAGTGCATCGGCATAGACCTGCACGGCCTGAAATCCTCGCGCCGCCCGCTCTGCCGCTCCTGCCTCGACTGGAGCGAGCGGCGCGCGCATCTGGCGGGCAGCCTCGGCAAGGCGCTGCTTTCCAACTTCTTCGACAAGGGCTGGGCGCGGCGCACGGCAGAAAGCCGCTCGGTGATCTTTTCGCCCGAAGGCGAGCGCCAGTTTCTGCAGCTCTTTCCGGTCGAGGCCTGAGCCAATCAGCCGACGATGGCGAAGGCTTCCGGCTCGCCGGGCTTTCGCGCCGAGGGAGAACGGCCGATCCATTGCACATGCTTCTGCAGGATGACGGCTGCCTCATCGATGCGGCCCTGGCGTAGCGCCAGCAGGATGGCGCGGTGATCGTGGTCGGTGCGCTTTTCCCATCCGGAACGCCAGGCCGAGAACAGAAACCGGGCGCTTGCCGCATGCAGATCGTCGATCGCCGCCAATAGGCGGTTCATGTTGCAGGGCGCGAGGATCAGCCGGTGGAAGCGGCGGTTCGCCTCTTCCCAGGCATGCACGTCGGCTGCCGCATCGCCATCCCGGGTCGCCTGCTCGGCGGCATCGAGGATCGCCGATGTCAGATGCTTGGCGGCGTGGCGGAGCGCCAGAACCTCAAGCGCCGCGCGCATTTCGGCGACTTCACGCACCTCTTCCAGATCGAAAGAGGCAACGCGCACACCGCGGCGCGGCTCGCTGATCGCCAGCCCCTGCGCTTCGAGGCGGCGGAAGGCTTCGCGCACCGGCACATGGCTGGTGCCGAATTCCTCGGCGATATGGTCCTGCCGAAGCCTGACGCCGGCGGCCAGTTCACCATGCACGATACGCTCCGCCAGGATGCGGCTGATGCGGCTTGCGATCGTGTCTTCGGGTTCCTTGGCCATGCTGTCCAGTAATGCGCGGGAATCGGCTTGGCGAGGCTATCCTGCGGTGCCTTCCGGCGCAAATGGCATTCGGCGGCGACAAGCCGCCCACAGCGCGCATCGCTGCCATGTCAACGCCCCCGTTGAGCTTTGGAACGCCATCGTGTAAACCGCCGCCATCCCCAACAAGGCTGGACGAACATGCAGGGCTTCGACCTCATTATCTTCGACTGTGACGGCGTTCTGGTCGATTCCGAAATCATCGCGGCGCAAGTCGAATCCGCCCTTCTCACCGAGGCCGGTTACCCGATCAGCCCGGAAGAGATGGCCGAGCGCTTTGCAGGCCTGACCTGGAAGAACATTCTTCTGCAGGTCGAGCGTGATGCCAGTATCCCGCTTTCGGCCTCGCTGCTCGACAAGTCCGAGAAGCTGCTCGACCTCAAGCTCCAGCAGGATGTCGAGGCGATCGCCGGTGTCGCCGCTGCTATCGCCAAGCTCGATCTGCAGCGCTGCATCTGCTCCAATTCGAGCTCTGCGCGCCTCGACATGATGCTCGGCAAGGTCGGCCTCAAGCCGCTGTTTGCGCCGAACATCTTTTCGGCAAAGGATCTCGGGCCCGACCGCACCAAGCCGAAGCCGGACATTTTCCTGCATGGCGCAGAGAAGATGGGCGTTTCGCCGTCGCGCACCGTTGTCGTCGAGGACTCCGTTCATGGCGTCCATGCGGCCCGTAGCGCCGGTATGCGCGTCATCGGCTTTACCGGTGCGTCGCACAGCTATCCCTCGCATGCCGACCACCTTACGGATGCGGGTGCGGAAACGGTGATCTCGCGGATGAGCGATCTTCCGGGTGTCGTTGCCGCACTTTCCGAATGGGAAGGCGCGCTCTGATCAGACGAGCAGGTTGACGGCGCCGGGCAGTATCTCGAAACGTGCCGGGATATGGCCTGGCGCCTCGCCGTCGCTATCGACAGGTGCCGCCTCGCCGGCCGGCCAGACCTCGACCAGACGCGCCCGGTGGATGCTGACCAGCGGGCTTTTCACGTGCTTGCCGCTGTAGATGCTGTTCATCAGCGTCAGCACGCGCAGCCTCGCGGCACCCCTGATGATCACCACATCGAAGAGCCCGTCGGAAACATCGGCGCCGGGCGCCACCTTCATGCCGCCGCCGAACCAGGCACCGTTGGCGACCGCAACGGCGGTGATCGGGCCGTCATAGACATCCTCGCCATCGAGCCGCAGCCGGATACTGCAGGGCTTGTAGCGCAGGATCTGCATCAGGCTGTGATAGAAGAACACCATCGGGCCGGGTAACCGCCTGCCCCGCCGCGCTTCGTTGACGGCGCTGACGATTTTTCCCGAAACGCCGAAGCTGGCGATATTGATAAAATGCCGGGTGCAGCTCACGCCGTCGTCGTTTTCGCAGGTCAGCAGCCCGGCGTCGACGGAGCGCACCGGTGCGGTCAACAGATGTTCGGCAATCTTAGAGGGTTCACGGGGGATGGCGAAATTGCGGGCGAAATCGCAGCCGGTGCCCGTGGGAATGAAGGAGAAGACAGCGCGCGGACGCCTTGATCTAAGGATACCGCCCGCGACCTCGCCGACCGTGCCATCGCCACCGACGGCCAGCACCAGATCGCAGCCGTCTTCGGCGAGTTCCCGACCATGGCGCCTAGCGTCGCCGAAACCCTTGGTTTCACGCAGGCTGATATCGGCCGAGCGGGCTTCGAGCGCACGCCGCAACGCGGACCAGAACACCCGCCTGCCCCGCCTTCCCGACGCCGGATTGAGAACGATGCCGATTTTCATCGCGAAAAATCTCTCCCGCCATGACAGAAGCATGACGGGGAGGCCGAAACAAGCGGCCTATTAGGAGCTCTTGGCTTTCTTCTTGGTCTTCGGGGCGTTGCCCTGATCGAAGCCGATATTGACGCGAACCAGTGAACCCGAACCAACCGGCAGCTTGAAGCCGTCATGGCGGAACAGGACCTGCGTCGACGTCTGGCCAGCCGGTATCTGCGCGGTGAAGGGCACGGTCTCGCTGTTGATTGCACCCTGGCTGTCGACAGCGCTGATGCGAATCGGCAGCGACACGGTACCAGGGCCGCCTGCCGGACCGGCGAGCACGCGAACCTGCGCAACGATGGTCATCGTCAGGTTCTGGTCGTTGAGCGTGCACTGGCGCGTATAGTCGCCGAATGCGGCCTGATAGACGATCTGATCAGTCGGCTGCGCATCCTGCTGGCCGGCGGCGCTGTTGACGACAGCCTTCTTGCCGCCCTTGGCATAGGTGCGGAAAATCGCATCCTGATCGCGCATGTAGATCTGCGGGCAAGCGCCCTGAACGACCGGCTGTACGGCGCCTGACGCATTGGTAGCGGTGCCGATCGGCTTGTCTGTCGAAGATGGATTCTGCGGTGCCATCGGCATGATCTGCGCGGTGCCACCGGTCTGCGCGGAAGCCTCTGCCGGCTTGCTGTCGCCGCCCATGCCAAGCGAGCTGCAGCCTGCGAGAAGAGCGGCCAACGATGCGGAAGCGATGAGACGCGGGACTTTGCCGAACACGATTATTCCACCCTCTTACAAAGTTTTTTGGCAGGCCCGAAGTCGCGTTTGCAAGGCCTTTCGTCACAGTTTGCGATGGTCTATATCAGCGGCGCAAAGAAAAATCGATTGGGTAAGCACTGTTTTGATGCACATTTCGGCTCGCAGCATTTCAGGCGCTTGCTTTCCTTCTCCGGATCGCTTCCGGCCATAACGTCAAGGATGAAGAACGTGGACTATATCTCGACCCGCGGCGAGGCCCCTTCTCTCGGCTTTTGCGATGCGCTTCTGACGGGTCTTGCCCGCGACGGCGGTCTCTACGTTCCGCGTCAATGGCCGCAGTTCTCCAAGAAGGAGATCCGGGCGCTGCGCGGCAACAGCTATCAGGATATCGCGTTCACGATTCTCTCGCCCTTCACCAATGGCGAAATTCCGGCCGAAACCTTCCGGGCGATGATCGACGAGGCCTATGGCACCTTCCGCCATCCGGCGATCGCGCCGCTGGTGCAGACCGGCCCGAACAGCTTCGTCATGGAGCTGTTCCACGGCACGACGCTCGCCTTCAAGGACGTGGCGATGCAGTTGCTGGCCCGCCTGATGGACTATGCGCTGGAGAAGCGCGGCGAGCGCGCGACGATCGTCGGCGCCACGTCTGGCGATACCGGCGGCGCGGCGATCGACGCCTTTGCCGGCCGCGAGCGCACCGACATCTTCATTCTCTTCCCGCATGGCAAGGTTTCTCCGGTGCAGCAGCGCCAGATGACGACCTCGACGTCGCCGAACGTGCATGCGCTGGCCGTCAACGGCAATTTCGACGACTGCCAGAATCTGGTGAAGGCGATGTTCAACGACGGCGCCTTCCGCGACAAGGTCAAGCTGTCGGGCGTCAACTCGATCAACTGGGCCCGCATCATGGCTCAGATCGTCTATTACTTCACCACCTCGGTGGCGCTGGGCGGACCGGACCGGAAGATTTCGTTCACCGTACCGACGGGGAATTTCGGGGATATCTTCGCGGGCTATGCCGCCAAGAAGATGGGCCTGCCGATCGGCAAGCTTGTTATCGCCACCAACGAGAACGACATCCTGGCGCGGACGATGAAGACCGGCCGCTATGACATGAAGGAGGTCAAGGCGACCACCTCTCCGTCCATGGATATCCAGATCTCCTCCAACTTCGAACGGCTGCTATTCGAGGCCTATGACCGCGACGCGTCCAAGGTGCGCCACGCCATGGACAGCCTGAAGCAATCGAACGGTTTCGAGATCGCTCCGAAGGCGCTCGCCGCCATCAAAAAGGACTTCCGCGCCGGCCGCGCCAGCGAGAAGCAGGTGGCCCAGACGATCAAGGAAACGCTTGCCGAGACGGGCTATCTGCTCGATCCGCATTCGGCGATCGGCGTCTTCGTTGCCGCCAAGCACGAGAAGCCGAATACGCCGATGGTGACGCTTGCCACCGCCCACCCGGCTAAGTTCCCGGCGGCCGTAAAATCGGCCTCCGGTATTGACCCGGCGCTCCCGACGTGGCTTGCTGATCTGATGCTTAAGGAGGAGCGCTTCCAAGTCATCGATCCGGAACTTAAGGCCGTTGAAAGCTTTATCGGCAAGCATGCCCGGACGTAATTCGGCGGCGCAGAAAGATAGCCAATGACAGTTGAGTGCACCCGGCTCAAATCCGGGCTGACAGTAGTGACACAGACCATGCCGCACCTTGAAAGTGCCGCACTCGGGGTCTGGATCAAATCAGGTTCGCGCAACGAAACGGAAGACGAGCATGGCATTGCCCACCTGCTCGAACACATGGCTTTCAAGGGAACCGCACGCCGCTCGGCACGCGATATCGCAGAGGAAATCGAGGATGTCGGCGGCGAAGTGAACGCCGCAACCTCGACCGAAACGACCTCCTACTATGCCCGCGTTCTCAAGGACCACGTGCCGCTCGCCATCGATATCCTCGCCGACATCCTGACGGAATCGGCCTTCGAGGAAGATGAGCTGGAGCGCGAAAAGCAGGTCATCCTGCAGGAAATCAACGCCGCCAACGACACGCCCGATGACGTGGTTTTCGACAAGTTTTCGGAGACCGCCTACAAGGACCAGACGCTTGGCCGCGCCATTCTCGGCACGCCGGAGACGGTCGTTTCATTCTCGCCGCAGCAGATCCGCACCTATCTCGGCCGCAACTACACGACCGACCGGATGTTCGTGGTCGCAGCCGGTGCCGTCGATCACGACGAGTTCGTCAAGATGGTGGAGCAGCGCTTCGCCGGCCTGCCGACAGCGCCGATCGCGACGCCCGTCATGGAGCCCGCGCGCTATATCGGCGGCAATATCCGCGAGACCCGCGATCTCATGGATGCGCAGATCCTGCTCGGCTTCGAAGGCAAGGCCTATCACGCCCGCGACTTCTACTGTTCGCAGATCCTCGCCAACATCCTCGGCGGCGGCATGTCGTCCCGGCTGTTCCAGGAAGTGCGCGAAATTCGCGGCCTCTGCTACTCGATCTATGCCTTCCACTGGGGCTTTTCCGACACCGGCATCTTCGGCATCCATGCCGCGACCGGCGGCGAGAACCTGCCGGAGCTGGTGCCTGTGATCATCGACGAGCTGCACAAGTCTGCCGGTTCGATCGAGCAGAAGGAAATCGAGCGCGCCCGCGCCCAGATCCGCGCCCAGCTCTTGATGGGTCAGGAAAGCCCAGCCGCCCGCGCCGGCCAGATTGCCCGGCAGATGATGCTTTATGGCCGTCCGATCGCCAATCCGGAGATGATGGAGCGGCTGGAAGGCATCACCGTCGAGCGCCTGACCGATCTCGCCGGACGGCTGTTCTTCGACACCGTTCCGACGCTGTCTGCGATCGGCCCGCTGGAGCAGCTTGCGCCGATGGAAGACATCACTGCTTCGCTCTCCGCCCATGTGCCGCAATCCAAACAGGCAAGCCGCTAGACCGCTTTCAGCCCGCCGGGAGTGATCGATGCCCAAATCGGTATTTCGGTTCCTGTCGCGGCAGCCGGAAGCAGTCGAACTGGAGAACAGCCGCTATGCGTTGCGGCTGCCGCGCTATCAGGATTTCACCCAGTGGCACAAGCTGCGCTCGGAAAGCCGCAAGTTCCTGGAACCCTGGGAGCCGACCTGGCGGCGTGACGAACTGACGGAGGGCGCCTTTCGCGCCCGCGTCATCCGCGGCAAGCAGGAATATGCTTCCGGACAGGCGATCCCGCTCTTTCTGTTTTCCAAACCCGGGATGGAACTGCTCGGCGGCATCACCATCGGCTATATCCGCCGCGGGGCGGCGCAGAGCTGCATGATCGGCTACTGGATGGGCGAGAAACACGCCGGTCAGGGCCATATGTTCGCCGCACTTCAGTTGGTTATACCCTATATCTTCGCAGGGCTTGAGTTGCACCGTATCGAAGCAGCCTGTATTCCAGACAACGCACGGAGCATTCGCCTGCTTGAGAAAGCCGGGTTTCAGCGGGAAGGCTATCTGCGCGGATACTTGAAAATCAACGGTCAGTGGCATGACCATGTGATGTTTTCACTGATCGCCACCGATACGGATACAGGCAGGAAAACCGACAGCCGATGACCACGAACCGCATGCTGCACACATCACCGTCCGGCCGATTGATCGCGGTGATCGCAGCTCTCTTCCTGTCGGTGCTTGCGCTGGCCGCCGGTACCGCACATGCGGCTGAGCCGGTGAAGATTTCGCGCGACGACACCGCACTCGACCTCACCAAGACCACCGAGATCTACGCCAACCAGGGCGAAGCGTTCCAGGTGTCCACAGCAGCCGGTGCCGATGGTATCCGGCGCCGTATTGAGGTACGTGCCAGCTCCGACAACCACCAGGGCGACTGGGCTGTTTTCGCGCTCGCCAACGTTTCGGAAGAACAGCTGGAGCGCGTCATCGTCGCCCCGCATTTCCGCCTGGTGAATTCCAAGCTTTTCTGGCCG
The DNA here is from genome assembly GCF_056394605.1 of Rhizobium sp. 10N427. NCBI lineage: Bacteria > Pseudomonadati > Pseudomonadota > Alphaproteobacteria > Hyphomicrobiales > Rhizobiaceae > Rhizobium > Rhizobium sp. 10N427. Next base: position 181,770 of record NZ_JBFTID010000005.1, on the reverse strand, counting down.
GATCTCGGCTCGCAGCGCATCATGGCGATCACGCCGAGCGAGGGCTTCGCGCTCGACCGGCAGCCGAGCGACGAGGCTGACGTCTTCCGCATCACGCTGAACCCCGGCGCCGTCATCACGTTCGTCGCCGAGCTTGCAAGCCCCGACCTGCCGCAGATCTATCTCTGGGAACCGGACGCCTACAAGGACACGATCAACGCGTTTACGCTCTATCGCGGCATCGTGCTCGGCATTGCCGGTCTGCTGGCGGTGTTTCTGACCATCCTGTTCGTCGTCAAGGGAACCTCGATGCTGCCGGCAACGGCAGCACTCGCCTGGGCGGTGCTTGGCTATATCTGCGTCGATTTCGGCTTCCTCGGCAAGCTGATCAGCATCGCTTCCGCGGACCAGCGAATATGGCGCGCCTGCGCGGAAGTGGCGCTGGCCTCGAGTTTCGTCATCTTCCTGTTCACCTACCTGAACCTCAACCGCTGGCATACGCATCTCGGCTACGCGACGCTCGCCTGGGTGCTCGGCCTCGCGCTGCTCTTCGGCGTGGCGATCTACGACCCGTCGATCGCTGCTGGTATCGCCCGGCTCTCCTTCGCGCTGACGGCGACGATGGGTCTGGTGCTGATCGTCTATCTCGGCCTCAACCGCTATGACCGCGCCATCCTGCTCGTGCCCGCCTGGGCGCTGATCCTTGTGTGGATATTCGGAGCATGGCTGACGATCACCGGCCGGCTCGACAACGACATCATCCAGCCGGCGCTCGGCGGCGGTCTGGTTCTGATCGTCTTGCTGATCGGCTTCACGGTGATGCAGCACGCCTTTGCGGGCGGCGCTTTCCAGCAGGGTCTGTTTTCCGATCTCGAACGCCAGTCGCTGGCGCTGACCGGCTCCGGCGACATGGTCTGGGACTGGGACGTGGCGCGCGACCGCGTCGTCACTATCCCCGATGTTTCCGTGAAGCTTGGCCTGTCACCCGGAACGATGCATGGCGCGGCGCGCAACTGGCTGCCGCGGCTGCATCCTGACGACCGCGACCGTTTCCGCGCCACGCTCGACGTGCTGCTCGAGCATCGCCGCGGCCGCCTGAACCACGAATTCCGCATCCGCGCCGAGGACGGGCATTTCCACTGGCTGTTGATCCGCGCCCGCCCTGTGCTCGGCTCCAACGGCGAAATCATCCGCTGCGTCGGCACGATCGTCGACGTGACAGAGCAGAAAAATTCCATCGAGCGGCTGCTGCACGACGCGCTGCACGACAACCTGACAGGCCTGCCGAACCGCCAGCTGTTCATCGACCGCCTGCAATCGGTGCTGGCGCTGGCGCCTTCGGGCGATACGCTGCGCCCGACCGTGATGGTGATCGATATCGACCGCTACAAGCTGGTCAATGATGCGCTCGGCGTTGCCGCGGGCGACAATATCCTGATCGCGCTGACCCGTCGCCTGCGCCGCCTGTTGAAGGCGCAGGACACGCTGGCGCGTCTGGCGGGCGACCAGTTCGGCCTGATCCTGGTTTCCGAGCGCGATCCGGCTAAGATCGCCGATTTCGCCGATGCGATCAGCAAGGCGATCATGGTGCCGATCAATTTCGCCAATCGCGAGATCGTCTTGACGGCGTCGATCGGCCTCTCCTCCTGGGTCGACCAGCAGGAGAATGCGGCCGGCATGCTGAGTGACGCCGAGTTGGCCATGTACCGGGCCAAGCGCGCCGGCGGCAATCGCGTCGAGCCGTTCCGCCCGGCATTCCGCGATTTTGGGGCCGACAGGCTGCAGCTGGAATCGGATCTGCGCCGCGCCATCGAGCGCAAGGAACTGTCGATGGTCTATCAGCCGATCGCCCGGCTCGAGGATGTCGAGATCGCCGGTTTCGAGGCGCTGATGCGCTGGGAACATCCGAAGCGCGGCAATATCCCGCCATCCGAGTTCATCCCGATCGCGGAAGCCTCCGACATCATCGGCCCGCTTGGGCTGTTTGCGCTGGAACAGGCGACCAACGACCTGATGGGCTGGCAGAACCAAACCGGCGAATTGCCGATCTTCGTGTCGATAAATCTCTCCAGCGTGCAGCTGCTCAACAACGAGCTTTATGACGATGTGCGCTCGGTGCTGGCCAAAACCCATTGCGAACCCTCGCGCCTGAAGCTGGAGCTGACGGAATCGATGGTGATGGAGAACCCGGAACAGGCGCGCCTGGTGCTGCAGAAGCTGAAAGAGGCGGGCCTCGGCCTGGCACTCGACGACTTCGGCACGGGCTATTCCTCCCTCTCCTACCTGACGCGCTTCCCGTTCGACACCATCAAGCTCGACAAGGCGCTGGTGCGCGACAATACCGACAAGAAGGCCACCATCCTGCGCTCGGTGATCAACATGGCCCGAGAACTGGACATGAAGGTCGTCGCCGAAGGCATCGAGTCCAACGAGGATGCGATCGAGCTTGCGAAGATGGGCTGCAGCTACGGCCAGAGCTACCTCTTCGGCCCCCCGATGACGGCGGAATCGGTGCTTCGCCTCCTGAAGGAACGGTTTCCGCTGACGAAGCGGGCGTAAGCTATTCCATTGCCTATGCGGGAAACTATCCCGCGCAGGCCATCCTTCCGATTGCAGATTGTGACAGGACGATGTGGCAAAGGCGTCACGTTTGCGGTGCTTTGCCACTTTTTTATACATATGCGTTTAGCATATAATTGACGAGCCGGTTCTCCGCGAGCTTACTGTTTCCGTTGCCAATCGGCGCGTTCCCTCTCCGGCGTCCCCCCTCGCGGCACCGCACGCCTCGCGCCACATACGGGCCAGCCACAGTGCCGGTCTGCAAAACGGAGACACAGCATGAACATAAAGAGCCTACTTCTCGGCTCCGCTGCTGCATTTGCAGCAGTTTCCGGCGCCCAGGCCGCCGACGCCATCGTCGCCGCCGAGCCGGAATCCGTGGAATATGTCCGCGTCTGCGACGCGTACGGAACAGGCTACTTCTACATTCCAGGCACGGAAACCTGCCTGAAGATCGGCGGCTATCTGCGCTTCGAAGTCGGCTACGGCTTTGGGGACGGCTATGAGAACAACGGGCCGGGTGGCGCCGGCGGCGAGGACTGGGAAAGCCATACCCGCGCCCATGTGAGCGTCGATGCCAAGAGCGATACCGAATACGGCCCGCTGACCAGTCGCATCGTTCTAGAATCCAACTACTATGGCGGCGGCGGTCCCGCCACGCGTACCACCGAGTTTGTCGGCTGGTCGAATGCCGCCGCCTATGGCACGGACAATACGATCATCGACGAAGCCTATCTGGAACTCGCCGGTATCCGCGCTGGCCGCTTCGCAAGCTGGTGGGACAACGACTTCTCCGGTGAATCCGATCTGATGACCGGTAACGACACCAAATGGAATGCGATCCGCTACGAGTATGACAGCGACAGCTTCAATGCTGGCCTGTCGCTGGATGAACTCCCTGCGGACTTCGACGGAGCCGAGAGAGGTCTCGGCATCGACGCGATGGTCGGCGGCAAGGCTGGAGGGTTCACCTGGCAGGTCTATGGCGGCTATGACGCTGCCATGCAGGATGGCTCCGTCACGGCCCGCATGGGAGCGGAAATCGGCCCCGGCCTGTTCGAGCTTGCCGGCATCTATTCGAGCGGCCCGAATACCTATTACCAGGCAAGCGAATGGTCGATGATCGCGCAATATGCGCTGAAGATCAACGACAAGTTCACCATAACGCCGGAGGCGCAGTATAGCGGCAGGATCCGTGAGGCCGACGATGAATATCACAATGGCAGCATGTGGCGCGGCGGCGTGACGTTCGACTACAAGATCGTCGACGACCTGACACTGCATACGGCTGCGACCTATGTGGCTGAAAATCACGATTTCCCGGGCACCGACGACTCGCATTATGTCGAAGGCTTCGTCCGGCTGGAGCGGGATTTCTGAGCCTGTCCGCATCGATGTGAAATGAGAGACCCGGCACCATGCCGGGTCTTTTGGGCCCCTGCTCAGGTTGCCTGCGGAACCCTTGCGATCACCTTGATCTCGAAATCGAAGCCCGCCAGCCAGTTGACGCCGACGGCAGTCCAGTTCGGATATGGCGGCTCGCCGATGATGCGGTTGCGCACCGCCATGATCGTTTCGAACTGATTTTGCGGGTCGGTGTGGAAGGTCGTGACGTCGATGACGTCATCGAGCGTCGCGCCCGCAGCCTTCAGCACGGCGTTCAGGTTTTCGAAGGCCAGTTCCACCTGACGGGCGAAGTCGGGCTCCGGTGAGCCGTCGGCACGGCTGCCCACCTGCCCCGAGACGAACAGCAGATCACCGGAGCGGATCGCTGCGGAATAGCGGTGTTCGGCATAAAGCGCGTGGCGGCCGGCCGGGAAGATTGCTTCGCGTTTGGTCATGTTCACTCCTGATGACAATAGCGGACCCTCGGGCAGACGCGATCGCCTGCCCGTTCCATTTGCCGTGTTCTCCGGCGAGGTCCGCGCTTCACAATACGGGGCGCAATTGATATACGCTCCGTATGTTTATATATTTGGCATACATTTCGTATGTCAATACACATACGTGGCGTATGTGAACTTCGAGGAGAACGCCGTGGCTGGAAAACGCCGTGCGGAAATGATGGAAGAGACCCGGGCGAAGCTGATCCAGGCGGCCAGAAAGGCCTTTGCGGCAAAGGGTTACGCCGGATCGTCGATGGATGATCTCACCGCGGAAGCGGGGCTGACGCGCGGCGCGCTCTATCACAATTTCGGTGACAAGAAAGGTCTGCTGCAGGCGGTGATCGACCAGATGGATGCCGAAATCCTCCTGCGGATGCGCGCGGCGCATGCCGCCGCGGCCACTCCCTGGGAAGGGTTCATGGCCGAGGCCATCGCCTATATCGAGATGTCGCTGGAGCCCGAGATCCAGCGGATCATGCTGCTCGACGGGCCCGCCGTTCTTGGCGATCCCTCGCAATGGGAAAACCAGAATGCCTGCCTGCGCACGACCGCACAGACGATCCAGGCGCTGATCGACGACGGAACGGTGAACCCAGTGAATGCTGAGGCTGCGGCGCGGCTCGTCAACGGCGCCGCCCTCAATGCCGCCCTGTGGATCGCCGCGGCGGATGACCCGGAAACAGTGCTTGCCAATGTCGTCGATGCCTTCCGCCAGCTGACCGGCGGGTTGCTGAAAACCGCCTAGGCGGCAAAGCGCTGCGACGCTTCCGTTGCGCTCTGTATGAGCGCGTGGAGATATTCGAGCTTGGCAACGACCGGCGGTGACAGCACGAAGGGATAGGCATCCGGCTGCCCCATGCTGCGCTGAATGGCATTGATGGCAACGCTGAGCGGTATCCAGGCGCTGATCAGCTGCCCGGCGCTCTTTGCACGGTAGGGCTGAAAGTCCACCTCCGCCGCCATTTCCTCATGACCACGCGGATCGATGGCGATGCCGAAGGCGCGCGCCGTTTCCAGCGTGTCGACGATGTGGAGATAGTGCGCAAAACACTCGGCGAAATCCTCCCATGGGTGAGAGGCGGCATAGGCGCTGATATAGCTTTCCTGCCATCCGTTAGGAGCGCCATTGGCATAGTGGTTCTGCAGTGCCGCACCATAATCCTGACGCTCGTCGCCGAAGATGGCACGGAAGGCATCAAAGGCGCCGCGGTCACGCACCAGCTTGTTCCAGATGAAGTGGCCGGTCTCATGGCGGAAGTGGCCGAGCAGCGTCCGGTAATTCTCGTCCATGGCGCTGCGGGCGAGTTCGCGCGTCACGTCATCGGCCTCGGCGGCGCGGATGGCGATCAGCCCTTCCTCGTGACCGGTCATCGCCGGAACGACATTGCCGTCGAACTGAACCGTGTCTTCGAGGAAATCGAAGACGAGGCCGCCCTGCGGATCCTGCTCGCGGTCGGGATGCGGCAGATTGAGACGCAACAGCGAATAAAACAGATGGCGCTGCGCCTGGCTGATGCGCCGCCACCGGTCGATGCCGTCCTGCGTGTTGGTGTTGGGGACCAGACGGTTGTGCCTGCAGGCGATGCAGAACGGGTTCTGATCGTCGGAGGCGACAAGCCAGTTGCAGATATCGAGACCGGCATTGGCGCAGAAGCGGACCGTGCGCTCCGGCCGGGCCACTAGCTGCCAGGCGGTCTCGTCACGCGGCTCCAGCGCATGCATCGTCATGTCGCCGGGCAGAAAACCCAGCCGGTGATTGCAGCGAACACATTGGCGATTGTCGAAATGGACGACCTGATCGCAATTGTCGCAGTCGAAAAGCCTCATGGCACTACCCCAAGCATACCGGACGGACTAAAAATGCCTGCCGCGCGGAGGCGCAACAGGCATTGTCATTGAAATCGTTGAAGGATCAGAGCCGATCGACGGCGCCCTTCAGCTTGTCCTTGGCCTTGCCTGCGGCGACCTGGGCCTTGCCCTTACCTTCCTGCACGGCGCCCTTGGCCTGCAGGCTGTGATCGTCGGTGGCCTTGCCGATGGCCTGCTTGGCCTTGCCTGCAATTTCGTTGGTCTTGCCGGAAATCTTGTCGCTGGTGCTACCCATGTGAGATGCCTCCTAAATCGCACCGGGCAGGTTTGCCCGGGTTTGCGGAGAGGAAACGTCGCCTGTCAGATTTCGTTCCGAAGAAATTCAGGCGTGACCGGCATCGGCCGAAAGCATCGCCGCCGTCACACCCATGCCCGCGAGAGCACGCTCATATTTGTCATCGAGGCCTCGGTCGAAGATCAGCGTCTCGTTGGCAGCGCAGGTCAGCCAGCCGTTGTTTCCGACTTCGCTCTCGAGCTGTCCGGCCCCCCAGGAGGAATAGCCGAGCAGCATCGTGGCCCGCTTCGGACCGCCACCCTTGGAGATGGCGCGGACGATATCGAGCGTTGCCGTCAGGCAGATATCATCGCTGACCGGGATACTGGAATCGCTCAGATAATCGTCGGAATGCAGCACGAAACCGCGGCCGCTCTCGACCGGGCCGCCGGTCTGGATCGGGAAATCGCGGGCGAAATCGGGCAGCACGATGGAATCGCTGTCCTTGATCATGTCGAGATGCAGCAGCACATCGGTAAATGTCAGGCTCTGCGGGCGATTGATGACGAAACCCATGGCTCCGGCGTCAGAATGGGCGCAGATATAGACAACCGTGCGCGCAAAATTCCTGTCTTCCATGCCAGGCATGGCAATGAGGAACTGCCCGTCGAAAAAGCCACGTTCCCGTCTGTTCTTCAGCGTCGATAAGGACATAATTCCTCCTGCTGCCAGACCGGTGAAAAGGCCCCGACACTGGAAACATGGGGCAATGTCACAAATCAATCAACCGAAAATGAAGAAATAGACCTGCTGTCCTTGTGGCAGGCTGGTGCAGTTTTCGATAAACCTTTGTTCCATGACGATTATTTCTTTCGCATCCGGCAGCGCCCGGCTCCTCTGTCTTTATGCCGCAGCCTCAGGCTGCCTGGCAGGCACCGCCTGGGCGGAGATGAGCCCCTGGGTCGACAACGAAGGCGGCCGCATGCGGCTGATCGCGCTGCCGCCGGAGCGTGATGGAACGGTTCATGGCGGCCTGCAGATCGAGCCGAAAGCCGGCTGGATCACCTATTGGCGGGAACCCGGAAACAGCGGTATTCCGCCGCAGATCAGCGTTGCGCCCGGAAGCGGCATGACGCTGACGGAGGTGCGCTATCCGGTGCCGAAGCATATCAATGACGGCAAGGTCGACGACATCGCCTATGACGCGCCCGTCATCCTGCCGCTGACATTCAAGGCGGAAGACCAAGCCGCCGAAATCAAGGCGACAGCCTTCATCGGCATCTGCAAGGATCTCTGCGTGCCCTTCCAGGCGGCGTTTTCGCTGCCGCTGTCGAGTGCGAAGCAATCGCGGCCGGAGGAGGAAGCGTTGCTGAAGACGGCGGAGGCATCGCTGCCGGAAGCAGCATCCGCGGATTTCAAGGTGGTGTCGCACAGGCTTTCGCCCGACATGAAGGAACTCTGGCTCGACATCGCGCTGCCCGGCGGCGGCGACACGGCGCCGGCGGTGATCGTTACCGGGCCAAGCGGCTATGTCTTCACCAAGCAACTGATGAGCAAGCGCGACGGCAAGACCTTCTCGACCTCCGTGGCGATCGGCAAGCTGCCGAAGAACTACAGCATTTCGGGCAAGCGCTGGAGTGCGCTCGTCATCGACGGCGATCGCGCCATGGAGACACCGCTTGCCTTTGAATGAGCGGCTTTTATAGTCGCCGCCAGCCTGCGGCCTGTGCCGCTTGATCATCCGAACGAGGAGAGTTTCATGACCATCGCAATCGGCGACAGCCTTCCGGCCGCCACCTTCAAGGAAAAGACATCGGACGGCCCGGTCGAGACCTCGACCGAACAGCTGTTCAAGGGCAAGCGGGTCGTGCTCTTCGCCGTTCCCGGCGCCTTCACCCCCACCTGCTCGCTGAACCATCTGCCGGGCTATCTCGAAAACCGCGATACGATTCTCGGCAAGGGCGTCGACGACATCGCCGTGGTCGCCGTCAACGACTGGCACGTGATGGGGGCCTGGGCGCAGCAATCCGGCGGCCTCGGCAAGATCCACTTCCTGGCAGACTGGGATGCTGGTTTCACCAAGGCACTCGGCCTGGAAGCCGACCTCTCCGCCGGTGGCCTCGGCGTACGCTCGAAGCGCTATTCGATGCTTATCGAGGATGGTGTCGTGAAGTCGCTGAACGTCGAGGAAAGCCCCGGCCAGGCGACGGTCTCGGGCGCGGCTGCGATGATCGAGCAGCTTTAAGCTATTTCAGTTGGCGGCGGGCAGGTTCCGCCGCTTTCTTTTTTGAAGGCCGAGCCACTTACCCTATTCCCTCCCACGCGGGGATGCGACCTCTGGCACGACATATCCCTCATGCCTGTACTCGTCACAGGCATCCAGCAAGCCCAAGGGCTGAAAAGAGCCTCCCCACCGCGCCGACGCGGCGACTGGATTCCTGTGACGAGCACAGGAATGAGGGAGGATAGTAGCGAATATCCGGTTACCCTTGAGCCCTCAGGTCGGCGATCCGAGTTTCCAACGCAACACCTAGCTCTTCGTCGCCGATGTCTCCGCCTGCTGCGATGGAAGCCTCGATGACATCGCGCAGCTTTTTCAGCTTCGCTTCCTCTGAGCGACGAGGCTCAATCCTACGGTGACGACCTGTTCGGCTGACTGGTAGCGCCCCTCGGTGACCAATCTCTCGACGAAATCTTCCCACTGCTTTTCGATCGATACCTTCATGGCGAAGCTCCCTTTCTGACAGGCTAATAGAAAGTCGTTGGCGCCGCGCCCTCCCGCTTGCATCCGCCGTGCTTTTGCCATATTCGTTATAACATAACTGTTACGTTATTACATTTTAGAGAGCACTTCGATGCCCCGCCCCTTTCCCAACCTGCTCCGGCAATCCGCTACCGTGCGTGCCGGTTTCGTTTTGTTGATGATCGCCGCGCTGTGGCTGGCGATCCATTGGGCGGTGATCCTGCCGTGAGTGCCGTTCTCATCGAGCTCGATAACCTCACAGTCAGCTACGACCGGCATCCAGCGGTGCATCATGTTTCCGGCAGCCTTCGCGAGGGCAGCCTGACGGCGATTGCCGGGCCGAATGGGGCGGGTAAATCGACGCTCCTGAAGGCGCTCATCGGCGAGATCAGGCCGGCGGCGGGGCAGATTCGTCACCGGCTGGCGCGGCTCGATTTCGGCTATCTGCCGCAGGCTGCCGATATCAACCGGCGCTTTCCGATCTCGGTTCTGGATACGGTGATGCTGGGCGCCTGGCGGCAGGCCGGGGCCTTCGGACGGGTAGCCGCGAACGAGCTGCAGAAGGCGCTCGAGGCGCTGTCGGCCGTCGGGCTCGAAGGTTTCGAGAACCGGCATATCGGCGCGCTGTCCGCCGGGCAGTTCCAGCGCGTGCTGTTTGCCCGGCTGCTGCTTCAGGACGCCAAGGTTATCCTGCTCGACGAACCATTCACGGCGATCGACGCGCGCACCACCCGGGACCTTCTCGACATTGTGGCGCGCTGGCATGGCGACGGGCGGACGGTCATCGCGGTGTTGCACGATTTCGAGCAGGTTCGGGCACATTTCCCCGAGACGATGCTGATCGCCCGCGAGCTGATCGGCTGGGGGCCGACCCCGGAGGTGATGTCGGCAGCGAACCTGATGACGGCGCGGGCGATGGCCGAGCGCTGGGACGAGGACGCCGCGATCTGCGGGCCCGCCGCATGACCGCCTACGATATCTTTCTGGCACCTTTCGCCGATTACGGTTTCATGCGCCGCGCGCTCGTCGCCTGCCTCTGCCTCGGGCTCGGCTCCGGGCCGATCGGCGTGTTCCTGATGCTCCGGCGCATGAGCCTTGTCGGCGATGCGATGAGCCATGCGGTGCTGCCGGGGGCGGCGATCGGCTATCTCGTTGCCGGGTCCCTGTCGCTCACGGCGATGGGCATCGGCGGGCTCGTCGCCGGGCTTTCGGTGGCACTGCTTTCGGGCGTCGTCAGCCGCGTGACGGTGCTGCAGGAGGATGCCAGTTTTGCGAGCTTCTACCTGATTTCGCTGGCGCTCGGCGTGCTCATCGTCTCGCTGCGCGGCTCGAACATCGATCTGCTGCATGTGCTGTTCGGCACGATCCTGGCGATCGACACCCCTGCCCTGACGCAAATCGGTGCGATCACGTCGGTGACGCTGCTCGCGCTTGCTATCATCTACCGGCCGCTGGTCGCCGAGTGTTTCGATCCAGGCTATCTGCGCGCCGTCGGCGGACGCGGCTTGCTCTATCACTTCCTGTTTCTGCTGCTTGTGGTGCTCAATCTCGTTGCGAGCTTCCAGGCACTCGGCACACTGATGGCAGTCGGGCTGATGATGCTGCCGGCGGCGATCGCGCAGCTCTGGTCGCGCAGCCTGCCCCGGATGATGACCATTGCCGCGGTCAGCGCCACGGCATCCGGCTATCTCGGCCTTGTCGCCTCCTACCATCTCGAACTCGCCTCGGGGCCGACGATCATCATGACAGCGGCTGGCTTCTACGCGCTTTCGATCTTCTTCGCACCTTCCGGCCTTGCCCGGCGCTATTTCCCCCGCCCGCATCTCAAGGGCTGAACCAAGGAGACCATCATGAGATCCAAAACCCTGCTTCTGTCAGCCGCATTGCCCGCGCTGATTGCCGCTTCGGCGATGCCGGCCTCGGCGGAAACGCTGAAGACCGTTGCCTCCTTCACCGTGCTTGCCGACGTCGTCAAACAGGTCGGCGGCGATCATGTGACAGTCACCAGCCTGGTCGGCCCGAATGGCGACCCCCATGAGTTCGAACCCTCGCCTGCCGATGCCAAGCACCTGAAGGCAGCACAGGTCACCTTCGTCAGCGGCGAGGGCCTGGAAGGCTGGATGGACCGGCTGATCACCGCCTCCGGCTACAAGGGCACGCCGGTGACCGTCTCGGAAGGCATCGACACCCGCACCATGGAAGAGGACGGCAAGACCGTGACCGATCCGCATGTGTGGAACAGTCCGGTCAACGTGAAGATCTGGGTAAAGAACATCGAAAAGGCGCTATCGGATGCCGATCCTGCCGATGCCGCAGCCTTCAAGGCCAATGCCGAGCGCTACACCAGGACGCTGGACGAGCTGAACAGCTATGCGCATGCGAAGTTCGACGCGATGCCTGAAGACCGGCGCAAGGTGCTGACCAGCCACGACGCCTTCGGCTATTTCGGCCGCGAATACAAGGTGAGCTTCCTGGCACCGCTCGGCGTCTCCACCGAAACAGAAGCGTCGGCCGCCGACGTTGCCAAGCTGATCGAACAGATCAAGACCGAGCATGTGAAGACGTATTTCTTCGAGAACTCCAACGATCCGCGTCTCGTCAAGCAGGTGGCCAAGGCAACCGGCGCAGAGCCGGGCGGCGAGCTCTATGTCGAGTCTCTCTCTGACGCCAAGGGACCAGCTCCGACCTACGAGAAGATGTTCCGCTACAATGTCGACCAGATCACCGCGGCGATCGCAAAGTCGAGCTGAGGAGCTTGGGCCGCGGAGCAATCCGCGGCCTTTCCTTTCAGATATTCAGATCGAAGACCAGCAGGCCGCCAAGGCCGCCGTCGACGGATTCGACGATGCGCTGGCCGACCGTCACATGCTCCGGATGGATGAGATAGGCATCGCGCGCCTCCGGGCTCTCGAATGTCACGGCAAAGCCATCGACAAAGCCGCCATGCAGCCCTTCCGGCGAGACGTTCGGCCCATGCTGGATGTCGATGATCCCGGGAATGACCTGCTTCAGCGCCACGACCGATTCGAACAGAGCCTGCTTCTCCTCGGCCGTCATCGCGGCCTTCAGCCGCAAGAATACGCAATGCAGGATCATATGGTGGCCTCCCTGTTTTCGTTGCGGCCAGAATAGTGGGAAAGCCACCGAGGGCAACCCCGTGCGGCACAAAGGCCAGCCATAGGCCCCCGCTTGCAGATTAACGGCATAAAAACACGCCAAGCGGGCGCCAAAACGGCCCGCTCCATCGCTGGATACATTTATTAGCGATAGCTTGTTAACCATGGCCGGGGGGCGCAAAATGCGGCCCCGGCGGGGACGGGGCTTCCTGCCGCAGGGAGGACATCATGGACGACTTGAACCTCACGACCCTGCAACGGGGCCAAACCAGGGTGAAGGGCAGTACCATAGAGGCGTTCGCCGCCGCATTGCGCGGGCGGCTGATCACCAAGGACGATGCCGACTACGACGAGGCGCGGACGATCTGGAACAGCATGATCGACCGGCGTCCAGCAATGATCGTGCGCTGTGCCGGTGCTGGTGATGCCGTCAAGGCGGTGCGTTTTGCGCACGACAACGGCCTGCTTCTGGCGATCCGCGGCGGCGGCCACAACATTGCCGGCAACGCGATCTGCGATGGCGGCGTCGTCATCGACCTGTCGGGAATGCGATCCGTCTGGGTCGATCCCGCGACACGGCGCATGCGGGTCGAGCCCGGTGCGACACTGGCCGATGTCGATGCGGAGACACAGGCCTTCGGGCTTATTCTGCCGACCGGCATCAACTCCACGACAGGCATTGCCGGGCTGACGCTCGGCGGCGGTTTCGGCTGGACCACCCGGAAGTTCGGGTTGACGCTCGACAATCTGATCTCGGTGGATGTCGTGACCGCGGCAGGCGAACTGAAACGCGTCAGCGAAAAGGAAGAGCCGGAGCTGTTCTGGGCGCTGCGCGGTGGCGGCGGCAATTTCGGCGTTGTCACCTCGTTCGAATTCCGGCTGCACGATCTGCCCGGAGAGGTGCTGGCGGGGCTCGTCGTCCATCCTTTCGCCGATGCGGAGATGGTGCTCAAGCAATACCGCCAACAGTTGGAAACGGCGCCTGACGAGCTGACCTGCTGGGCCGTGATGCGCAAGGCGCCACCGCTGCCATTCCTGCCTGCCGAGTGGCATGGCAAGGAGGTGCTGGTGCTTGCCATGTGCTATTGCGGCAATCTGCAGGCCGGTGAGACGGCGACCGCCGGGTTGCGGTCGATCGGCAAGCCGATTGCCGATGTTGTTGGACCGGCGCCTTTCGCCGCCTGGCAGCAGGCCTTCGATCCGCTTCTGACGCCCGGAGCGCGCAATTACTGGAAGAGCCAGGATTTTGCGCGGCTTTCCGATCCTGCCATCTCCGTGCTGCTCGATGCGGTGCGCAAGCTGCCAGGGCCGGAATGCGAGATCTTCATCGGCCATGTCGGCGGCGCGGCAGGACGGATCGGCCACGACGCCACGGCCTTCCCGCAGCGCAGCTCGCATTTCGTGATGAACGTCCACGCACGCTGGCGGGAAAAGGCGATGGACCAGACCTGTATCGGGTGGGCAAAGGGTCTCTTCGAGGCAACGAGGCCGCATGCGATCGGCACGGCCTATATCAATTTCATGCCAGAAGACGAGGCCGATCGCGTGGAAGCGGCTTATGGCATGAACTACCAGCGTCTCGCGGAAATCAAGAGACGCTATGATCCGCAGAATCTCTTCCGGATGAACCAGAATGTGAAACCTCTGGCGGAGATGCGGGCGGCCAGCTGAGGCGCGCTGGCGGCAGGTGCGCCCGAAACACACGGCTGGCGGAAGCGAACCGCCAGCCGCTTAAGCTTTGGGTAGCGCGAAGGGCCAGTCGATGACGCCGCCTGCATAAAGCGCCCACCAGACGAGGACCGGCTGAAAAGCGAGTCTCGGCAAGTGATAGAGCCAGGCGTAGATGCTTGCGTCCACCGCCGACAATCCATCGATCGCATGCTTGATATTGGCGGGGTAGACGCAGACCGCGTAGGCGGCGAGCGCAATGCCCGCGGCAGCGCGATAGGGCGACGACAGCAGGCCGGCGGCGCCCGCGACCTCGCACGCGCCCGTCACGAAAATCACAGAGGCTGGAAACGGCACCAGGGCTGGCATGATCCGCAGAAATGGCCCCGGCAGCAGCATGTGCAGGATACCGGCGATCAGATAGATCGCCGACAGCACGACACGCCACCAGAATCTCGGTTCCAAGGATGGCTCAAGCCAGGTTCCTGCATGCACAGCCATCTCATCCTCGGATCGTCGCTCAATAAAGGTCGATACGAAGGCCGGCGGCTTCTGGATGTGTCCGTTTGGAACACGGCCGTTTCAGGCGTTTAAGTTTGACGCATGATTTTCTTATGTAGCCATCCCTAAGTTAAACCCGTTGAAAGGAAAAAGCCTTAGAAATGCGGGGATTGGCGCGTCTGGGTTCACTTGTACTGTATGAATACAACCTGGCAAATACTAACGGGCAATCTTGCCATCGTTGCATTGGTGATCTCGGTCTGGGCTCACATCTATTTCCGATTCCGTCAGCTCAGCGATCTGCATACCAAGCTCGCCTTCGGCGCCGTCATGGGGGCCGGAACGATGGCCTCTATGATGATGTCGGTGCCGCTGAGCAACGGCGTGTTCATCGACCTGCGCTATTCGCTGGTGGCGATATCGGCTCTGTTCGGCGGCGCACCTTCGGCCATTCTGACGATCCCGATGGCTGTCGCCTTCCGGCTCTACATGGGTGGGGCGGGTGCGGTTGACGGAGTGATCAGCATTGCATGCGCCGGTGCGGTCTCGCTGACGCTGCGCATATTGCAGAAGCGGCGTAAGGCGAAGCTCAGCGATATCTTCATCCTTGGTGCCACCGTCTCGCTGACGCTGCTGGCGACGATGCTGATCCTGCCCAATCAGGTCAGCGCCATGACGCTGCAGCTCGTCGGCATTCCCGCCATCGTGCTGAATTTCGGCGCCATCGCCGTTGCCGGTTCGCTGCTCCTGCAATTCGAGAACATGGCGCAGGACCGTGATCTTCTGACCGCGGCGCTGACGCAGACGCCGGATTTCCAATACGTCAAGAACCGCGATAGCGTCTTCGTCGTGGTCAATCGCAATGTCGCCGAGCACCACCATTTCAGCTCGCCGGAAGCGATGATCGGCACCACGGATTTCCACATCGCCACACAACGCCGCGCCGAAGTGCTGTTTGCCGAAGAACAGGACCTGATGCGCCGGGGCGAAGCGCAGATCAACAAGATCGAATCCCTAATGCAAGGCGAGCGGGAACACTGGTTCCGCACCTCGAAAGTGCCGCTGCGCGACCGCGACGGCGTCATCATCGGGCTTGCCGGCGTCACCCGCGACATTACAGAGGAGCGCCGCATCGAGCGGGAGCTGCGCGACAACCGCAACATGTTGTCGCATGCGATGTCCGGCATGTCGGATGGGTTTGCGATGTATGATCCGCAGGGCAAGCTTGTTTATGCCAACCCGCAATATTCCAACCTCTTCCCGCTCTCAGGCGTCGTGCGCGTCGCCGGTTACAATATCCGCGATATCCTGCGGAAGGCCATCGAGACGCAGGAGCGCCGCAACTTTCCCGTTGCCGTCGATGAGCAATGGATCGAGACCGCCGCGCGCGACCTGCACCGCGACAAGGACGAGGAAATCGACCTCTATGACGGCCGATGGCTGAGCCTGCGCACGCGCATGACGGCCGATGGCATGGCGCTTGTGGTTGTTTCCGACGTAACAGCGATGAAGCAGGCCGAGCATTCGCTGCGTGCCGTTGCCGACCGGATGAAGAGCCTCGCCGAAACCGACGGCCTGACGGGCATCGTCAACCGCCGCGCCTTCGACGAAGCCCTGGCGCTCGCGCTCGCCCGCAGTGTTCGCGAGCGCACGCCGCTCAGCCTGCTGATGATCGATGTCGACCGCTTCAAAGCCTATAACGACACCTATGGCCATCTGGCCGGCGACGAATGCCTGAAGGCGGTGACCGACTGCCTGCGCAAAGCGGCAAGACGCGACACCGATATTGTTGCCCGTTTCGGCGGCGAGGAGTTCGTGGTGCTGATGCCGGAGGCCGACGAGGCCGATGCCTGCCGCGTCGCCGGACAGTTCCGCGATGCGCTGCACGCGCTGAACCTGCCGCATACCGGCAGCGAATTCACCCGGGTGACGGCGAGCGTCGGCGTTGCCGTCAAGCAGAGCCGCGGCCGGGCGACGACACCCTCCGAATTCATGCAGCATGCCGACGAGGCGCTTTACGATGCCAAGCGCGGTGGGCGTGATCGGGTATCGATCTGGGAGCCGGCGAGCAGCACGCGTGCCGTAAACGGCTAGCCGATATCCAGCATCAAGGCGCAGTGATCGGACACTTCGAGCGTGCGGACGACCTCGAAGCGGGTGACCTCGACATCTGCCGAGACCAGCATGTAGTCAGCAAACTTCCCCTCTTTCGGATAGAGAGACGTTCGCGTGCCCTCAAAGCCGCGGGACGTCACGAAATCGGTTAGGCCCAGCCTGCCGAGGATCCCGAACGTGGCGCTATCAGGCAGGACATTGAAGTCGCCGCAGACAACGAGCGGATCGCCCTGCCGGTGGATGCGGCCGATCAGCGCCACCAGGGCTTCGGCCTGTGCGATCCTTTCAGGCGTGTCGCCTTTGCCCGCCATGTCGCGCAGGCCGTGCAGCTGCGCGATGGTCACGGTGCGGCCCGTGGCATAGTCGAACAGCCTGACGACATGGGCGTTGCGCGCCCGTGGATGGGTGCCGTATCCATCCGGCGAGAAACGGCCATGGACGAAATCCGCCGCCTGGCCGGTGATCGCCAGGGAGCGGTGGATGAAAGTGGCAAGGCCGAATTCCGAGGTGACGGCGCGATCGCCATCGAACAGCTCGCCGCGCGTTGACGGGGCGAAAAAGCCGTCATGCTCAGGAAGAACGGTCTTCAGATCATCGAAGAGATTGGGACGCTGCGGAAGGATATGGCTGCCGTCGCGATATTCCAGCCAGTCCGCCGTGACACCTGACGAGCGGGTGATTTCCTGCAGACAGAGCACGTCCGCACCCGCGGTGGCGAGATACTCAATCAGCGGCTGGTAGATCTTGCCGCCCCAGGCATTCAACGAGATGATCCGCACGATGCCTCCCCCGCCCTGCCCGGCCTATTTCTTCTTGTAGGGAGCCATGCCCATGCGCGCCAATTCGTCGGCGCGTTCGTTTTCCGGGTGGCCGGCATGGCCCTTGACCCAGTGCCACTTGACCTTGTGGCGCTGGTTGGCGGCATCGAGTGCCTGCCACAGCTCGCCATTCTTCACCGGTTTCTTGTCGGCGGTCTTCCAGCCGTTCTTCTTCCAACCGAAGATCCACTTGGAGATGCCGTCCATGACGTATTTGCTGTCGGTGTGGAGATCGACTTCGCAGGCGCTGTTGAGCGCCGAAAGCGCCGAGATCGCCGCCAGCAACTCCATACGGTTGTTGGTGGTCTCGGCTTCGCCGCCCGACAGTTCCTTCTCGACCTCGCCATAGCGCAGGATCGCGCCCCAGCCGCCGGGGCCGGGATTACCGGAGCAGGCGCCATCGGTGAAGATATCGACGTGTTTCATGCGGAAAGCCCGTATTCTGCGGCCGTTTTGATCTGGCGGTGAAAGCGCAGCTTGCGCAGATATTCAAGCGGATCCTTCTTGGTGACCATGGCGCCCTCGGGCGTCGTCAACCAATCGTAGAGGCGGGTCAGGAAGAAGCGCAGCGCCGAGCCGCGCGACAGGATCGGCAGGGCGGCGCGTTCAGCTTCGCCGAGCGGCCGCACACTCTGGTATCCATCGAGGAATGCCGTCCCCTTGGTGATGTTGTAGGCGCCGTCCTTTTCGAAGCACCAGGCGTTCAGGCCGATCGAAATATCGTAGGCAAGCAGATCGTTGCAGGCGAAATAGAAGTCGATGACGCCCGACAAGGTATCGCCGAGGAAGAAGACGTTGTCGGGGAAGAGATCTGCATGAATGATGCCTGACGGCAGCTCTTTCGGCCAATTGGCCGACAGGAAATCCATCTCGCCGCGCACCTCGTCCGACAGCCCCTTCTCGACCTCGTCGGCGCGCGCTTCCGACTTGTCCCAGAGAACCTTCCAGCCATCGATCGACAACGCATTCGGGCGCTTCAACTCGAAGCCCTCGCCGGCAATGTGCATCTGCGCCAGGGCCTTGCCGACCTCGCGGCAGTGCCTGGCTTCCGGCTTGCGCAGCCACATGCCTTCGAGGAAGGAGATGAGCGCCGCCGGGCGTTCCGACAGATGGCCGAGCAGCGCGCCATCCTTGCGCGGCAATGGCAGCGGGCAGGACAGGCCGCGGGCGGAGAGATGCTGCATCAGCCCGAGGAAGAACGGCAGATCGTTCTTTTCGACACGCTTCTCATAGAGCGTCAGGATCAACGGATCCTTCGTGGTGTGTAGCAGGAAATTCGAATTCTCGACGCCCTCGGCGATCCCCTTGTAGGAGAGCAGCTCGCCAGCATCATATTCCGTCAGGAACCACTTCAGATCGTCTTCGGAGATGTCGGTGTAAACGGCCAAGGTGGGGTCTCACGTTACAGGCGCTGCGGATGGGCGGTCTTGCATTGAGTCTCGACGGCCCTGCAAGGCCCCTCATTCCTGTGCTTGTCACAGGAATCCAGCCACGGCGCGTCTGCGCCGTGAATAAAGCGATACACCTGCGCTAATCAAGAGTCTTTCGCACCCAAGGACTTCGGCGCACTGGATTCCTGTGACAAGCACAGGAATGAGGGAGCGCTTTGCTCAACCATTCACAAACGCCATATCCGCCGACGTCAGCTCGATATTGCGCAGCTCGCGATTGACGAGGAAATGTTCGTTTTCCTGTACCGTTTCGGCAAGCTCGACCTGCGCATCGAAACGGGCGCGGAAGGCCTCGATGATTTCGTTGACGATGACTTCGGGGGCCGAAGCGCCTGCGGAGAGGCCGAGCGTCGAGATGTGGCCGATGTCGTCCCAGTTGAGCTCGGAGGCGCGCTGCACGAGGATCGATTTCTTCGCCCCTGCCCTCAGCGCCACTTCGACAAGCCGCTTGGAGTTGGAGGAATTCGGGGCGCCGACGATGATGAAGAGGTCGCAGCCGGGTGCCGCCTGCTTCACCACTTCCTGGCGGTTGGTCGTGGCATAGCAGATCGAATCTGCAGCAGGTGCAGTCAGGTTCGGGAAGCGCTGCTGGAGCCTGGCGATGACGCCGGCGGTATCGTCGACCGACAGCGTCGTCTGCGTCACATAGCCGAGATTATCGGGATCGGCGGGCTCGTAGGTATCGGCGTCCTCGACGGTCTCGATCAGCGAGACCGAGCCCTCGGGCAGCTGGCCCATGGTGCCGATGACCTCGGGGTGCCCGGCATGGCCTATCAGGACGACATGGCGGCCGAGGCGGTTGTGGCGCATCGCCTGCTTGTGGACCTTGGAGACCAGCGGACATGTGGCATCGAGATAGAAGAGGTTGCGGCTGTTGGCATCTTCAGGGACCGATTTCGGAACGCCATGCGCGGAGAACACCACCGGCTGGGCGCGATGCTCTTCCGGGATCTCGTTCAGCTCCTCGACGAAGACGGCGCCCTTGGCTTCCAGGCCCTCGACGACATAGCGGTTATGAACGATCTCGTGGCGGACATAGACGGGCGCGCCGTAGGATTTCAGCGCCAGAACGACGATCTGGATGGCACGGTCGACGCCGGCGCAGAAGCCGCGCGGCCCGCAAAGCCTGATCGTCAGAGGAGGTTTCGCTGCTATGTTCATCTTGCGTCCGGTATCCATCGTCTCGGGTGTCTAGCCCAATATAGGAAGGAATTGAAGCGATACTATTGCGCCGGTGCGTTGCTGCTGCGCTTGCGGAACCAGGAAACGCCGACGATGCCGACGAGCACTGCCGCCAGACCATACCAAGTGAAGGCATATTCGAGGTGGTTGTTCGGCAGGTCGATTTCGGTGACGCCGCCGATCGGCATGCCCTTCGGGTTCGGCGTCGAGTCCGCATCAACGAAGAAGGGCACGACTTTCGAGGGATCGAAGCCGTCGCTCGACGTCATCGCATCGATGTCCTTCCAGTAGAAGACATTCTTGACGGGATCATTCTCGGGCACGACCCAGGAGGGCTTGCCGGGTAGGCGATTGCGGGCAAGGCCGGTGACGGTCTGCTGGCCGGTCAGCTGGCCCTGCATACGCATCTCCGGCTCCTTGTTCTCATAGGGAACGAAGCCGCGATTGACGAAGAGGTAGCGCCCGTCGGCCAATTCCAGCGGGGTATAGACGTAGAAGCCGGTCTGGCCGCGCCAGGTGGCGAAGAAGTGCCGTTCCTTGTTGTTGACGTAGCGGCCGGTGACGGTGACCGGACGGTATTCGATATCGGTGCCACCGGCGTGCATCGCTTCGATGGCGGAGAGCTCGACGGGGGCCGAGGTGCGGCGCGACGCGATATCGGCGAGAAGGCCTTCCTTCCAGTGCAGGCGCTCGACCTGCCAGGTGCCGAGCGAAATCAGGATGGCGAGCGCAATCAGCACCACGATGCCGGTGAAAACAGGCAGCTTGCGGCGCGGGGCCGGAATGTTCATGTCAGTCACTCAGGCGTCCTTCGCGGGCATTGTGGCGGTATTGCATGGCGATCAGGATGCCCTTGCACCAGCGCAGGGTCAGCAGCGACAGGATGATCGTCAGCGGGCCGAAGAGCAGGATATGCAGCCAGATCGGCGGCGAATAGTTGACCTCCAGCCAGAGCACCGAGCCGATGACGATGAAGCCGACAATGAGGATGACGAAGACAGCCGGGCCATCGCCCGAATCAGCAAATGCATAATCCAGCCCGCAGGCGGCGCATCGCGGCTTCAGCGACAGCATGCCATCGAACAGCTTGCCGTTGCCGCAGCGCGGGCAGCAGCCCTTGATGCCGGTCTTCACCGGATCGACCGGTGGAAAAAGAGCTGTGTCTTCTTTCATACCCATTCCCGATAGCGGCGATCTCACCTAAAGCCGCCTTAACTCTCCCATAGAGTATCCGCAGGACGAAGGGAAATACCTGCGCGATTTCGCCTCAGCGATTCGCGCCAAACAGAAGAAGAAGACGCATGGACAACGACAACACCGCCGCGCAGATCGTCATTTTGAACGGTGCGCCGCGCAGCGGCAAAACTACGATCGCGAGGGCGATCCAGCAGCAATTCGACGGCCCCTGGATGAATCTCGGGGTCGACGGCTACAATGCGATGACGCCGGCCGAGTATCTGCCGGGCATCGGCCTCAGGCCCGGGGGCGAGCGTCCCGATCTCGAGGAGCTGGTGCCGTTTTTCTATGCGGCGCTCTACGAATCGATCGCCATCCATGCCGGGCTCGGGCTCAATGTCGTGGCTGATCTCGGCCATCACGACGCCTACTCGCAGCCGCTCGGCATCCTGGCCGATTGCGCCAGGCGTCTCGAAGGCTTTCCGGTGCTGTTCGTCGGCGTGCGCTGTCCGCTCGACGTCATCATGAAGCGGCGGGAGATCGACGAGCCCGGCCGCGAAGAACTCTATGCCAAGGCAACGGCCGAAACAGCGGTTCCGGAAGCGGTGCGCCGCTGGCAGGACGAGGTCCACAAGCCCGGCATCTACGATCTCGAGCTCGATACCTCTGTGCTGACGCCCTATGAGTGCGCCGAGGCGATCCGTCATCAGCTCGATATCGGCATTCCCGAACCTTCCGCCTTCGAGCGGATCGCCGGGCTGCGATAGAGCAAAGGAAAAGGCGGGCGCCAGTGGCACCCGCCTTTTCAATATCAGCCTTGGACCGGATCAGCCGTGGGCAACCGGTGCGCCCCATCCACCCCAGATGTAGATGGAGAAGAACAGGAACAGCCAGACGACGTCGACGAAGTGCCAGTACCAGGCCGCAGCCT
This sequence comes from Rhizobium sp. 10N427, assembly GCF_056394605.1. NCBI lineage: Bacteria > Pseudomonadati > Pseudomonadota > Alphaproteobacteria > Hyphomicrobiales > Rhizobiaceae > Rhizobium > Rhizobium sp. 10N427. Next base: position 159,562 of record NZ_JBFTID010000005.1, on the reverse strand, counting down.
CGAAGCCGAAATGCTGCTTCGGCGTGAAGTCGCCGCGGATGGCGCGGATCAGGCAGACGATCAGGAAGATCGTGCCGACCAGAACGTGGAAGCCGTGGAAGCCGGTCGCCATGAAGAAGGTCGCGCCGTAGATCGATGCCTTGAAGGCGAACGGAGCGTGGGCGTATTCGTAGGCCTGGACGCAGGAGAACAGGATGCCGAGCAGAACGGTAAGCGTCAGGCCCTGGATGAGGCCCTTGCGGTCATTGTGCAGCAGCGCGTGGTGCGCCCAGGTAACCGTGGTGCCCGAGAGAAGCAGGATGACGGTGTTGTAGATCGGCAAGTGCCAAGGATCGAGAACCTCGATGCCCTTCGGCGGCCATACGCCACCGGTAAAGGCGAGGCGCGAAGCCTGAATGGCTTCATGCGGATAGAGGCTGGCGTCGAAATAGGCCCAGAACCAGGCAACGAAGAACATCACTTCGGAAGCGATGAACATGATCATGCCGTAGCGAAGGTGCAGCGAGACGACGCGGGTATGCGCGCCCTCGTGGGCTTCCTTCACGGTATCGGCCCACCAGCCGTACATGACGTAGAGGATCAGCGCGAGACCGATGAAGAACAGCCACGGATGCGCCCATTCGATACCGAAAAGGTGCAGCGATCCGCCATTGATGTAGCGCATGAATCCGACGCCACCAAAGGTGATGATGAACGCGCCGATCGAGGCGAGCAGCGGCCACGGGCTCGGATCAATAATATGGTAGTCGTGGTTTTTCTGATGCGCGTCGGCCATCTTGTATCCCCGGATCTCTTCCTCGCTCGTTCCCGGCATAGCCGGAAACGGACCTCAATCAAAGTTTCTTTTCAACCTTCTCCGCTCCACCCTCATTCGAAGCCACCGGCTTCGGTCCCTCTTTCGGGTAGAACGTATAGGATAGCGTGACCGTGTGAATGTCTTTCGACTCCACGGCCTTGGTAATTTCCGGATCGATGTAGAACACCACCGGCATTTCAAGCTTTTCGCCCGGCTTCAGGTCCGTCTCGGTGAAGCAGAAGCACTGGACCTTGTTGAAATAGGCCCCGGCTTCGCCCGGCGTGACGTTGAACACCGCCTGGCCGCGCTGGGTCTCGTTCGAGCGGTTCTCGGCGACGAAATTGACCTGGATCGTCTCGCCGATGCGCGGGTTGACTTCGCGCTGCACCGGCTTGAATTCCCAGAACAGGCCGGGAGCGACATTGGCATCGAAGGTGACGCGCATCTTGCGGTCGAGGATCACGGTCGAGGCCTGCTCGACGCGCTGCGTCGTGCCATTGTAGCCGGTGATCTGGCAGAACATGCGGTAGAGCGGAACGGCGGCATAGCTCATCGCGCCCATGCCGACGACGAAGCTCAGGCACATCATAACGACGGCACCGTTGTTGCGGCCCTTCTTCGTCGGCGCGTCCACGGTTTCGCTCATTCGCTCAGCCTCCGTGTCCGGTGAACTTGACGATGGTGATCGCATAGAACAGCACGCAAAGACCTGCCAGCACGAGGCCAAGCGCAACGTTGCGATTGCGGCGCGACTTGCGCTGCGCTTCGGTCAATTTGACGGTTTCGATCAAATCAAACCTCCTGCGTGGAACACCAGGATAGAGGCCACGCGATCGAACATGAGAGCAGAGAAGATGGCAAACAGATAGAAGATCGAGAACGCGAACAGCTTCTTTGCCGGGATCATCTTCAGATCGCCATCCGGCATCCGCCAGACGGCGATGGAACAGCTTATGAAGATTGCGCCGAGCAGCGTCGCGACGAGGCCGTAGCCGAAGCTGGCAAAGCCGAGCAAGGACGGTACGACGCCGCAGACGGCCGTCAGCACCGCATAGGCAACGATCTGATGCTTGGTGGTTCGCTCGCCTGAGACGTTCGGCAGCATCGGCACGCCGACGGACTCGTAGTCGTGCATCTTAAAGAGCGCGAGAGCCCAGAAATGCGCCGGCGTCCACAGGAAGATGATCAGGAAGAGAACGGTGCTTTCGATGGTGACCGAATTGGTCACGCAGGCCCAGCCGATCATCGGCGGGAAGGCGCCTGCCGCGCCGCCGATGACGATGTTCTGCGGCGTCGAGCGCTTCAGCCACATCGTATAAACGACGGCATAGAAGAAAATGGTGAAGGCCAGGATCCCGGCCGAGAGCCAGTTGACGGCGAGACCGAGGATGGTGACCGAGAAGCCCGAGAGCACGAGGCCGAAAGCCAGTGCTTCACGCGGCTGGATGCGGCCGGCCGGGATCGGGCGCTGCGCGGTACGGGTCATGACGGCGTCGATATCGGCGTCATACCACATGTTCAGCGCACCCGACGCGCCTGCGCCGACAGCAATGCAAAGGATCGAGATGAGGCCGAGGATCGGATTGATATGTCCGGGCGCCAGCACGAGGCCGGCAAAGGCCGTGAAAACCACCAGCGACATGACGCGGGGCTTCAGAAGCTCGAAATAATCGCGTGCGCCTGCTTCCGACAGGCGAAAGTCGCCTTCGTTTGCAAGTGCCTCGTGATTGTCGATGACCGTCATTATTCCGTCCTGCTTACCTTAAGGCCGGACGCCGCATCTTGGTGCGGCGTCCGGTATTCCAGCATCTTACTTGATGCGCGGAAGCTGTTCCCACTGGTGGTACGGCGGCGGCGAAGGCAGCTGCCATTCGAGCGTCGTTGCACCCTCACCCCACGGATTGTCGCCAGCCAGGCGCTTCTTGGCGAAAGCTTCGAAGACACCGAAGAGGAAGATCAGAACCGCGAAGGCCGAGATGTAGGAGCCGATGGAGGACACGTAGTTCCAGCCGGCGAATGCATCCGGATAGTCGATGTAGCGGCGCGGCATGCCGGCGAGGCCGAGGAAATGCTGCGGGAAGAACACCAGGTTGACGCCGATGAACATGACCCAGAAGTGCAGGTTGCCGATCCACTCGCTGTACATGTAGCCCGACATCTTCGGGAACCAGTAGTACCAGGCAGCGAAGATGGCGAACACGGCGCCGAGCGACAGAACGTAGTGGAAGTGAGCCACGACGTAATAGGTGTCATGCAGCGAGCGGTCGAGACCGGCATTTGCCAGCTGAACGCCGGTGACGCCACCGACCGTGAACAGGAAGATGAAGCCGATTGCCCAGATCATCGGCGTGCGGAAGCTGATCGAGCCGCCCCACATCGTTGCGATCCAGGAGAAGATCTTCACGCCCGTCGGAACGGCGATGACCATCGTTGCGAAGACGAAGTAGCGCTGCGCATCGAGCGACAGACCGACCGTGTACATGTGGTGCGCCCAGACGACGAAGCCGACGGCACCGATGGCGACCATGGCGTAAGCCATGCCGAGGTAACCGAAAACCGGCTTCTTCGAGAAGGTCGAGATGATGTGGCTGACGATGCCGAAGCCCGGCAGAATCAGGATGTACACTTCCGGGTGACCGAAGAACCAGAACAGGTGCTGGTAGAGGATCGGGTCGCCGCCGCCTTCAGGCGCGAAGAAGGACGTGCCGAAGTTGCGGTCGGTGAGCAGCATGGTGATGCCGCCTGCCAGAACCGGCAGCGAGAGCAGCAGCAGGAAGGCGGTGATCAGAACGGCCCAGGCGAAAAGCGGCATCTTGTGCAGCGTCATGCCCGGAGCGCGCATGTTCAGGATCGTGGTGATGAAGTTGATCGCACCAAGGATCGACGACGCACCGGCGATATGCAGCGAGAAGATCGCCAGATCGACGGCCGGGCCAGGCTGGCCTGCGGTTGCGAGCGGCGGATACATCGTCCAGCCGCCACCAGCGCCGTAAGCACCGGCCGGGCCTTCGACGAACATCGACAGCACGAGCAGCAGGAAGGCCGGAACGATCAGCCAGAAGGAGATGTTGTTCAGACGCGGGAACGCCATATCAGGCGCACCGATCATGATCGGCACCATCCAGTTGGCGAAGCCGCCGATCATCGCCGGCATGACCATGAAGAAGATCATGATCAGGGCGTGAGCGGTGGTGAAGACGTTGAACATATGCTTGGCGCCGTCGATCGCGGCGTCGCCTTCGAAGCCGTAAACCATCGAGGCCAGACCGTGGAAGATCTGGATGCCAGGCTCCTGAAGCTCCATGCGCATGGCAACGGAGAGCGCGCCGCCGATGATGCCGGCGAAGATCGCGAAGATCAGGTAGAGCGTGCCGATGTCCTTGTGGTTCGTCGAGAAGAACCAGCGATTGACGAAGCTCGGCGTATGCGAGTGATTGTGATGGTCGTCATGTGCATGTGCGTCATGGCCATGCTGATCATGAGAATGATCGTGAGCGGAAGGTCCAGCCATTGTCCCGAGTCCCTTCTAGATTACTGAGCGTTTTCGGCGACATCGACGGTCTTCGGACCATCGGTTGCTGCCATGAGGCTTTTGTAGGCCCCGGGAAGATCGGAAGCGGCGGCCGTCAGCCACTGCTTGTACTTGTCTTCGGAAACGACACGGATCGCGATCGGCATGAACGCATGGTCCTTGCCGCAGAGCTCGGAACACTGGCCGTAGAACAGGCCTTCGCGCTCGGTCTTGAACCAGGTTTCATTGAGGCGGCCCGGAACAGCATCGATCTTGACGCCGAAGGACGGCATCGCGAAAGCGTGGATGACGTCGGTCGGAGCGGCGGTCACCAGAACGCGGACGGTCTTGCCGACAGGCAGGACGACTTCGTTGTCGACAGCGAGCAGGCGCGGATAGGTGGAGAGGTCGGTCTTGCCGGCAGCGGCACGATCCGGATCCTTCAGCAGGTAGGAATCGAAGGCCAGCGGATTGTCGCCAGTGCCTTCATATTCGTAATTCCACTGCCACTGGGTCGCGGTTGCCTTCAGCGTCACATCCGGATTTTCCGGCAGCGTCAGCTGGGCGGTCAGAAGGTTGAACGACGGAACAGCGAGGAAGAGAAGGATCAGAACCGGCCCCACGGTCCAGATGACTTCAATAACCGTGTTGTGGCTGGTCTTCGACGGCACCGGATTGGCGCTCGCACGGAACTTCCAACAGACAACGATGAGCAGGATCAGAACGAAGAGCGTGATCGGTACGATGAACCACAGCGTATATTGTTCGAACCAGCGGATTTCCCGCATAATCGGCGTCGCCGCCGGCTGCAGCGTTGCCTGCCACGGCATCGGCTGATCGGCATATGTGCCGGAAGCAAAAAGCAGACAGACCAGCGCGGTCAGAGCTGCATAAGCCTTCTTAATCACCTTAGTATCTCCCTCGAGCGCTTGACCTGCCATAAATCGAACGCAGAATCCTTGCCATCTTCTGCGCTTCAAACCACAGTTTGCCATGGACCGCAACTGGCCAAAGCAATTGTCTATGCGGCATTTTTGCGTAACGACAAATTCGCAAGCAGGCACAAAACATTACCGCCGATTTGCACCATCATACGGAAAAGCCTTACGCGGGCCAATCCAAAGCCCGAACATTCTTGCCGAAAGGTCCTATTTCTGCCGTAGTCCCCCGGTTTTCACGGGGCAGGTCTTTTCATTTTCGGCGACGGCCTTCAACAATACCGTCACCGATTCGAATCCAGAGGTTTTTATGGGTTTCCGTTCCCTTGCGCGGTCGCTTGCCGTGACCACCATACTTGCAGCAGCAGCGGCCACCCCCGTCTTCGCGCAGCAGCAGCCGGCCGCCAAGCCGCCTGCACAGGCCGAACCCGCGCCCCCGGCACCCGGACAGCAGCAGGCCGTTCCCGGCCAGAGCCAGCCGCAGGCACCGGGCACGGTGAAATCCAACCACGGCGCCTGGTCCGTCGTCTGCGACAAGCCGGCCGGCGCTTCGGCCGAGCAGTGCGCGCTGATGCAGAACGTGATCGCCGAAGACCGGCCGGAGGTCGGGCTTTCGGTCGTCGTACTGAAGACCGCCGACCGCAAGTCGAAGATCCTGCGCGTGCTGGCGCCTCTCGGCGTGCTGCTGCCGAACGGCCTCGGCCTCAATGTCGACGGCAAGGATATCGGCCGCGCCTATTTCGTCCGTTGCTTCGCCGATGGCTGCTACGCCGAAGTCGTGCTCGAGGACGAGCTGCTCAAGACCTTCCGCAGCGGCACCAGCGCCACCTTCATCGTCTTCCAGACGCCGGAAGAAGGCATCGGCATTCCTGTCGATCTGAAGGGCTTTGCCGAAGGCTACGACGCGCTTCCCTGATAAGGGCCTGATTGGGGCTTGCTCGAACACCCGTCCGGACCTACATCGGCTTGAAGCATTGCAGCTTTGAAGCGGAGCATACCATCATGAATACCGACCTCCTGACGCTCTTCGATGCCGACGAAGCGACGATGCGCAAGCTCGTGGCCGAAGCGCTTTCCGGCTCCGATGACGGCGAGCTCTACATCGAGCATGCGCAGGCGGAATCGCTGATGTTCGACAACGGCCGCCTCAAGGGCGGCAGCTTCAATACCGAGCAGGGTTTCGGCCTGCGCGCCGTGGCTGGCGAAGCGGTCGGTTATGCTCATGCCGGCGACCTCTCGGTTTCGGCGCTGAAGCGCGCCGCCGATGCCGTCGGCGCCGTTACCCGCGGCTATTCCGGCAGCTACGCCGCTGCCCCCCAGGGCACCAACAAGAAATTCTACAACGACGAGAACCCGATCGGCTCGCCCTCCTTCGAAGAGAAGGTGAAGGTGCTGACCGATATCGACGCCTATCTGCGCGGCAAGAACGACAAGGTGCGGCAGGTGACGGCTTCGGTTGCCGCCAGCTGGCAGGTCGTCGATATCCTGCGTGCCGACGGCCACCGCGTCCGCGACATCCGGCCGATGACCCGCATCAACATCTCGGTCATGGTGGGTGACGGCGACCGGCAGGAGAGCGGCTCCTACGGATCCGGCGGGCGCATCGGCTTTGGCGATTTCATCACCGAGGGCAGCTGGCAGACGGGCGCCGACGAGGCGCTGCGCCAGGCGCTGGTCAATCTCGAAGCCATCGAAGCGCCTGCAGGCACGATGGACGTGGTGCTCGGCTCCGGCTGGCCCGGCGTCATGCTGCATGAGGCTGTCGGCCACGGGCTGGAAGGCGATTTCAACAGGAAGAAGACCTCGGCCTTTGCCGGCCTGCTCGGCCAGATGGTCGCCGCTCCCGGTGTGACCGTCGTCGATGACGGCACGATCGACAACCGCCGTGGCTCGATCACCATCGACGACGAGGGTACGCCTTCGGCCTATAACGTGCTGATCGAGAACGGCAAGCTGGTCGGCTACATGCAGGACCGGCAGAATGCACGGCTGATGGGCATGAAGGCGACTGGCAACGGGCGCCGCCAGGGCTATGCCCATGTGCCGATGCCGCGCATGACCAACACCTATATGCTCGGCGGCGACAAGACGCCTGAGGAGATCATTTCCTCGGTCAAGAAGGGCATCTATGCCGTTTCCTTCGGCGGCGGCCAGGTGGATATCACTTCGGGCAAGTTCGTTTTCGGCTGCACCGAAGCCTACCTGATCGAAAACGGCAAGATCGGCGCGCCGATCAAGGGCGCGATGCTGATCGGCAACGGCCCTGACGCGATGAAGCGCATCTCCATGGTCGGCAACGACATGAAGCTCGATACCGGCATCGGCAATTGCGGCAAGGCCGGACAATGGGTGCCCGTCGGCGTCGGCCAGCCGCACCTGCGCATGGACCAGGTTACCGTTGGCGGTACGCAAACCTAACAACCTCAGGAGACGGCGATGAGCGAGATCCTGATACGGCCCTTTGCCATCGCCGACATCGACGGCGTCTTCTCGGTGATCCTGCCGATCCAGCGGGATGAATTCGGCATCGCCATCACCGCCGACGACCAGCCGGATCTGGCGGTGATCCGCGACTTCTACCAGGCCCGTAAGGGGCAGTTCTGGGTCGCCGAACTCGACGGAACGATCGTCGGGACGCTCGGCCTCAAGGATATCGGCAATAACCAGACGGCGTTGCGCAAGATGTTCGTGGCGGCCCATGTACGCGGCCGCGAGCACAATGTCGCCGTCCGCCTGCTCGACGCGCTCCTTGCGCATGCCGGGGAGCATGAGATCACCGATATCTTCCTCGGCACCACTGACCGGTTCCTTGCCGCCCACCGGTTCTACGAAAAGAACGGGTTCAGCGAGATCAGCCGGAACGACCTCCCCCGCGCCTTCCCTGTCATGGGCGTCGACAGCAAGTTCTACCGGCGGGCACTCGGCAAGTAACCCCGCGCATTCACGGCCTAAACAGCCATTTCCGCTCGACGGAGGGTGCGAGGTCGATGCCGTTGTGGTGGGCAAAGAGGAGGATGTGGCCGAGGAGATCGGCGGTCTCGTCGGCGAGGTCCTGCTTCATCTCGGCGGATGTCCGGCCCTTGGCGCGTCCCCTCCCCGTCAGGCGGTTCCAGGCCTGGGTGAGTTCACCCATCTCTTCCTGAAGCTTGAGCAGAAACCAGTCGGGATCGCGCTCCACGCCGTTTGCCGCGGCATAGGCCTTTGAGGCCGCCTCGAATTTCTCGGCAAGATCTGACAGCATTTCGTTCTCCTTCCGTACTCATGAAGGAGAGCCGTGATTCCTGGCTGTTGTCCAGTCCGGATCAGCCGTTACCGCCGACCATCACGCAGTCATAGGAGCGCTTCTTCAGGGCATCGCAGGCAGCGGCGGCAGCATCGCGGCTGCCGAAACCGGTAAAGCGGGCGCGGTAGACGGCGCTCGCGCCGGAGCCGACGGCTTCTGTCAGCGGCGAGGCGGATTTCAGTGCCGCGCCGCCTTCGGTCTTGGCCTGCGCCAGAAGAGCCTGTGCGGCCTCGGCGCTTGGCGCCGCGGAGATCTGGATCTGCCAGCCGCTGGCCGATGCCTGCAGCTTGCCGCCCTTGCCCATCTTGTCGAGAGCGGCCGGGCGGTCGAGTGGAACGGTGGTGCCGCTGTAGCCGAGTGCGAAGGGGATTGCCTCGGCATCGCCCTGGGCGCGCGGTGCGTTCACCGGAACCGGCAGATCGCCGTCATCCGCAGCGGAAGCGACTTCAACGGGCGCTGCCGGCTGCGGCTTGCTGCCGGCACTGGCAACCAGCTTGGCACCACCCGATGCGCGGTCGAGATACTTGTCGAGCAGTGCTGCCATCTGGGCATCGCGGCTGCGGGCCGTGCGGCCGCCGAGAACGACGCCGACGACGCGGCGGTTGCCATCGCGCACGGCGCTGACGAGATTGAAGCCGGAGGCATTGGTATAGCCGGTCTTGATGCCGTCCATGCCTTCGTAGCGGTACATGAGATTGTTGTGGCCGCGGATCGTCTTGCCGCGGAAATTGAAGGAGGCCACCGAGAAGAGCTGGTATTCCTTGGGGAAATTGCGGATCAGCGCCACGCCGAGGGTCGACATGTCGCGGGCCGTCGTTACCTGACGGGCGTCGGGAAGGCCGGAGGCGTTGTAGAAGGTGGTGCGGCTCATGCCGAGCTGCCGGGCCTTCTGCGTCATCATCCGGGCAAAGTTGCTTTCCGAACCGCCAAGCTTCTCGCCCATGGCAGCGGCAGCGTCGTTGGCCGACTTGACGATCATGCCATAGACCGCTTCGCGCACGGTGATCGTGCCGCCGGGGCGAACGCCGAGTTTCGTCGGCGGGCGGCTCGCGGCATATTTGGACATGACGATCTGGCTATCCCAGCTGAGCTTGCCGCGATTGATCGCTTCGAAGGCGAGATAGAGGGTCATCATCTTGGTTAGCGATGCCGGATGATTCAGCACGTCGGCATTTTCAGAGGCTAGGACCTTGCCGGTGCGGGCATCGAGGATGAAAGAGGCGTTGCCGGCGATCGCCGCAACGGGTGCCGAAAAGGCAAGCGTCGCAGTCAAGAGTGTGGCCAACAGCCTGTTCATGGATTTCCCCTCTAGGTGCCACGCGCGCGCAGCATTGCCAAAATGTGTCCCGTTCTGTGACAGAAGCCCGCACTTTGGCGCGACTTTGAGGCAACGAACACTGGTTCTCTGAGTTTTTTCCACCCGTGGTGAAGGAAACGTAAAGATTTCAGTCCGAAAAGCAATCTTCAGCAAGGTTTAACACCAGAATTGGTAGGGTCTGGACCTTTCACGGAGCTGACATGCAGGGATTGTGGAAAAAAAGGGCGAAAAAGGCCGCCATCACCGCCGGCCTTGAAGCGGCGCATCTGATCAGCGCTACGCGGCTGATGCGCGGCGCGCGCGGCCGTGGCGCAATCTTCACCCTGCACCATGTCCGCCCTTACGAGGTGCATGACTTCGAACCCAATGCGCATCTCGAAATTACGCCGGAATTCCTCGATGCGGCGCTGTCGCGGCTGACGAAGGACGGATATCGCTTCGTTGCGCTTTCGGACGTCCCTGCCCTGCTCTCTGCGCCGGCAGGCGATGCGCCGTTTGCCGCCTTCACACTCGACGACGGTTATCGCAACAATCTCGTCCACGCCTATCCGATTTTCGAAAGGCACGAGGCGCCGTTCACGATCTTCGTGGCCAAGGGGCTGACCGAGCGCACGCACAGTATCTGGTGGGAAACGCTGACGCTGCTGTTGCGCCGCGCCGATCTGCTGCATTTCGATTTCGGCAGCGGCGATGAGATACTCAAGCTCGAAAATCCGGCAGATCAATACGCGGCATTCGCGAGATTTGCCACCTTTCTCCATAGCACTGACGAAACGGCGACAATCGCGCGGCTCGACGCGCTGGCGCGGCAGCACGAGATCGATCCGCTCGGCATCGTCGACGATCTGGTGATGGGCGAGGCCGAGCTCAATCTGCTGGAAGCGAGCCCCCTCGCCTCGCTCGGCGCGCACACGATCAGCCACCGGGCGCTCGCCCGGCTGCCGGAAGCCGACGCCCGCGAGGAGATGCTGATTTCGGCCGATCACGTAGAAGTGGTCACCGGCCATCGGCCCGTGACGATCGCTTTTCCTTACGGCACCCGGGAGGCGGCGACGCAACGCGAGGCGGCAATCGCCGCCGGCCTCGGCTTCACGGTGTCCGTGACAACGCAGCCCGGCGTTATAGAGACCGGGCTATCCGGCGGCACCCATTACCTGCCGCGTCTATCGCTGAACGGCCTCTACCAGAAGCCGCGCTACGTCACGGCGCTGGCCTCAGGCATTCCCCTGAAACTGATGGGGAAATAAGAGGTTACGGATACATCCGGACCTTTTCCCAATCGCCCTCGGGCTCTGCACGGCGAAACTCGATGCGGTCGTGGAGACGGAAATTCTGGTCTTTCCAGAACTCGATGCTGACAGGCTTGATGCGGAAACCGGACCAATAGGACGGGCGGGGAATTTCACCGATCGCATAGCGGGCGGTATATTCGGCAACCGACTTCTCGAGTGCGAAGCGGCTTTCGAGCGGACGGGACTGTTTCGAGGCCCAGGCACCGATGCGGCTGCCGCGGGCGCGCGATTTAAAATAGACGTCGGCCTCTTCGTCGGTTACGACTTCCACCGGACCACGCAAACGCACCTGGCGGCGCAGCGTCTTCCAATGGAAGCACATCGCCGCCTTTTGCTGTCCCAAGATTTCGCGACCTTTCTGGCTCTCGAAATTGGTGTAGAACACGAAGCCTGCGGTATCGAATCCCTTCAGGAGGACCATGCGGACATTGGGAAGACCAGCCTCATCGACGGTTGCCAGCGCGACGGCATTGGGATCGTTGACCTCCGAAGCCTCGGCTTCCTTCAGCCATTCCGCGAAAAGCTTGAATGGTTCGCCGCGTTCGGTAAAGTCACTGCTTGTTAACTCATTTGCCGACATATTAGCTCAAATGCCCCGGGTTATCAGGTTAAATGCCCAGCTATTCACGACTGGACAGGACACAGGGTGGAAGTCATAGCAAAGTCAACTCACCATACAAAGGGCTTCCTGCGCCGCAGTGGTTCGCTCCTTCTCATCGGCATGGCGATACTCTCGCTGTCAGGCTGCATGACCGGTGGTTTTGACTTCCTCAGCGATTCCAAGGTCGACCGCTCCGTCTCGACCGGTACCGTGCCGCAGAATCCGCCGAGCACCGATACGCTTTCAGACGAAATGACCGTGCGCAACGCCGTGACCTCTGCCGATGTCGGCAAGGTCGGCGCGCAGCCGCTGGCCTGGGCCAATGCCTCGACCGGCAGTGCGGGCGTGATCGACACGATCGTCGAGAACAACGATTCCGGCCAGGTCTGCCGGCAGTTCCGCACCACCCGTCATTCCTATGACGGCATCGCCAAGTTCATGGGCAAGACCTGCCTGGTCGGCGGCGGCAACTGGCAGCTTCTGAGCTTCCAGCCGGAAGGCTGAAACTTTTCCACAGGAATGCTTAATGCGCGCGGCGGCGGCATGACAATGCTTAGCAGAACGATAACCATTTGCCGCGAAAGCCACCGACACCGGCGGCGAAAATAACAAGTGATTAGCAACTCTCCCGCACGATCCAGCCCATAAGCGCGAGGTCCGGTTGAACCGGATGGCGCGCAAAGAGTTGTTATTGGGCTTTCGGCTGCCAAAGGGTGGCAGCCGGATCGGACACCGGCGGATTACTATGCGCGATCCATATAAGGTTTTGGGCGTCCAGAGGGACGCAGGAGCTGACGAAATCAAGGCTGCTTGGCGCAATATGGCCAAGGCGGTCCATCCTGACCACAATCAGAGCGACCCGAACGCCACGGCGCGTTTCGCCGAGGTCGGCCGCGCCTATGAGACGCTGAAGGATCCGAAGAAGCGCAGCCTCTTCGACACGGCTGCGCGCATGGCGGCGGCAAAGGTCAGCGGCGAAACCATCATGCAGCAGCGCCAGGCCGCACATGAAGCGGCTATCCGTGCCAAACAGGCGCAGGAGAATGCCGAGCGCGTGATGGAAGAGCTGGCGCGCGCCAACGCCCAGAAAGCGGCGAAAGCAGCGGCGGAGGAAGCGCAGAAGCAGAAGGCAGCAGGCTCCGAAAGTGCAGAAGACGTCGTCGAGCGCATCTTCGGCGCGAACGCGCAGGCCAAGACTGCGGGCGCCGGCGCGACGGGCCAGGCCCAGCAGCAGGCACAATCGCAGGCAAAGGCAAAACCTGCCGAACCCGAGGCTGCCAAGAGCGAGCCGGACGCGGCCAAGCCGGATGGCGACAATGCCGACGCGAATGCCGCTGCAGCAGCAGCCAACATATTGCAGCCTTTCAGCATTCTGACATCGCTGGTGCGCCGGTTCACCGGCGCTGCCCCGGCACCCGAAAAGGCGCCGGACCAGTTTGCCCAGGCGACGGTGACGATCGAAGACATCCTGAAAGGCAACCGTATCACCGTTCCGCTGGGCGAAGCCCAGGAGGCGAGCTTCACGCTTTCCTCAGGGACAACAGACGGCCAGCAGGTCCGCCTTAAGGGACAGGGGCTGAAACTGCCGAACATGCAGCGCGGCGACGCCGTGATCAGCGTGCGCATCGCATCCGACCCGAAGTTTACCGTGCACGGCTATGACCTGCACACCGTTCTGCCGCTGACCATCGAGAACGCCGTGCTGGGCACGGAAGCCGAGATCGATGGTCCCGACGGCAAAGTCCGGGTCAGCGTTCCGGCCTGGTCCGGTTCGGACAAATCGATCCGCGTCCAAAACCAGGGACTGCCTGACGGCAACGGCGCAAAGGGCGATCTCGTCGTCGAGTTGCGCATTATTCTGTGGGAAAAACCGGACGATAAGGTCACCGACCTGATGAGAAGCATGCGCGAAGGGCTTTTCCTGTGAAATTTTCGTGACAAGAGCACCCTTTGTTACGATCCCTAACAGTTGATGATTGCTCGCAATCTTGAACCGATTAGCTGCCTATGCCATAGGCACGTTTGAATTGGTTCATTAGGGGGCAAAATATGGCTCAAGCAACAGGCCTCATGTCAGGCAAGCGCGGCGTCATCATGGGCGTTGCGAACAATCGCTCGATCGCGTGGGGCATTGCGAAGGCCATTCATGCACAGGGTGGCGAAATCGCCTTTACCTATCAGGGCGAAGCGCTGAAGAAGCGCGTCGAGCCGCTGGCTGCCGAACTCGGCGGCGTTCTGGCCGGCCACTGTGATGTCTCCGACGAATCCACCATCGATGAAGTCTTCGCCAATGTCGAAAAGATGTGGGGCAAGATCGACTTCGTCGTTCACGCCATCGGCTTCTCCGACAAGGACGAGCTGACCGGCCGCTATGTCGATACCTCTGCCGACAATTTCAACAAGACGATGCAGATCTCCGTCTTCTCCTTCACCTCGGTCGCACGCCGCGCCGAGAAGCTGATGACGGATGGCGGTTCGCTGCTCACCCTCACCTACTACGGTGCCGAGAAGGTGATGCCGAACTATAACGTCATGGGCGTTGCCAAGGCCGCTCTCGAAGCCAGCGTCAAGTATCTGGCCGTCGACCTCGGACCGAAGAACATCCGCGTCAACGCGATCTCCGCAGGCCCGATCAAGACGCTCGCTGCCTCCGGCATCGGCGACTTCCGCTACATCCTGAAGTGGAACGAGTACAACGCGCCGCTGCGCCGCACGGTCACCATCGAGGAAGTCGGCGACGTCGGCCTCTACATGCTGTCCGACTTGTCGCGCTCGGTCACCGGTGAAGTTCACCACGCCGACAGCGGCTACCATGTCATCGGCATGAAGGCTGTGGACGCGCCGGATATTTCGGTTATCAAGGACTGACCGAACTCCAAGAAACGGGACATGCCGTGCTTATCTATGTGGTCCGACACGGCCAGACCGATTGGAATGCCGAACGCCGTCTCCAGGGACAGAAGGACATTCCGCTGAACCCCATCGGCCGCGAACAAGCGCGGCTGAACGGCATTGATCTCGCAGAGATTCTGAAGGTTGAAGGCATTGCCTTCGACTTCGTCGCCAGCCCCCTCACCCGCACCCGCCAGACGATGGAAATCATCCGCGAGGCCATGGGCGTCGATCCCAAGGCCTACCGCACCGACGAACGGCTGGTCGAGGTTTCCTTCGGCGATTGGGAAGGCTCGACGATCAAGGAATTGAAGGCGACTCAGCGTGAGCGCGTCACCGAGCGCAACCTCAACAAATGGGATTTCATTCCGCCCGGCGACGACGCCGAGAGCTACGAGATCATGTCGTGGCGGATTGCGTCCTGGCTAAATTCCGTTGATAAACCAACAGTTTGCGTGACGCATGGCGGCGTCATTCGCAGTCTTTTCAAGATGATTGCCGATGTGCCGAAGCACGAAGCCGCCGAAGGCGACATTCCGCAGGACCGGATCTTGAAGATCGACAGGGCGGAACGGCTGATCGGCTGGATCTGATCCCGGTTACTGGACGATATCGAGGTCGTTGATGACGCGCTTGCCGTCGACCTCAGTATAGAAGATCACGACCTTCACGCCAGCCTTCAGACCATCGAAATTGAATTCTTCCGGCGCCTGATAGGTCTTGCCGTCGTCGAGCGTCAGGCTGAGATTGGCCGTATCGACCTTCTTGATTGTCGCTTCGACGTCGGCGCTTTCAGCAAAACCGCTGATCGGCGACAGGAAACTGGCGGTGGCCAACAGCGTGGCAACAAAAAAACGCATCGCGGCGACCCTCTTCACACTCGACTCAAAAATCTTATGGAACACAGATAACCCTCTGAATATGGCAAAAATTGCCCGGAACAATGGCTTTCGCCGCCCAATTGATGAATAGCATTTTAACAATAATCAGCAGCAGCGATTAACCATTATCCCCGGGTTCTTTTGGCATCCGAAATATAAAATTGCAGGAAATCGTAAATTAACAAGTTCCTCTTACAGTTGCCGTTAAACAAGGGAGACTGATTTTGCTTTTCCGGCTGGGCGGCAACAGGCAACTGCGGCGAATTTTCAAGAATACATGGCTTTCGCTGCTGGTCTCCGGCTTTGTAGCGTTCATGATCGTTGCTGTCGGCATCACTCTTGATCGCGCCAATACTGCCGCGCATCTGCGCGAGCTGCAGATCCGCACGGAAAACGAGACTAATCTGATTCGCGCCCGCATGGCTGCACAGATCAACATGGACATCACCATCGTCCGTGACCTCTCGAACATGATTTCGCTGAGCGCCCGCACGAATGCCGAAGAGATGGAGCGGCAGATCAACTGGCTGCTGATCCAGAACCCGCATTTCATCAATGTCGCCGTCGCCCCCGGCTTTATCGTCAGCAACGTCTACCCGCCGCAGTCCAACAAGTCGCGGATCGGCAAGGATGTGCGCGAAGTGCTTTCTAGCATGCAATCGGTCGCCCGCAATACCGGCGACCAGCAGGCGCGCTTCTACGGCCCGATCAAGACATCCGAAGGCAAGGATGCGTTTGCGATCTTCTTCCCGATCTTCGTCAAGGAAGATGGGCAGCGGAAGATCTGGGGCGCTGTCGAGGTCACCATCGACCGCGACATGTTCTATGAGAACACCGGCCTGAAGCCGGCGCGAAACAGCGAAAACCAGGAGCGCTATCCGCATCTCGATCACCTGGCGATCGCGGTGCGCGATCTTGGGACGGCAGCGGCCGATTCGGCAGCGCCCTTCTTCGGCGACACCGATGTTTTCGACAAGCAGCCGCTGCGCCGCAAGATCGCCTTTGCAGGCGGACGCTGGGAGCTGTCGGCCGTGCCGATGACCGGCTGGGAGGAAGCGCCGCCGAACCAGTCGCAGCTCAGGGTGATCATCATCACCGCCGGCTGCGTGATCATCATCCCGATCTTCTTCGCAACCCTGCTGCTCGGCGAGCGCAACCGCAACATCTCGCAGCTGGAACGCCGCGAGGTGAAGCTGCTCGAGCTTTCGCAGCGCCTAAATCTGGCGCTCGATTCCTCCAATATCGGCATCTGGGAACTCGAGGACGGCGGCCACAGTCTCTATTGGGACGGCCGCGCTTCGGCGCTGCACGGCGAAGGGACCGGCGAAGGAAGCCACCCTCTGGAAAGCTGGCTGTCGAAGATCGCGGCCGAAGACCGGCCGATCGCCGAGGCGCATTTCTTCAATTGCAGCGTGGCGGGCACCTCCTGCACCGCGCAGTACCGCATCTTCCTCGCAGACGGCACGGTCCGCCATCTGCGCTCAGTCGGCTCGTTCTATACCGACGCCGGCGGTGTTGGCCGGACGATCGGCATCGTCGCCGACGTAACCGCCGATGCGGAAGCGGCCGATACGCTGCGCCGGGCAAAGAACACCAGCGACATCAAGAATGCCGAGCTGGAACTGGCGCTCGACGAGATCTCGCGGCGCGAAGCCGAGCTGACCGAAGTGTCCGGCAAGCTGGATCTGGCGCTCGACGCCTATCAGTGCGGCGTCTGGGATGCCACGGTCGGTAACCAGGGTTCGCTCTGGGACGAGCGCATGCACGAACTCTACGGCCTGGCTCCGCGCAACGGCTTCGTCACCGAAGATCTCTGGCTCTCCTGCATCCATCCGGACGATCGCGCGGCCGCGGTCGAGGCGTCGCGCTTCTTCAACCAGCCGGGCGATACGCATACGCTGATTTGCCGCGTCCCCTGCCCCGATGGCGGCGTTCGCTATGTCCGGTCCACCGGCAAGGTACACCAGACACCCTCGGGCGCCACCAAGGTCATTGGCGTTGCCTTCGACGTCACCGAGGACGCGCTGCTGACGGCCGAGCTCAAGGCCGCTAAGGACGAGGCGGTTGCCAAGAATATCGAGCTTGAACTTGCCAAGAACCGCATCGAGCATAATTCGCTGCATGACCCGCTGACCGGCCTCGCCAACCGCCGCAAGATTGATATCGCGCTGGAAAGCCTGACGATCGACGCGCGCTCGCAGCGCCAGAAATTCGCGATCCTGCATATCGACCTCGACCGCTTCAAAGAAATCAACGACACGCTCGGCCACGCCGCCGGCGATGCGATGCTGGTGCATGCTTCCAAGGTGCTGTCGAAGAATGTGCGCGGCAGCGATCTCGTGGCGCGCATCGGCGGCGACGAGTTCGTGATCCTGGCGCATGACGTCAGCGACGTCGACATGGCCGAGCTTGCAGGCCGCGTCATCGAGGAAATGCGCCAGCCGATCGACTTCCAGGGCTTCTCGTGCCGCTGCGGCGTATCGATCGGCATCGCGCTTGCCAACGGCATCCATGTCGATGCGCGCAAGATGCTGATCAATGCCGATATCGCGCTCTACCGCGCCAAGAGCTTGGGCCGGAACCGCTACGAGTTCTTCAATCAGAACCTCCAGGCCGACATCATCAACAACAAGCGCACGGCCGACGAGATCCTGGCCGGTATCGACAACAACGAGTTCACCGCCTGGTATCAGCCGCAGTTCTGCGCCCGCTCGATGAAGCTGACCGGCGTCGAAGCGCTGGTGCGCTGGCACCATCCGACCCGCGGCGTGCTGACGCCGGACAAGTTCCTGCGGATTGCCGACGAGATCAACGTGGTGCAGACGCTTGACAGCATCGTTCTGGAAACCGCGCTGAAGGACAAGATGCGCTGGGCGGCCCATGGTCTCCTCGTGCCGCAGGTCTCGGTCAACGTCTCGGCGCGGCGCCTGCATGACGGCAGCCTCTTCGAGTCGCTCAGCCATCTGCATATCCGCCCGGGCGAACTCTCCTTCGAGCTGGTGGAATCGATCTTCCTCGACGAAAGCGAAGACGTCGCCGCCCAGAACCTCGACCGGATCAAGGCGCTCGGCATCGACATCGAGATCGACGATTTCGGCACCGGTCACACTTCGATCGTCTCGCTGCTGAAACTGAAGCCGAAGCGGCTGAAGATCGACCGCCAACTGGTGCAGCCGATCCTCCACTCCTCGCAGGAACGCACGCTGGTTCGCTCAATCATCGACATCGCCCGCTCGCTTGGCGTCGAGACGGTGGCCGAAGGCGTCGAGAGCATCGACCATGCCGACATGCTGCGCGATCTCGGCTGCGATATCCTGCAGGGCTATGCCTTCTCGCGGCCGCTCGCCTTCGAAGACTTCACGCAGGCTGCACTCGGCACCGCCTGGCGCCTCGCGTCGTAAGCCCATCGTTTCCAAATTGCAGAAACATCATTCTCAGATTGCGCCGCTTTTCGGCAAAGAAAGGCGTTTGCCCGCTTTGCTTTTTGGCCTATGAGTGACCGCGAATTTCTGGAAGTCTGGCGCTGCCGGCGACGGCCTAGGCGGCGCCCATTGGTCGGTAACACATGTCGCACAACACATTCGGTCATCTTTTCCGCGTCACGACCTGGGGCGAAAGCCACGGTCCGGCACTCGGCTGCGTCGTCGATGGCACGCCACCCGGCCTGCGCTTCAAGCTCGAGGACATTCAGGTCTGGCTCGACAAGCGCAAACCCGGCCAGTCGCGGTTCGTGACGCAACGCCGCGAGGACGATCTGGTCAAGGTTCTCTCTGGCGTGATGCTGGATGCCGATGGCGAGACGATGATCACCACGGGCACGCCGATCTCGATGCTGATCGAGAACACCGACCAGCGCTCTAAAGACTACGGCGAGATCGCCCGCCAATACCGGCCGGGCCATGCCGACTATACCTATGACGTGAAATACGGGATCCGCGACTATCGCGGCGGCGGGCGCTCCTCGGCACGCGAGACTGCGGCCCGTGTGGCCGCCGGCGGCATTGCCCGCCTCGTCGTGCCGGAGATGAAGGTGCGTGCTGCGCTGATCCAGATCGGCAAGCACAAGATCAACCGTCAGAACTGGGATTGGGCTCAGGTCGATCAGAACCCGTTCTTTGCGCCCGATGCCGCTATCGTTCCCGTCTGGGAAGAGTATCTCGATGGTATCCGCAAGAGCGGCTCATCCGTCGGTGCGGTGGTAGAGGTCATTGCCGAAGGCGTTCCGGCCGGTCTCGGCGCACCGATTTATGCCAAGCTCGACCAGGACATCGCCTCGCTGCTGATGTCGATCAATGCCGTCAAGGGCGTCGAGATCGGCAACGGCTTCGGTGCGGCCGAAATCACCGGCGAGGAGAATGCCGACGAGATGCGGATGGGCAATGACGGCAATCCGCTGTTCCTCTCCAACCACGCAGGCGGCATCCTGGGCGGCATTTCCACTGGCCAGCCTGTCATCGCCCGCTTCGCCATCAAGCCGACTTCCTCGATCCTGACCGAGCGCCAGTCGATCGATGCCGATGGCAAGAATGTCGATATCCGCACCAAGGGCCGTCACGACCCCTGCGTCGGCATCCGCGCCGTGCCGATCGGCGAGGCGATGGTTGCCTGCGCCATTGCAGATCATTACCTCCGCGACCGCGGCCAGACCGGCCGGCTGAAATAGGAATTGCTCCATGCCTTATGACCAGAAGCGCGTCGTCGATGCCATCCGGGCCTTCGAAGCCGGCGAAATCGTCGTTGTCATGGATGACGACGACCGTGAGAACGAAGGCGACCTGATCGTCGCCGCCGTTCACTGTACGCCGGAGAAGATGGCCTTCATCGTTCGCCACACCTCGGGCATCGTCTGCACGCCGATGCCGAAGGAAGAGGCCAAGCGCCTGAACCTCAATGCCATGGTCGCCGAAAACGACTCGGCGCATACGACCGCTTTCACGGTCTCGGTGGACTTCAAGCACGGCACGACGACGGGTATCTCGGCCGACGACCGGACGCTGACGGTGCGCAACCTCGCCAACCCGAATGTGGGTGCTGCCGATTTCGTCCGGCCGGGCCACATTTTCCCGCTGGTCGCCCGCGAGGGCGGCGTGCTGATGCGTTCCGGCCATACGGAAGCCGCCGTCGATCTCTGCAGGCTTGCCGGTCTGCCGCTCATCGGTGTGATCAGCGAGCTCGTCAACGACAACGGCACTGTCATGCGCGGTCCGCAGGTGAGCAGCTTTGCGGAGGAACACGGCCTCAAGCAGGTGTCGGTTGCCGATCTGATCGCCTACCGCCAGCGCAAGGAAACGCTGATCGAGCTCGGCGCGAGCTTCGACATTGAAACCCCGTTCGGCAAGGCCAAGGCCCATACCTACTCGCTGCCCTGGGATCCGATGCAGCACCTCGCCGTCGTCTTCGGCGACATCCGCGACGGCATCGACATTCCGGTGCGCCTGCATCCGGAGAATGTTGCCGAAGATCTGTTCGGCAAGAAGAGCCCTGTCGACCACTACATGCAGAAGATCGCCGAGGAAGGCCGCGGCATCATCGTCTATCTGCGCGAAGGCTCCGTCGGTGTCGGCCATATCGACAACGGCCGCAAGGCCCGCAGCCAGGGCCGCGAGGCGCATGCCGAAGCAGCAACGCGCGAGAGCGAATGGCTGGAAATCGGTCTCGGCGCACAGATCCTGAAGGATCTCGGCGTGACCTCGATCAAGCTTCTGACCAGCCGCGAGCGGCACTATGTCGGGCTTGAGGGTTTTGGGATCAAGATCACCAAGACTGAACTCGGCTGATCACAGCAAATGCGCCCGCGCTCAGGCGGCGATACGCTTGAAGCGGGGGCGGACGTTGCGCATGTAATATCTGCCCGGCGACTGCGAGGTGACCATGGCAATCACATGCGCCTCGTTGACGCCCTCGAAGGTCCGGTCCTCGCCATTGCTAAGGCAGACCCGAAGCCGGCCATCCTCCTGGCTGAAATAGACCGCGTCGATCAGCGCCGACTTTACCGCGACCGGCTTCATCAGCTCTCGCTGCTCGCCCGGCGAGAGTGTTGAGGCCGCCGCGGCACGGGCGTCGCGGCGGTTGCGGATCAGAGCCCTGACCCTGCGGCCCAGGTCGTTCCAAGCCAACCATGCGGCATATCTGATGAGGTGCGTTTTCATGCGCCAACCGTAGGGGAACGGTGCTTAACAATTTTGGCATGGGCATGGTAAACCGGCGTCAAGATTAACGCCGGGTAATTTCGAAAAAACTGCTTAAAATTCAAACGTCTGGCATCAACTACCCGAGCCAGCCATTGGCAAGGATCACGCGCTCCACTCCGGCAAAGCGGGCGACGCGGTCGAGCTCGGCAGCGAGCCTGTCGAGACGTCCGGCCGAGGCCCGCACACCCGGCTCCAGCCACAGACGCTTCACGTCCAGCGTGCCCTTCTTCCTGTCAGCCTTCATGTCGATGCGGCCAATGAGCCTGTCGCCCTCCAGCAGCGGGAAGACGTAATAGCCGTATTCGCGCTTCGGCTCGGGCACAAAGATTTCGATGCGGTAGAAGAAGCCGAAGAGGCGTTCGGTGCGGTTGCGGTCGCGGATCATCGGGTCGAAGGGGCTCAGCACGCGGATGCGGGGCGGCGCATCCGGATAGCCGTCTATCGTGGCCGGGAATTCGGCAAGCGCCCAGGACGGGCGCGGTTTGCCGCCGAGCGCCGGTTCGATGATCACTTCGGTGAGCTCCTCGCGATGGGCGGCAACCCACCCCTTTGCGGCTTCAGGGGAAATTAGGTTCCAGAAGGCGGCAATCTCTCCCGATGTGGCAAAGCCGAGGCGGGAGAGCGCGCTGCGGCAGGCCCAGTCGATGAATTCCTCCCGGTCTACTTCGGGTTCGCGGAACTCGTCCGGAATCACGCGTTCGACGAGGTCGTAAATCTTCTGGAAGTTCGAGCGCCCGGCGATGGCGAACTTGCCCGTATGCCAGAAATATTCGAGCGCCGTCTTGTTCGGATGCCAGTTCCACCAGCCGCCGGAGACATGGCCATCCGCCTTGATATCACGGGCCAGAATGGCGCCGTTTGCGACGACGCGGTCGTAAGTTTCCTCGAAGGCATCCTCAAAACCCTCGCCACGCCATTTGCGCCAGCGCTCGACCAGCACTTCCTCCTGATGGACGAACTTGTGCTTCCAGTATTTGAAGAAGGCGCTCGGCAGGATCGAGGCGTCATGCGTCCAGTGTTCGAACAGCGCGCCGTCCTTTTCCAGAAGCGAGGTCAGGTGTTCGCGCCGGTAGGTCTGGTTGCGGGAGAACAGGATCTGGTGATGGGCGCGCTCGACCGTCTGGATGCTGTCGACCTGCACGAAGCCGAGATCGTGGATGAGCTGCAAGAGCCCGTCCTTGGTCAAGGCGCGGTTCGGCGGTGCGCTCAGCCCCTGCTTGGCAATGAAGACGCGGCGGGCATCGGCATTCGAGAGCAGATTCGTCATGGCCTCATCATATGTCGGAAAATCTTCCTAGCCACCCGCTTTTGCACTTTCCGCGCCGTCGCTGTAGAAGCTTGCGCCTGATCTATGAGGGACTGAATTTGGACATCCGTTTCGAAGGCGCTGCGGTCAGCTACGGCGCGCGCCAGGCGCTGCAGCCACTCAGCCTGCTGCTTGCCGAAAACCGCATCGGCGTGATCGGGCTGAACGGCTCCGGCAAGACGACCTTCGCGCGGCTGATCAACGGACTTGCCAAGCCAACGGCCGGACGCGTGCTCGTCAACGGCCGCGATACGGCCGATGAGCGCGGCGCGCTCGGCGATGTCGGCTTCATCTTCCAGCAGCCGCAGAACCAGATCATCCTGCCGATCGTGAAGGACGATATTGCCTTCGGCCTGAAGAGCCGCGGCGTACCGAAATCCGAGATCGAGGCAAGGGTCGAAGCTGTCCTGACGCGTTTCGGCGCCGCCCATCTCGGCAGCCGCCGGGCGCACGAGCTTTCCGGCGGCGAGCTGCAGATCGCAGCGCTCGCCTCGGTGCTGGTCACCGGGCCCGATATCCTGATCCTCGACGAGCCGACCAACCAGCTGGATCTGAAGAACCGCGTCCTGGTGCAGCGGCTGATCGAGGGGCTGCCCGAGAATGCGATCGTCATCACCCATGACCTGGAGCTGATCGCCGGTTTCGGCCGCGTGCTGGTTTTCCACGAGGGGGCACTTGCTGCCGACGCGCCGGCGGCAGAGGCGATCGCGCGCTACCGGGAGATCGCCGGCTGATGCAATCGCTCTATGTCGAGGGTAACAGCCTCATGCACCGGCTGCCGGCGCGCGCCAAGCTGCTCGTGCTGGCTATCCTCGGCGTCATTCTTTTCACGACGCGCGATATTCCGCTGCTGTCAATCGCCGTGCTGGCAAGTGCCATGCTCTATTTCCGGCTCGGCATTCCCCTTGCCCAGGCACTGCAGCGGCTGAAGCCGGTGCTGCTGACGATCGGCATCGTCGCGCTGTTCAGTCTTGCCTTCAATCCCTGGCACGGCGCCGTGGTCGCGCTTCTCAGGCTGACGTCGCTGATGTTCTTTGCCGCCGCCGTGACGGCGACAACGACGATCGCCGAATTCATCGACGAGATCACGCTGCTTGCCCGCCCGCTCGAGCGGCTGGGGCTGGTGCAGGCCAATGATGTCGGGCTGGCGGTTGGGCTCGTCGTCCGCTTCGTGCCCGAGATTCTCGGCCGCTATCAGGCGATCAAGGAAGCGCATGCGGCGCGCGGCATAAAGGTCCGTCCCGTGACGATGCTGGCGCCCCTCATCATCCTGACGCTCAGAGATGCGGATAACATTGCCGCGGCAATTGACGCGCGCGGCATTCGGCGGCATGTCAGTTAACCGATCGTAAACACGGAGCCCATGATGAGCACCCGCGACCTTGTCCTCTCTGCCCTTTTTGCCGCGATCATCGTGGCGCTCGGCATTCTGCCGCCGATCACGCTCGGCTTCATTCCGGTGCCGATCACCGCGCAATCGATGGGCGTGATGATGGCTGGCATCGTGCTTGGCGCGCGCCGCGGCGTGGTTGCCGTACTGATCGTCTGGGTGCTCGTCGCCATCGGTCTGCCGGTGCTTTCGGGCGGCCGCGGCGGACTTGCCGCCTTCGCGGCGCCGACGACGGGCTTCCTGATCGGCTGGCTGTTTGCCGCCTTCACGACAGGTTATCTCAGCGAGCGTCTGGTCAAAGCCGAGCAATCCGGCCTCGTGCAGACGGTTGGATTCTTCCTGTCGGCGATGATCGGCGGGATCGTCGTGCTCTATGCTTTCGGCATCGGCTATCTGGCGCTGGTCAGCGGCGTCAACCTTGAGCAGGCCTTTGTCGGCTCAATGGCCTTCGTGCCGGGTGACGTCGCCAAGGCCTTTGTCGCAGCACTCGTCGGCCGCGCCGTGATGGTCGGCTATCCGCTGCTGCCGGTGCGCGCCTAATCGAGAAAACTATAGAGCCAGTCGCGCGTCTCTTCCGGCAGCGCGACCGGCTCGCCACTCTCGCGCCCGCGCGCCTGCCAGGTCAGCTCCACTTCCGCGGCCCGGTCTCCCTTGGCATCGACAGAAATGATGAAGCCGACGGAGCGAAGGCCGATCTTGTCGACGGTCGCGGTAAAGGTCGCCTCCTCGTCATAGGCAAGCGGGCGGTGCAGCGTGCAGGATACTTTGGCCGCCACATAGAGCGGTTCGTCATCAAGCTCCGGCCGCATCGACCAGAAGCCTGCAAGCACCGCTTCGGCGTGGGAAATATAGGACGCGAGAAACATCTGACCGTTCATGTCCACATCCCGGAACGGTATTCGTATCTGCGCCACATTGCTGCGTTTCGGCTTTGCCATCGTATTGTCTTCCCCCTGCCCCGCGCGGGACACTAGGCGCCGCCAGAGATGAAGTAAACGCTTGCGATGATAGGCACTCGACGGTGCGCGCCTGTTGAAATAGCCATGCCCGGCACCATCTGCTGTGGATCATGACAGGGCCAGAGGATAAGAGTGTCGCCATGAGCACCCGCCTTTACGAACACCCGATCTTTCTTGAGCATGTCACGCCCGAAGGCCACCCCGAACGGCCGGACCGGATGCGCGCGATCAACGTCGCGCTCGGCCATCCGAACTTCGAGCGGCTGGACCGCAAGGAGGCACCGCAGGCCAACGAGGATGCGGTTCTGCTCGCCCATCCGGAAGAGCATCTGATCGCCGTCATGCGGCAGATTCCGGAAGAGGAAGGCGAGATCAACCAGCTGGAAGCCGACACCTATGCGAGCTCGAAGAGCCTGCAAGCGGTGCTGACAGGCGTCGGCGGCGCCATGGCTGCCGTCGACGACGTGTTCACCGGCAAGGCGGACAACGTTTTCGTCGCCGCGCGCCCGCCCGGCCACCATGCCGAGAAGAGCAAGGCAATGGGTTTCTGCTTCTTCAACAATGCCGCGATCGCCGCCCGCCATGCGCAGAAGCGTTATGGCGCCGAACGTGTCGCGATCGTCGACTGGGACGTGCATCACGGCAACGGCACACAGGACATTTTCTGGGACGATCCCTCGGTGCTGTTCTGCTCGACGCACCAGATGCCGCTCTATCCGGGATCCGGCGCCAAGGACGAAACCGGCAAGCATGGCACGATCGTCAATGCGCCGCTCTCGCCGAATGTCGGCAGCGACCACTTTCGCGAAGCCTTCAAGTCCCGCGTGCTGCCGGCGCTCAACGACTTCCGCCCGGACCTGATCATCATCTCCGCCGGCTTCGACGCGCATCACCGCGATCCGCTGGCACAGATCAATCTGGTCGGCGAGGATTTCGACTGGGCGACCGGAAGATTGCTGGAGATAGCCGACAGAAGCGCCTCCAACCGGGTCGTCAGCCTGCTGGAAGGCGGATATGATCTCGAAGGCCTCGCCGAATCGGCAGGCCTGCATGTGCTTCGATTGATGAAGGGTTGAGTATGACTGACAGCGCCAAGCCTGAAGTTTCAGGTCTTTCCTTCGAAAAGGCCGTGGCCGAACTCGAAAGCATCGTTGCCCGCCTGGAACGCGGCGACGTGGCGCTGGACGAATCCATCGAGATCTACGAGCGCGGCGAAGCGCTGAAGAAGCATTGCGAAACCCTGCTTTCTGCAGCCGAAAACCGTATCGAGAAGATCCGTCTCGACCGCGCCGGCAAGCCGCAGGGCGTGGAGCCGCTCGACGGGGCTTAATTGGCGCTCTCGACCGCCTGACCAAACACACCTATATTGGGTGTATGGATAGAGAAACCGTCATTTCGACTATCAGGGATCACGAGGATGAGCTGCGTGCTGCAGGCGTCACCGGCCTGTCGTTGTTTGGCTCGGTAGCCCGTGACGAGGCTACGGAAACATCCGATATCGATGTGGCGGTATTGTTGGAGGACCACATCCTCGAATCGGGCTTGACCTACTTCCGCGTTGTCGGCGAACTGAAGGAGCGGCTAGAGGAGATTACAGGGCGCCCTGTCGATGTCGTTACTGAGCCGATCGGGAGGCCCCGTCTCGCTCAGGAGATCGAACGGGACCGCAAAGTTGCCTTCTAGAAAACCCTGGCTGCGATTTGCCGATATCGCGGAAAATGTCGAAAACGTGCTCAGCTACATGCACGGCATGACGCTCGAACAGTTCCTTGCCGATCAGAAGACTATCGATGCGACTGAGCGTTGCGTCCTTCGCATTTCCGAAGCAGCCGTCAAGCTTGATGGTTTTGCCGAGGAGATGCTGCCGCAGCATGATTGGGGTGCCGTGCGCCGGATCGGCAACGTGCTGCGTCATGACTATGACCGCATCAGCAGAAAGATGATCTACGACACCGTCAACGGGCATTTTGAGCGTCTGCTCGCAGACGTGAAAGCGTTGCTTGCAGCACACGACGAAGCGGAGAAATAATTCATGTCCTTCTTCCCCGGTAAAGACCCCCTGCCCGGCGATGCCTTCGCCTGTGATGCGATCGAGAATCTGATCATTCCGCGCACCAGCGATATCGGCGGTTTCCAGGTGCGGCGTGCGCTTCCGACAAGGCAGCGGCGGCTGGTCGGGCCGTTCATCTTCTTCGACCGGATGGGACCGGCGATCCTGAAGCCGGATGAGGCGCTGGATGTGAAGCCGCATCCGCATATCGGGCTTTCGACGGTCACCTATCTCTTCGACGGCGAAATCCGTCATCTCGACAGCCTCGGCACCGAAAAGGTGATCCGGCCGGGCGATATCAACCTGATGACGGCCGGGCGCGGCATCGTGCATTCGGAACGCACGCCCGACAATCTGCGCGGTCATCCGCTGCTGATGTCGGGGTTGCAGACCTGGCTCGCGCTGCCCGACGACAAGGAAGAGATCGATCCGGCCTTCGCCCATACCGAAAAGAGCGAGATGCCTGTCATCGAGGATACCGGCATTCGCGGCCGCGTCGTCATCGGTTCGTTCGAGGGCCTGAAATCGCCGGTCAAGGTGTTCTCCGATACGCTCTATGCCGACATCAACATCCAGCCGGGCGCCAAGTTTCCGTTTGCTGCGGCCCATGAAGAACGCGCGGTCTATGTGCTCTCGGGCGAAGTGGTCATCGCCGGAGACCGTTTTGCGGCCGACCAGTTGCTGGTTTTCCGGCCGGGCGATCCAATCACGCTGGAGGCAGGAAGCGACGGCTGTCACCTGATGCTCTTCGGGGGCGCGGCCCTGAATTCCAAGCGCTACATATGGTGGAATTTCGTCTCCTCCTCGAAAGAGCGCATCGAGAAGGCCAAGGAAGAATGGCGCACCGGCCGTTTCGATATCGTTCCAGGGGATGAAGAGGAATTCGTGCCTTTGCCTGAGGGCTGAACTTCTCTAGAATGGAGGGGTTGCGGTTCTTGAAACGCACTTGTTTTGCCGCAATTTAATCGGAATAAGCATAAGCCTAGAATGACAAGAAAGAGCGCCCGCCCGTGACACAAACGCCGAAGACACCGCTGCTTGATCAGGTCACCTATCCCGCCGACCTGCGCAAGCTCGATGATCGCGAGCTGCCGCAGCTTGCGCGCGAGGTCCGCGACGAGATGATCGACGCTGTCTCGCGAACGGGCGGACATCTGGGTGCCGGCCTCGGCGTCGTCGAATTGACGATCGCTATCCACAGCGTCTTCAACACGCCCGACGACCGGCTGATCTTCGACGTCGGCCACCAGTGTTATCCGCACAAGATCCTGACCGGCCGTCGCGACCGCATCCGCACCCTGCGCCAGGAAAACGGCCTGTCCGGCTTCACGCGCCGTGCCGAAAGCGAATACGATCCCTTCGGCGCCGCCCATTCCTCGACCTCGATCTCCGCGGGTCTCGGCATGGCCGTTGCCGCCGAACTCGACAAGACCGACAAGCGGGTGATCGCCGTGATCGGCGACGGCGCGATGTCGGCCGGCATGGCCTATGAGGCGCTGAACAATGCCGGTGCGCTCGACGCCCGGCTGATCGTCATCCTCAACGACAACGACATGTCGATCGCCCCGCCGACGGGTGCGATGAGCGCTTATCTGGCGCGCCTCGCTTCCGGCCGCACCTATATGGGCTTCCGCGATTTCGGCAAGAAACTGACCGCCTATCTCGGCAAGAAGGTCGACCGCGCCATTACCCGCGCCGTCGAGCATGCCCGCGGCTACGTGACCGGCGGGACGATGTTCGAGGAGATGGGCTTCTATCATATCGGCCCGATCGACGGTCATTCCTTCGAGCACCTGCTGCCGGTTCTGCGCAATGTGCGCGACCATGCGGAAGGACCTGTTCTGATCCATGTCGTGACCCAGAAGGGCAAGGGCTATCCGCCGGCGGAAGCCGCAGCCGACAAGTACCACGGCGTCAACAAGTTCGACGTCATCACCGGCGCCCAGGCGAAGGTGAAGCCGAATGCACCGAGCTATACGAGCGTCTTCGCCGAAGCGCTGGCGCAGGAAGCCGAGCTCGACGACAAGATCGTCGGCATCACCGCCGCGATGCCGAACGGCACCGGCCTGGACAAGCTGGCAAGCCTTTATCCGGCCCGCTGTTTCGATGTCGGCATTGCCGAGCAGCATGCGGTGACCTTTGCCGCCGGTCTCGCCGCCGAAGGCTACAAGCCGTTTGCCGCGCTCTATTCGACTTTCCTGCAGCGCGCCTACGACCAGGTCGTCCATGACGTCGCCATCCAGGGCCTGCCCGTCCGTTTCCCGATCGACCGCGCCGGTTTCGTGGGCGCCGACGGGCCGACGCATGCCGGTTCCTTCGACACGACCTTCCTGGCCGCCCTTCCCGGCTTCGTGGTGATGGCGGCTGCCGACGAGGCTGAACTGAAGCATATGGTGCGCACCGCCGCTGCCTATGATGCCGGCCCGATCTCGTTCCGCTATCCGCGCGGCGAAGGTGTCGGCATCGAAATGCCGGTGCGCGGCGAAATCCTGCAGATCGGCAAGGGCCGCATCGTCAAGGAAGGCACCAAGGTGGCGCTGCTCTCGTTCGGCACCCGCCTCGCCGACAGCGTGCTTGCCGCCGAAGATCTCGATGCGGCCGGTCTTTCCACCACCGTTGCCGATGCGCGCTTTGCCAAGCCGCTCGACCACGAGCTGATCCGCCAGCTCGCCGCCCACCACGAAATCCTGATCACCATCGAGGAAGGCTCCGTCGGCGGCTTCGGCAGCCACGTGATGCAGTTCCTGGCCATGGAAGGCCTGCTCGACAACGGGCTCAAGGTGCGCTCGCTTGTCATGCCCGACATCTGGATGGAACAGGCGAAGCCCGAGGCGATGAATGCCCATGCAGGGCTGGATCGCGCCGGGATTGTCTCGACGGTATTCCGGGCGCTCGGTCGCAGTGCTGCGGTTGGGGTTGCGGGGTAAATCGCAAAACGCCTGATCCGGAACCCCCTCACCCTACCCTCTCCCCGAGGGGAAAGGGAAATCGAGTTTGGAACAGGCCTTTCGTTCTCACTCGCTGACAGGGCGAGCGAGTGTCACACTCCCTTCTCCCCTCGGGAAGAGGGTGCCCGAAGGTTTCAGGTGCAACTCGTTACACCGGGGATGAGGGGCCACACCCGCAAGCACCCAAAAACAAAAAAGCCCCCGAAGTTTCCCTCGGGGGCCCTGTCTCAGACGATCAGGCTGATCTCAAAACTCTTCCCAATCTTCCTGCACGGCCGCAGCGGCCGTTGCAGTCCTGCCGCCGAATGCGGAGGCGACGCGGTTGTTCAGAGCGCGGGCCGGAGAGGCGACCGGGCGTGAGGCCGGCTGGGCGGTTGCCGCGCGCGGGGCGACAGCAACGGCTGCGGCAGCACCGAGCTTGAACTGGTGCAGGAGAGCGTCGAGGGATGCGGCTTCCTGCGCCAGTGAGTGGCTGGCGGCCGTCTGTTCCTCGACCATGGCGGCGTTCTGCTGCGTGCCTTGGTCCATGTTGTTGACGGCAGTGTTGATCTCCTGCAGGCCGATCGATTGTTCGCGGGTGGCGGTGACGATCGCGCCGACGTGGCGGTTGATCTCCTGGACCTCGTTGACGATTTCGGCCAGCGCCTTGCCAGTCTGGTCGACCAGCGAAACGCCGGTATTGACCTGTTCGCCTGACGTGTTGATCAGCGCCTTGATTTCCTTCGCGGCCTGCGCCGAACGCTGGGCAAGCTCACGGACTTCCTGGGCGACCACGGCAAAGCCCTTGCCGGCTTCACCGGCACGCGCGGCTTCGACGCCGGCGTTCAGAGCCAGCAGGTTGGTCTGGAAGGCGATGTCGTCGATGACGCCGATGATGTTGCCGATCTCGCCCGAAGACTTCTCGATCTGCTCCATGGCGGTGACGGCCTTGCGGACGACGTCGCCGGATCGCTCGGCGCCGAGGCGAGCGCGCTCGACCAGCTTGCCGACATCTTCAGCGCGCTTGGCGCTGTCGCGAACGGTGGTCGTGACCTGTTCGAGGGCTGCGGCGGTCTCTTCGACGGCTGCGGCCTGCTGTTCGGTGCGGCGGGCGAGATCATCGGCGGCCGAGCGGATTTCACCGGCACCGGCATTGATCGCCGAAGCGTTGCGGCCGACGGACTGCAAGGTCGCCTGCAGCTTCTCGGCAGCATGGTTGAAGTCGGTGCGCAGACCGTCAAACTGCGCTGAGAATGGCGTGGTGATGCGGCTTGCGACATCGCCGTTTGCCAGGTTCGACAGGCCGGTTGCGAGACCATCGACGACGAAGCGGATATCGGCGGATTCGCGAGCCTTCTCCTCGTCGGAGAACTGGCGCTGACGCTCGGCGTCGCTGCGCATGCGGTCCGTTTCACCTGATAGCCGGAGCTTTTCGGCAGCCGCATCCTTGAAGACCAGAACCGACTGGGCCATGCGGCCGACTTCGTCGCGGCGGTCGAGGGCGGGAACGTCGACATCGTGGTGGCCGGCCGCAAGGCGGCTCATCGCCGTGGTCATGCCGATGATCGGCTGGACGATGGCGCGCGACAGAAGCCAGGCGAGAACAGCGGCCGCGAGCGAGGCGCCGATGCCGCCGAAGAGCAGCGTGTTGTTGAGATCGCCGTCGGCATCGGCCTGGATGGCGGCGAGCGACGCGGACTTGTCGCGGGCTGCGGCTTTGATCTTGGCGGAGGCCTGACGGAAGCCGTCGAGCTGGCCCTTGGTGGCGTTGACGCCGATCTTGACGACGTCTTCGATCGGGGTCTCGGTTTCCTTGCGGGCCTTGGCCTGCGGCTCGGCAAGTTCATGGAAATAGAGGTCGGCGGCCTTCTGCATGCCGTCGATCATGGAGAGCACTTCCGGCTCGCCGGATGCTGTTTCCTTGGCGGCGGCAATCGCCTTCAGCATGCGCTCGCGGTTGGCGAAGATATCGCCATAGGTGCTGTCGGAGCGGAAGAGAATGAAGCCGCGCAGGTTGACGGCCTGTTCGAGCATGGCCTGCAGAGCGTCGTCGATCTGGTTGACGAGCAGCTCGGACTTT
Organism: Rhizobium sp. 10N427; assembly: GCF_056394605.1. NCBI lineage: Bacteria > Pseudomonadati > Pseudomonadota > Alphaproteobacteria > Hyphomicrobiales > Rhizobiaceae > Rhizobium > Rhizobium sp. 10N427. The sequence continues at coordinate 127,147 of NZ_JBFTID010000005.1, read as the reverse complement.
TCCTGCTGGGCGGCAGCGTCGGCGGAGGCGTTGGCCTTCACGGAGACATAGGACGAGACGGCAACGAAAATGACGATGAGGGCTGCGAACGTGGCCGCGAGCTTCCCCTTGAGTGAAATATTGGCGAACACCGGTAATTCTCCTGGCAAATATTCGGCGCGGCAAAAACGCGGCCGCTGGGAGGCGGCGGCCACATGTTTTGAAAAACGAGAGAACATGAACTGCGGGCAGGGAAATGCGTGCCATCATGGCGGAAGCGATTCAGGCGAACCGCTGCAATCGGGCGGAACCTAGTGGCCGCCGCTTTAAAATTGCTTAAGTTTGCACCGCACAAATAGGGATGGCGCTATTCCTGCGGCGCGTTGAGGATCAGGATATCGAGGTCGCGTTCCGGCCAGAAATCAGTGGCCGTCATCTCGAAGGTCGTCGGGCCGGTCTTCTTCACGCCGGTACCGCAAAAGCTGATCAGGTTCTTCGCATCGCCTTTGTCGAGCGTCAGCTTAAAGTTCTTGATCGGGCCGTTCCAGTTGGCGCCGGTCTTGAGGATGTAGGAAATCCAGCTTTCCGTGTAGTTCGGGCCGCCATTCACCTGCGCCCTGTCAAGTTTCTGCGCCGCTCTCACGAAGCCGTCGTCCATGCAGTAGCGGCTTTTATATTCGGCGAAGCGATCGCCCTTGGCCTGCCCTTCATCCAGGAAACTGATCGCCACGGTGCCGCCGACGCTCGGCGTATAACGGTGCGAGACCGTCACCTTGGCCCTGGCCGGAAAGACGGTTTTCCACCAGTAGGTGGAGCGCAATGTCCAGAGCGGCGTCATGTGATGCTTCATGCCGCTGCCGTCATTGTCATAGACGTCGTCATAGAGCAGGCCGCGCGACAGCCAGTCCTGCTTGACGGCGTCGGGGAGCTTTTCGAGCGCTGCAGCCGTGCCTTCGGCATAGGGAAGCGGCGGAACGTTTTGCGCCTTCAGGTCATCGGTCACATCGATGCTGGCGGCGATCGCCCGCTGCTGCAGCGTCGGCGAGATCGGCCTGCCGTCCTGTGTCACGGTGAAATCGAGAAAATTGTCCTTGCCGGCGTCGGCGATCGCGATATCGCTCTCCAAATGGCCAGGCAGGTCGGGCATCGGGAAGGCGACGAGGGTCTCGACATCCTTGTCCGCGCTGTTTTCGAAGACGTAATCGACGCGGACTTCCTTGGCCGAGATGAAGAGCGCCTCGCTTTCCATGCTGACGTCAGGAGATTCGATGAAGGTCAGGCCGCCGGTCTTCAGCTCCGCCATGGTGTCGTTGGCGAGTGCCGGGGCGGCAATCATGACGGCGGCGATCAGAGCCACGCTTCTTGATATCGGCATGCCGTTTCACTCCCCTGCCCCATGACCAGAGCCGGAATTATCGCCGAGCACGCGCGGGCGTCAACGGCGGCGGCGCAAACAAAAGGCTTGCAAGCGCGGGTTTTGCCAGTCATGGACTGCCCATGTCCGATCAGAACCCACAACGTCTCGACCAGCTGCTCGTCAGCCTCGGTCTTTTTGCCAGCCGCTCGCGGGCGCGCGATGCCATCGACCGCGGCACGGTGAAGGTCGGCGGCAAGACCGTCACCAAGCCCGGAGCGCTCTTTACCGAGGAAGCCGCGATCGAAATCAACGATCCGGCGCAGGATTATGTCTCGCGCGCAGCCCTGAAGCTGACGGCGGCGCTCGACCATTTCTCTCTCGATCCGGCGGGACACCACTGTCTTGATATCGGCGCCTCGACCGGTGGATTCACCGAAGTTCTGCTGGAGCGCGGTGCGGCCCATGTGACGGCGATCGACGTCGGGCATGGGCAAATGCATCCGCGCATTGCAGGCGATCCGCGTGTCGCCAATATCGAAGGCTTCAACGCCCGCAACCTGACGGCCGACGATGTCGGCCATGACGTGACCTTCATCGTCTCCGACGTGTCGTTCATTTCGCTGCGGCTGGCGCTGGCGCCGTCGCTCGAGATCGCCGAAAGCGGTACGACCGCGGTTCTGCTCGTCAAGCCGCAATTCGAGGCCGGGCGCGAGGCGATCGGCAAGGGCGGCATGCTGAAAGATCCCGCTTCGGCGCCCGATGTGGCGGCTTCGCTGGAACGCTGGTTCGTAGAGGAGATGGGCTGGAAGAGCCTTGGGCTCATCGCCTCCCCCATTGCCGGCGGCGATGGCAACCAGGAATATCTACTCGCAGGAACAAAGCCGTGAGCACTGAAACAGTCACCATCCAGAAACTTGGCGGACAGGGCGACGGCATTGCCAGCGGCAAGGACGGCCCGATCTATGTGCCGTTTGCGCTGCCCGGCGAAGAGGTGGCAATCGCCCGCGTGAAGAACCAGGGCACGATCATGTCGATCGCCAAGGCGTCGGCGGACCGGCAGGAGCCTGCCTGCCGCCACTTCGGTCCCGACGGCGTCAACGGCACCTGCGGCGGCTGCACGCTGCAGCATCTTGCGGATGCGCCCTACCGCGCCTTCAAGCGGCAGCTGGTGGTCAACGCACTGAAATCGCAGGGCATCGAGGCCGAGGTCGGCGATCTGGTCGTGGCCCATCCCGGCGAGCGCCGCCGCGTGGTCTTTGCGGCACGCAAGACCGAGAAGGATATGCTGATCGGCTTCAATCAGGCCGAAAGCCACCACATCGTCGATATCGAGGAATGTCCCATCTCGGCGGCGGGTATCATGGCCCGGCTGCCGGCGATCAAGGCCATCGGCGCCTCCATGGCGGCCAATGCCGAAGCCTTCCGCATCTCCGTGCTGGAGACCGCGTCCGGGCTCGACCTTGCCGTCGAGGGCATCAAGAAGCTTTCCGACCAGCAGCGCCGCAAGGCGGTAGAAACCGTGCTCGGCATGCGCGGCATCGCCCGCGTTTCGCTGAATGGCGAGATTCTGGTCGAGCCTGCCAAGCCGGTCGTCGATTTCGGCGGCGTACAGGTTTCGCCGCCGGCCGGCGGCTTCACGCAGGCGACCAAGCCGGCGGAAGACGCGATGGCCGAGCTGGTCGTCGCCCATGTGGGCAAGGCCAAGCGCATCGCCGACCTCTTTGCCGGATCGGGCACCTTCTCGCTGAGGCTTGCCCGTATCGGCCGGGTGCATGCCGTGGAAGGCGAAGACAAGGCTCTCGCCGCGCTCGACCAGGCGGCACGCAAGGCGCAGGGGCTGAAGCCCGTCAGCATCGAAAAGCGCGACCTCTTCCGCCGCCCGCTGATGACCGCCGAGTTCAAGCATTGCGATGCTGTGGTCTTCGATCCGCCGCGCGCTGGCGCCGAATTCCAGAGCCAGGAGCTGGCGCGCTCCGCGGTCAAGAAGGTCGTCGCCGTCAGCTGCAATCCGCTGACACTGGCGCGCGATCTCGCCATTCTCATCGCCGGTGGCTATCGCCTCACCAGCGTCACGCCGATCGACCAGTTCCTCTGGACGGCGCATGTGGAAGTGGTGGCGACGCTGGAGAAGTAGGCCGCAGCTGGTCGGGCCGCGTATCTTTCTGTGAATCGCGCGCTCTCCGTCCCTCATTCCTGTGCTTGTCACAGGAATCCAGTCACCACGCGTCTGCGTGGTGGGAAGAGTCCTTTCGGCCCAAAGACTTGGGCCGGCTGGATTCCTGTGACAAGCACAGGAATGAGGGAGAGTCCCAAAACAAAAATGCCCGCGTCTCCGCGGGCATTTTCAGTTCACAGCAGGCCTTATCAAGCGACGCGGCGGTGACCCGACGAAGCGTCGGACTGGCCGCTGCCGAGATTGAACTGCGACAGCAGCTGCATCAGCTTGGCTGCTTCGGCGGCGAGGCCGTGGCTGGCGGCGGTCTGTTCCTCGACCATGGCGGCGTTCTGCTGCGTGCCCTGGTCCATGGTGTTGACGGCCGTGTTGATCTCGTGGAGACCGGTCGACTGTTCGCGGGTGGCGGTGACGATCGCGCCGACATGACGGCTGATTTCCTGGACCTGCGTGACGATGGCTTCCAGCGCCTTGCCTGTTTCGCCAACCAGCGTCACGCCGGAGCGGACCTGAGCGTTCGAGGTGGTGATCAGCGCCTCGATTTCCTTCGCGGCCTTGGCGGAGCGCTGGGCAAGTTCGCGGACTTCCTGAGCGACGACGGCAAAGCCCTTGCCCGCTTCACCGGCGCGCGCTGCCTCGACGCCTGCATTCAGCGCCAGAAGGTTAGTCTGGAAGGCGATGTCGTCGATGACGCTGATGATGCTGGAGATCTGCTCCGAGGATTGTTCGATGCCGGTCATGGCATCGACAGCCTTGCGGACGATCTGGCCGGATTTTTCGGCGCCGCTGCGGGTGTTAGAAACCAGGTTGCCGGCTTCCTCGGCGCGGCGGGCGGTATCCTTGACCGTCGTGGTGATCTCTTCCAGCGCCGCTGCGGTTTCTTCGACGGAAGCGGCCTGCTGCTCGGTGCGGCGGGCGAGACCATCGGCGGCGGTGCGGATTTCGGTTGCACCGGCGTCGATCGCATTAGCGTTGCTGCCGACGGTCTGGAGAGCGCCATGCAGCTTGCCGACAGCGCTGTTGTAGTCATTGCGCAGGCGGTCGAGATGGGCGGCAAAGGGCGTCTCGATGCGGTGCGCGAGGTTGCCGTCCGACAGCGCGCCGAGCGCCCCGCCAAGGGCGTCGACGGCGGTGCGGATTTCGGCCGCTTCGCGGGCCTTCTGTGCCTCGCGCTCCTGACGCTCCCGCTCGGTCAGCGAGCGGCCTTCCTCGGCCTCGCCTTCGAGACGCTGGCGATCGATAGCGTTCGACTTGAAGACCGCAACGGCCTCGGCCATCGAGCCGATCTGGTCGCGGCGCTCCTGGCCGGGAATGGCGGCCGAGAGATCACCTGCGGCAAGCTTCTGCATCGCGGCGGTCATCGCCGTGACCGGCTGGACGACGAGGCCGTGCAGCAGCCAGGCCATTGCGGCGATCATCAGGCCGACGGCGAGTAGCGTGGCAATGGTGGCAGCGATGCGGAATTCGTTGAGTGCGGCAAAGGCCTTGTCGCTATCGACGACGAAGCCGAGAGACCACTCGACGGTCGGCAGCCCGGCGACCGGCATGAAGCTGACGAGAACGGGCTTGCCGGCAAATTCGGTGGCGACGAGGCCGGTGCCGATCTTCGGGGTCTGCTTCGGGAAGGCATCGGCCAGCGTCTTGGTGACCAGCTTGGCATCGGGATGGATGAGGATCTGGCCGCTCTTGTTAACGAGGAAAGCCGTGCCCTGGCCGCCGAGATCGATCTCCTTGATCATCTTGACCATGGTTTCGAGCGAGAAGTCGGAGCCGACGACGCCGGCGAGCTTGCCATCGCGCTGAACCGGAACGGCAGCGCTGATGATCAGGTCGCCGCTGGATGCATCGACATAAGGCTCGGTCATGACGCTGGCATTGGCCTTGACGGCGTCCTGATACCACGGGCGCTTGCGCGGGTCGTAGCCATCGGGCATCGGCAGCTTCGGCCACATGGTGAAGACGCCCTGTTCATCGCCGAAATAGGTGCTGACGAACTGGCTGGTGAGGACGTCATTCTGCAGCACGTTGAGTGTGCCGGCCTGATCGGACGCACGGCCAATGGCGTTCGCGACCATGGCGGTCAGCGTGACGCGGCCGTTCATCCAGTTGGCGAGGCTGTGGGCGGCCTGCTCGCCAGAGGACTGGATATTGGCTTCGATCGAGGCGGTGGTAACGTCGCGCTGGACGGAGTTGATGTAAAAGGAGAAGGCGGCAAAGGCCGCCAGGACAACTGCGGACGCGGCGACGAGAATGCGCGTCATCAAATTCGTCTTCTTCAAGTGCGTTCTTTCGAAGTCTACCACCTTGCCGTTTGCGCGGATGGACTGCGCGGCGGAACGGATCGGGCGGATGGGGCTTGGGGGCAAAGCTGCACAAGGCGCGTCATGCGCCTGGACGAACGGGCAATTCGTCACTTCCTGATTAGTAGGGTCGCATTAAAACACACTTAAAATTTAGCTAAAACCCTATGTTTTTATATTAGCGCCGCATGAAAGCTTCGAAGGCTTTTCTTGCCTCGTCGCTTTTCAACTGTGCGGCGAAGTGGTGTGCTTCTTCATCTATACGTGCGGTAATCTCTTCGCGCGGACCGCGGACAAGATCGCGGGCGATCTTCAGCGCCTTGGCGGGCTTGGCCGCAAGCTTGGCGGCCGTTGACAGCGTCAGATGCTCCACCTCGCCTGGAGCGCAAACCTTCCAGATCAATCCGGCATCGCGTGCCTCGGCAGCCGTGAAAGCTTCGCCTGCGGCCAGCAGCGCGAAGGCGCGCTGGTGGCCCATGATGCGTGGCGCGAGCAGGCTGGAGGCGGCTTCCGGCACCAGCGCCAGATCGACGAAGGGGGTGCGGAACTGGCTGCGGAGGGAGGCGATGGTCAGATCGCAATGCATGTGCATGGTGGTGCCGATGCCGATCGCCAGGCCGTCGACGCCCGAGATCAGCGGCTTCTGCGCATTGACCAGAGCATAGAGGAAATCGAGAAGCTCGTGGCCGAGGCTGCCGCCCATCGCGGCGGCCAGGAAATCGGCGATGTCGTTGCCCGCCGAAAACGCGCCTTCGGTGCCGAGGAAGGCGGTGGCACGGATCGCCTCGTCGGTATCGGCGGCCTTCAGCGCTTCTGTCATCCGCACATACATGGCGCGGGTGATGGCGTTCTTCTTGTCCGGCCGGTTGAAGCGGATGATCTGGACACCCGGATGCCCGGCGGATTGCTCGACGATGATATGGTCGGTCATGGGATCCTCAGGCCAGGATGGCGCGGGCTGCGGCAAGGCTCGCGGCACCATTGACGGTGCGGTCCTTCAGGGCAGCGGTTTCGGACAGCAGGTTTTCGGCGGCAAAGCGGCAGAGCGCGATGCGGCCGTCTTCAGCGCCGTCGCCTGTCTTGGCGAGGCCGCCCTTGGCGAGATAGGCGCTGGTCAGCACCAGGCCGAACAGACGCTGATAGGGTGTGGCGCCCGAGAGTGCTTCGGCGATCTTGCCATCGGCCTGGGCTTTCATCAGCCACTCCGTTGCCTCGGTCAGATCGGCGATGGCGGTGTCGAGGCGGGCTGCGGTTTCGCCGAAGGCAGAGAGGTTTGAACCGCGTACCGCTTCGGCGATGGCACCGAGCTCGGCGATGAAGCCCTTCACATGCTCGCCATTCGAGAGCGGCAGCTTGCGCGTCACGAGGTCGATCGCCTGGATGCCGTTGGTGCCTTCATAGATCGGGGCGATGCGGGCATCGCGCAGGAAGCGGGCGGCACCGGTTTCCTCGATGAAGCCCATGCCGCCATGCACCTGGATGCCGAGCGAGGCGACGTCAACGCCTGCGTCGGTCGAGAAGGACTTGGCGATCGGGGTCAGGAGAGCGGCGCGCTCTTGCCAGTGCTTCGTATCGCTGCCTGCGTGATGCGACATGTCGATCGCATGGGCGCAGGCGTAGGAGATGGCGCGCGAGCCCTGGGTGAGCGCTTTCATCGTCAGCAGCATCCTGATGACATCGGGGTGCTCGATGATCGGGCTCATGCCGGAGCCGGTCCAGCCGGGCGCCTTGCCCTGGGTACGCTCCTTGGCGAACGCGATCGCCTTCTGGGTGGCGGCTTCGGCGATCGCCACGCCCTGCATGCCGACCGTCAGGCGGGCGTTGTTCATCATCGTGAACATGCAGTTGAGGCCCTTGTTCTCCTCGCCGATCAGCCAGCCGATCGCGCCCTTCTCACCCCCGAACTTGCCGTCGCCATAGATCATCGTGCAGGTCGGCGAGCCGTGGATGCCCATCTTGTGCTCGAGCGAATGGACGAAGACGTCGTTGCGGGCGCCGAGCGAGCCGTCGGCATTGACGAGGAATTTCGGCACCAGGAACAGCGAGATGCCGCGCGTTCCGGCAGGCGCATCCGGCAGGCGGGCGAGGACGAGGTGGATGATATTATCGGTAGCGTCGTGTTCGCCCCAGGTGATGAAGATCTTCTGGCCGAAGATGCGGTAGGTGCCATCGTCACGGCGCTCGGCGCGGCTCTTGAGCGCGCCGACATCGGAGCCTGCCTGCGGCTCGGTGAGGTTCATCGTGCCGGTCCACTCGCCGGAGACGAGTTTCGGCAGATAGGTCTGTTGCAGGTTTTCGGAGCCGTGGGCCAGAAGTGCTTCCACGGCGCCCATGGTCAGCGTCGGGCAGAGCGCGAAGGCGGTGGCGCCGGAATTCCACATTTCGAGAGCGGCGACATTGAGAAGAACAGGGAGCCCCTGCCCGCCGAATTCTTCCGGGCCGGTCAGGCCGTTCCAGCCGCCGGCGATCCAGTCCTGATAGAGCTTCGCCCAGCCATCCGGCGTCTTGACCGCGCCATCGATCAGTCGGGCGCCCTGCGTATCGCCGATCTCCCCGAGCGGCGCGACCTCATCAGTGGCGAAGCGACCGGCTTCCGTCAGGATCGCATCGACGAGATCTTCGCCGAGATCGCCGAACAGGCCCTTGTCCAACGCGTCCTTCAGGCCGGCGACATGCTTCAGCGTGAAAGCGATCTCTTCGACGGGCGCCTTGTACATGGTGTCTCCTCGCATATCCGGCCAGTGATCGGTACCGGCCATCCTCCAGCCTCAGGGCTAATTGATTTTTACGTAAACGTCAATTTCGATTTTGAAGCGTGTCAGGGCTGCGCCACGTTGTCTCGCCTCTTGCTTATTCGCAGCGTTGTGCAAACAAACGTCATGGAGAATCTCTAGAGCGGAATGCCAAAAAGAGAATGACGGCTTTGCGAAGGACCGGTGACTGATGGATACACTGCCTGCCAATATCCCCGGCCTCATCTGGGCATACCGTTTCCCGGCAGGTTCGAAGACCGCGATCCGGCTCGATAACAGCGCGATGGCGGCGGAGCTGACGGCCGGAGACGGTTTCTACTGGCTGCATCTGAACCTGGCCGATGCGCGCGTCCCGGCGCTACTGGACACGCTTGAAGGCCTGACCGAGGATGCCAAGTCGGCGCTGACGACGCGCGACACCCATGCGGCGCTCACTGTCGACGAGCAGATGCTCTACGGCACGCTCATCGACTGCCAGCGCGAATTCGACCAGGATACCGCCGATCTCGGCTGGCTGCATTTTGCGATCTCCGGCCGCTTCATCGTCACCACCCGGCTGCAGCCGCTGCGCAGCGCCGACCGGGCGCGCATCATGATCGAAAAGAACCCGGCAAAGTTCGAACGGCCGGTCGATATCTTCGAGCTGCTTGTGATCGAATTCCAGCGCACGCTGATCTCCGTCGTCATGGAACTGACGGAAGAGCTGAACCTGATCGAAGACTTTGTCTACGACAACACGCCGCGCGACGAGCGGCGGCGGCTGGCGCCGGTGCGCCGCACGGTCGTGCGCCTCCACCGCCACCTCAGAAACGTGCTGGCGCTGATGCGCCGGGCTTCGGCATCCGACGAGGACGAGATGCCCTTCGGTTTCGACGACATCGCGGGGCGGCTGACCAGCCGGCTGGAGACAGTCGATCACGACATCTACGCGCTGCAGGAACGCGCCCGGCTGCTGCACGAAGAAATCGACTCGAAGCTGTCGTCGGAGACCAACCGGCACCTCTACATCCTGTCGATCATGACCGCCTTCCTGCTGCCGCCGACGCTGGTCACAGGCTTCTTCGGCATGAACACCGCTAATCTGCCCTTCGCCCAGGGGTCGGGCGGGACGGAATATGCGGTGGCGCTGATCCTCGCCTCGATCGTATTTGCCTGGTGGCTGCTGAAACGCGTCAACATTCTCTGACAGCAAAAAGCCCGGCATTTCTGCCGGGCCTCGATCATCTTGATGCGCTTTGCATCAGTAGGGCGAGTAGCACTGCTGGCGCGGGCCGTTATACGGCTGGAAGGTGTTGTCGTAGACACGATACGAGCGGTAGCGGTTCTCGCACCACGACACATGGGCGGCCGTCAGGCGCGGTGCGGCGTAGCGGGGGGGCGGCGCATAGTAGCGCGGCTGCGAAGCGATGGCACCACCGATGATCGCACCGGCACCGAAGGCAGCCAACGGATACCAGTAGCCGTTATAGTGGCGGTAGCCGTTGCGGTAATACGGATAGCCACGATAGCCGCCATACCAGCCGGGGCCCCGGCGCGGATAATAGCGGCGATACTGGACGTCCTGAATGCTGGAAGCCTGTTCCTGCTGCTGAATGACCTTCGGCGCTGCTGCCAGCGGCATGGCCTCAGACGGCAGGAAGCTCGTCAGGACAACAGCGGCGGACAGCACAGCGGCCGAAATCTTCTTACTGAGACCAATCATTGTCGTTCTCCATCCCAAGAGCGGAATTTGCCTGTCAGCAAACGCGCAGGGACGGAAAAGGTTCCCGGCACCGTTTTCTTCAAGCACGGGTTGAAGTTACGAAAGCGCCGATGAACCGGAGATTAACCGGCTCATCGGCGCTGGCAAGATCACGCAAATGTCAGGCGACGACTGAGAGCTTCGCCTGATCGCCCTGCAGGCGATTGACCATGAAGTTCGAGTACCATTCGAGGAACTGCATGACGCCGCCCTCGTGCAGCATCGAATAGGGACCGGGCTCATAGGCCGGCGAGTGAATGCCGAAAGCGTTTTCTTCGACGATGCGGCGGTCCTGGTCGTTGGTCTCGGTCCAGACATGCGTCAGTTCTTCGAGATCGTAATCGACGCCTTCGACGGCATCCTTGTGAACGATCCACTTGGTCGTAACCGCTGTCTCGTTGGCGCTGAGCGGGATCACGCGGAAGGAGATCGCGTGGTCGCCGAGCAGGTGGTTCCAGGTCGTCGGATAATGGAAAAGCAGCATCGTGCCGATACGGTCGATGGTGACGTCCTCGGACAGCTTGCGCTTGACCGCCGGGCGGCCCGACATGGTGTAGCTTTCGGCGTCCTCGATCAGTGGCATGCGCGCGGTACGGAACTGGCCGTCAGGCGAGATCTGGAACTTGCTCGGCAGGCCGGCGGCCTCGCAGCGAGCCCAGTGGCCGGCGATCTCAGGATCATCGGCGCCGCCATCGGTACCGGTGACGCTCGGCGCTTCCGGATAGGTGCGGCAGAGTTCCGGGTGGTTTGCGGCGCAGTGATAGCACTCGCGATTGTTTTCCCAGACGAGCTTCCAGTTGCCCTTCTCGATGATGGTGCTCTGGAAGGCGATCTTACCTTCGGCCAAACGATGCGGCAGCATGTAAGGCGTCACCATGTCGCGAACTGGCTGGAAGTCCGGCGCCTTGTCGGCGAGGCAGATGAAGATATAGCCGCCGAAGCTTTCGCAATGGATCGGTTTCAGGCTGAAACCGCTCTTGTCGAAATCGTCGCCCATGTGGCGGGCGAAGGCGAGCTTGCCATCGAGATCGTAGGCCCACTGGTGATAGGGACAGACGAGGCGGACCGACGAGCCATGCTCCTTGGTGCAGACGCGCGAGCCGCGGTGGCGGCAGGAATTGTGGAAGGCGCGGATGACATTGTCGCGGCCGCGGACGATGACGACGGGATACTGGCCGATCTGCACCGTGAAATAGGCGCCGGGCTTCGGCAGCTCGCAATCATGGCCCATGAAGAGCCAGTCGCGGTAATAGATCATTTCCATATCGAGCTTGAAATAATCCTCGTCGATATAGAAAGGCTGCTCAAGGCTGAAGCCTTCGCGCCGGTTTTTGAGCTGCCGCAAAACGTTGCTTCGAATGTCCATTTGCATATCCTCGTGCAATCGGCTCAGCCATCAAAGGCATGGCTTTTGGAAGCGATCGCTTCCCTCCCTTCCGGGAGCATTGGTCATGGGGGCATTTAAGCACCGGGCATCCCCGGTTCTTGGTTGTAAAGCGACATCGGCTTCGAAATTGACGACAGGATGACGAGCGGCTGCGAAAATCGGAGCCCCGATGGATTTTCCACTCTTTTCATTCGATTGCGACATCACAAGAAGAACTGCCGCCGCCCGCTTTCCGCTTTCCCAAAGGCAATATTATCCCAGATACGACACGATGGCACTGCAAGTTTTCGGGGGTCGATGCCATTGGCGGCCTTAAGGGCGCATTAAGCATGAACTCCTATTCTTGCGGCAGAGACAAACGCGGGAATGCGGATCATGGCGAAACTTCGCTATTTCGACGCCAAGGACGAAACCAGACCGGAGGAGGCCCCTGCGGCGCCCCATTCCGAGTTTCTGCGGACGGGAAAGATCACCCGTGACCGCGCTCACTGGCTGGCGGAAGAGCGCCGCTACCTGACGCATGACGAAGTTGCCGAGAAGACAGGCCGCAAGCTGCAATCGGCCGGAAACCAGGCACATCAGCAGATCAACGGCTTTCATCGGGCTATCCAGTTCCCCAAGATGGTATTTCACCGGACGCTCAGCGACAGCCCGCATCTCGGCTACTGTCATGTGACGGCCTCGCGCACCAAGTTTGCGCGCTACGAGGAAGTCAGCTGGGCTTTCTATATCGCCAATTTCTATGCCGATATCGGCGACAACGACAACTTCTTCCACAAGATCAACATGCAGTATTCGCGCATGTATTTCGCCGTGGCGATCAAGCCCGGCGAGCATACGGCCGAGAAGATGACGATCGACCGGTCGGTGCGCGGCAACGGCGTGCTCTTCCGCACCGACGATCCGCAGGCGGCGATCCGCAACGTGCTGCTGCTAGGCGCGCGCAACGAACAGCTCCGGGAAATCATTCGCCAGCTCTGATATTGATCGCAGGCGCTCAAGAGCATAAGGGACTGCCTGAGATTATAGGCAGTTCATGGCACGTATCATCGACATTACCGCAAGCCGCGAAGAAGCGCTCAGCGCAGCCTCTGCCGTGCTTGGCGAAGGCTATCCGGTGGCGATCCCGACCGAGACCGTTTACGGGCTTGCGGCCGATGCCACCAACCCCGCCGCCATTGCCCGGATCTATGAGACCAAGGGCCGCCCGCAGTTCAATCCGCTGATCTGCCATATGGCCGACCTTGCGATGGCGGAGGAATATGCGGTGTTCGATCCGCTCTCGCGGCTTCTGGCGGAGGCCTTCTGGCCCGGGCCGCTGTCCCTGGTGCTGCCGCTGAAAGAGCAGAGCGGCATTCATGCCCTGGCAACCGCCGGGCTCGACACCGTCGGGATCCGGATTCCGAAGGGTTTTGCCGGCGAGCTGATCCGCACCTTCGGAAGGCCGCTTGCCGCCCCCAGCGCCAATACATCCGGCAAGATCAGCGCCACCAGCGCAGACCACGTTGCCGATGATCTCGGCGGCAAGATCCGTTTGATCCTCGACGCGGGATCAAGTGACGTCGGCGTCGAGTCGACGATCGTCAAGGTCGAGAACGGCGAGATAACACTCCTGAGGCCCGGCGGGCTGGCAGCCGCGGACATCGAGCGCGTTGCGGGCAAGCGCCTGCGCCGCAGGAAGAAGGCCTCGGCAGCCATCGAAGCGCCGGGCATGCTTGCCTCGCATTATGCGCCGGGTGCCGCCGTGCGGCTCGATGCCGATACCGTCCTGCCTGGCGAGGCAGTAATCCTGTTCGGGCGAGCTGAAATCCGCGGCATTGCAGATGCCGCGATCCAGCTGAACCTCAGCCCGGCAGGCGACCTTGCCGAGGCAGCCACCAACCTGTTTGACTACATGAAGAAAGCCGATGCCAGCGGCGCGGCGACGATCGCGTTTTCACCAATCCCCGATGAGGGACTTGGCGAGGCGATCAACGACCGCTTGAGGCGCGCTGCCGCACCGCGCGAATAAAAAGGACCGAGCCCCGATGAGCGTATCCCCGGAACTTCTCGACCGCTTCACCGCCATCGTCGGCGAAAAATACGCACTGCGCAGCGAGGCCGAACTTGCACCGCACCTGGTCGAGAACCGCGGCCTCTATCACGGCTCCTCCCCTCTCCTCCTGAAGCCTGCCAATGCCGGTGAAGTCTCAGCGATCCTGAAGCTTGCCACCGAGACCGGCACCGCAGTCGTGCCGCAGACAGGCAATACCGGGCTGGTCGGCGGGCAGACGCCACGCGAAGGCAAGTCGGACATCATCATCTCGCTGGAGCGCATGAACAAGATTCGCGATGTGGATTCGGTCGCCAACGTTTTGGTTGCTGACGGCGGCGCCATTCTGGCCGAAGTGCAGAAGGCGGCCGAGGCGCATGGACGGCTGTTTCCGCTGTCGCTCGGCTCCGAGGGCTCCTGCCGTATCGGCGGCAACCTGTCGACCAATGCCGGCGGCACGGCGGTGCTGGCCTATGGCAATATGCGCCAGCTCTGCCTCGGCCTCGAGGTGGTGCTGCCGACCGGTGAAATCTGGGACGGACTGCGGCGGCTGAAGAAGGACAATACCGGATACGACCTGCGCGACCTCTTCATCGGCGCCGAAGGAACCCTCGGGATCATTACCGGCGCAGTGCTGAAGCTCTTCCCGCAGCCGCTCGGCAAGCAGGTGGCCTTTGCCGGGATCGGCAGCGTCGAGGACGCGCTGGCGCTCTTCAATCTCGCAGGCAGCCTTTGCGGCACCTCGCTGACCGGTTTCGAGCTGATGCCGCGCTTCGGTGTCGAGATCACCAGCAAGCATATCGACGGCGTGCGCGATCCGTTGGAAAGCCCGCACCCCTGGTATGTGCTGATCGACATCTCGACCTCGGATTCGGCAGAAACCGCCGAGCGGATGATGAACGCGCTTCTGGAAAAAGGTTTTGAGGAAGGCCTGGTACAGGATGCGGCGATCGCCTCATCGGTTGCTCAGCAGCAGGCGCTTTGGCACATGCGCGAAAGCATGTCGGAGGCGCAGAAGCCCGAGGGCGGTTCGATCAAGCACGATGTCTCGGTGCCGGTTTCGCGGATCCCGCATTTCATGGCGGAAGCGGCCGAGGCCGTGATGGCGGCGATGCCCGGCGCGCGCATCTGCGCCTTCGGCCACATGGGCGACGGCAACATCCACTACAACATCTCGCAGCCCATCGGCGCCGACAAGAACGCCTTCATCGCCCGATGGCATGAAATGAACGTGATCGTGCATGGCATCGTGCGCGCCCATGGCGGCTCGATCTCGGCCGAGCATGGTATCGGTCAGCTGAAGCGCGACGAGTTGGCCGCGATCCGCTCCGAGATCGAGATGGATCTGATGCGCCGCATCAAGCGCGCCTTCGACCCCGCCGGCATCATGAACCCCGGCAAGGTCGTCAACCTCGATTAGCCGAGTACGCCGGCCGCCTTGGTCGTTCCGCCATTCGTCAGGATCTGCAGGGCGGGCGCCTGGGTCGTGCTGTTCTGGATATCGTACATCGCCGTGAAGCGCTTCACCAGCTTGTCGACCTTCTTGGGATCGCCGAGATCCTTCAGATCCATGAACTTCTGCAGCATCGCCACCTGCTTGTCGACATCCATGCTGGAAACCTGGCTCGGCAGGTTGAAGGCCGTCTGGACGACCTGGAACAGCGCCTTGTCGCCAAGGATCGTGTAGAGCGACGTAATGTTCGGCGCCTGGCGGGTGAAGTAGAGCGCAAGACGGGTGCCGTCGTTGTTCTGCCCCTGCTGCGTTTCCAGCGTCTGCGCCAGATAGCCCTGCTGCGTACGGTCGAGCGCACCCTGGTCCTGGACCGCGCCGAGCTTGGAGCGCGTCAGATTGCCGTCCTTGTCGAAGTTGAAGTCGGCGACGATGTCCTTGAACTTGGTATCGGCCTTGGTGTTCAGATAGCTCTTCGGATCGGCGGGATCAGAGGTGAAGATCTTCTTCAGCGTATCCTTCTTGTAGTCCTTCGGGTCGAGACCGACGGACTTGAGGATGAAGTCGGTGAGCTTGCTGTTGCCCAGCAAGTCGTCCAGCGACTTCACATCGTCCATGCCCTTGGCGAACGCATCGACGTCCTTTGCCGCATCCTTCGATGCCTTGTCCTTGGCCGGGCCGTCAGCCATGAACATCAGCAGGTGCGACTTGTAATTGGTAGCGTATTTCGCCATCGACGCGTCGGAGAGCGGCGCCAGATGCTGACCGATTTTGCCATCGCTGCCGAAGTTGAAGGCGCGGGCGAAATTGGTGATGCGCTCATCCTTCAAGGAAGCGACATAGCCCTTCGGATCGTAGGCATCGCTCGTCAGCACCTTGCGGGCCATCGACTTCGGGAGGTCCGCTTCCGTCAAGCCAAAGGCCTGCAGCGCGACATGATACATGTCGGGAAGGTCGTCGTTTCTCTTGCTGAAGTCGATCTGCTTGTTGTCGCGCAGGAAGTCGTTGATATTCTTGACGTCCGAGAACGTTCCTGTGCCGACGCTCGAGGTGATGAGGTTCTTGTAGTTTGTGGTGATGTCATCCATGAAGTCGTTGGCTTCATCGTCGTAGCGCTTCATGTACTGCGTCGAGGTCTGCGTGGTAGCTGCAGCGCTCTGGGCACCATCGGGCGACGTGACCGTCCCATCCGTATTGAAGTTAAAGGCGTCGTGAAGCTCTGTGAGGCCAAGCTGGCCGGCGAGGCCCGAATTGACCAACACCTGGCGCAGGCCGGTATTATCAAGCCCGTCGACAAGACCGCTACCATAGCCATGCCTGCCAAGGCTGTAGGCGGCCTTGATGTAAGACGTCATGCGGTCGTCGGCCATCAACTGATCGACGTTGGTGATCGTCTTGATCGTCTTTTCGAAGTAGGACTTGTTGAAGGCCGCCGCCGCTGGCGTGACGTAATAGACGTCGTCAGGTTCGCCTGGTGCGTCGTCGTAGTCCACGACCTTCTGCAGAGAGTTCAGTGTGTACTTCTCGAGGATGCCGTTCTTCTGATCGGTCGTCTGCGCTGCGCCGACCGTCGAACCATCGGCATTGAAATTGAAAGCCGAGGGCGCATCGGGCGCGCCGACCGAGGCCGCGTAAGCAGGGTCGGTCAGCAGCTTCGTGACATTCTCGTCGGTCATCGACATCGGCACGCCGAAGGCGACCTTGACATAGGAGGACAAGCCGGGATCGGCGACGATATCGTCGGCACCGGTCACGGTTTCCATGATCCGCTTGTAGTAAGCCGTCGACTGATCGAAGCGGGTAGCGGCGGTCACCGTCTGCGCAGCGGTCTGCGCGCTGCCGTTGACACTGCCATCGGCATTGAAGCTGAAGGCCGAGTTGAGGGTCGTGTAGCCCTTGGCCGCGGCTTCCGTCGGATCGGTCAGATAAGTCTTCAGGTCGGCATCCGAAACGGTGCTGCCGACATTGTAGACCGCGCGGACGAAATTGTTGAGCTTCTGGTCCGACAGCAACTGATCGACATTGGCAATGCTGCCGATCGCCGACTGGAAATAATCCTTGCCGTTGGCATTGGCGCGGCTGACCAGATCGGTCTGCTGCGTGGCAGTCTGCGGCGGCTGCGGCGTCGCACCGGTCGTGCCGTCGGCCGCGAAATTGAAATAGCTGGCCATATCCTGATACTTGGCGTTGGCCTGCGTATTGACGAAGCTGTTCGGATCGCTGACGTCGCTCGTCAGAACATTCTTCAGGAAGCTGTTCGACACATAGGTACCGTCGATGCCGAAGGTCTTGAACACGAAGTCCTTGAGACGCGGATCGCCGACCAGATCATCGACACTCGTCACATCGCGCATCGCCGATTTGAAATACGCAGACTCGGTCGCAGCGTCCTTGCCGCTATCCTGATACGACTGCGTGTAGAGGCCGATCATATCGTCCTCCTGAGAGGAGGTCTGGGCCTGTGGCGCTGCCGTGTGAAAATTAAAGGCGGCGGCGAATGTCTTGTAACGGGAATCAGCCAGCTTGTTGGCGAAGCTGTTGGCGTCGGTCAGATCGCTCTCCAAAACCTTCTTCATGAAGGCCTTGGCATAGGTCATGTCGCTGAGACCGTAGGCGTCCATGGCATAGCTATAGAGCTTATAGTTGCCGAGAAAATCGTCTACGTCTTTGACCTTGTTGATGTTCGCCGCATAGTAATCGGCATTGCTCTTGACGGTCGACTGGGATGCGACGCGATCGAGGCTCGTCTTCATATCTTTCGACAATATCGCGTAAGCAACGGAAGATGAAATCATCGAGAGCGCCCTTTTCGGGAAAATACCTAAAAGAATAACGGGATATCCTGTCTCGATTTTGCCACTTAAAGCTTACTTGAGGCTTACCGGCGCGGGTGCGGTTATGGCACATGCTCTTATGAGACAACGTTCACATTCCAGAAACCCTGCCACATTCGATTTTGATAACCATCAGGAAAGGCAGCGTTTTCTTAACCGCAAATTTTAAGCGGTCCGGAAGAGGCCGCGCCTATTGTCGAGCCATAGAGGGCGAAAAAGCCCCGAGGAGAAGACCGGAAACCGGCTCTCAGGTAAGACAAGGGTAGAAATGAACATGAACAACACCGTTATGAAGCCCGCATGGGCCGGTACGACACTGCGCCTCGATCCGTCGCGCTTTCCCCAGCAGGTCAGCTATGCCATCCATGACGCCTCCGGTGACGTCAACATAACGATCGACGAACGTGGCGCGATCCTGCGCAAGGTTCTCCCCTCCAGCGGCCTGCCGCTCTCTATCGCCCTGCCGAAGCGCGCCTTCAAGGGTGTTGCAGCCCGGGCGATCGACCATGGTGACGGCGAAGTGACCGTGACCCTGGAACTCCACCACGAAGATCCCGATCTCTGTGTTCCCCTGCTGGTCGCCCATGACCTCGGCGACATCGCCGCCGACTGGCGCGGCTGGTCGGAAGCCTTCCGCATTCCGATGCTGATGGTCGAGGCCGATGGCGTTGCCCGCCCGCTGGAAGAACATCTCGGCGATCTGCGCACCAGCCACATGAAGCCGCGCCGCCGCCACTCCTATTTCGCCAACCGCCGCCCCCGCTTCCTGGTGCGCCGCACCACCGGCAAGCTTGGCGTTTCGATGAAGATCGAAGGCAAGGAAATCATCGCCCGCAACTGATCACGGCGAGAAAGCTCCAACAGAAAACCCGGCCTTGCGCCGGGTTTTCTGTTTTGATCAGGGCAGCGTCAGAAGCAACGAGACAAATAGACCGGCAAAGATGATCACGCCGACCCGGTTGTTCGACTTGAAGAGATAGAGGCACTGGTCGCCATCGTTGATATCGAGCTTGACGATCTGCCAGGCAAACATGCCCGCAGCGATCGCGAGGCCAAGATAGGCAACAGGCCCGACGCCTGCCAGCCAGAAGGCAAGCAGCATCAGCGCCAGCGTCGCCCCGTAAAGGCCGATCAGCCACTGGCGGGTGCGGTCGCCAAAGAGACGCGCGGTGGAGCGGACGCCGATCAGCTCGTCGTCTTCCTTGTCCTGATGCGCATAGATCGTGTCGTAACCGATCGTCCAGACGACGGAGGCGATATAGAGCGAGACGGCGGCAAGCGACAGCGTGCCGAAAGTTCCGGCCCAGCCCATCAGTGCGCCCCAGGAGAATGCCAGGCCGAGGAAGAATTGCGGCCAGTCGGTGAAGCGTTTGGCGAAGGGGTAGAGCGCCACGATGGCAAGCGACAGGATGCCGAGGATGACGGCAAACCAGTTGAATTGCAGCAGCACCAGCAGGCCAACAAGCGCCTGAAGAACGATGAAGATTTTCGTCTGTGTGCGGGTGACGCGGCCCGATGGCAGCGGACGCGAGCGCGTGCGGGCCACCTCCATGTCGATCTTGTGGTCGACGAGATCATTGTAAGCGCAGCCCGCGCCGCGCATGGCGACGGCCCCGATGAAATAGAGGATCAGATGATAGACCGTGCGCCCGCCGGAAAAACTGCCGGCGGCAGCGGCTGCATTGGCGGCAAGCGCCACCGACCAGAAGCACGGCCACATCAGCAACTGCCAGCCGATCGGCCGGTCCCAGCGCGCCAGCTGCGCATAGGGCCACAGCCAGGGTGGCAGTATCCGGTAAACCCAATTGTCCGAAGGCGCGTCGGCGACTCGCCCGTTCAGTCCGTCGATCTTTTGCATGGGGGCATCTAGCGACGGTCGGAGCGGTGGGTCAAGCGGGCATGGTGGCAGACCGTCCCGCGTTCGGCTGGCCAGCAAGATAGACGTGCGCGAGAACAATGGCAGAATAACTCACGCTTACCGCCTGAGCGAAGGCGGCAACAGCGGACACCAGAAGCGTTAGCGCATAGGCGCTATTGCCAGAGATCAGCGACGGTGACTTTTCAAGCTCTGAAGCACCAATGACAAGAAGGAGAGTGAGAAGAAGCGGCAGGAAGATTGCCGCGATCAATCGGCCGAATGTTGGAAGAAATTGCGACACGCCCCGGCGAAAGGCGCTGGCAAGCGAGGTTCCAATACCGGCGATGCCGGACGCAGGCCATGTGCCCAAGAGCGCCATAAGCAAAGCATACGCAACGAAAACGATGCACATAAAGGCGAGCAGACTGATGGGAAGCAGATCATCGCCCGGAGTTAAGGGGAATAGCACAAAGACGGGCAGGCAGACGATGACCGCACTCAAAATCAGCGCGATGGTCTTCAGGAAATACGGCAACGTCTTTCCAAAACCCATGCGTTTTCCGACGTCATTGAACGTAGTTGAATAAATGATCGCGCCCTGAACGCACATAGCGACATACGACCAGACAAAGAAAGTCGCGCCGCCCGAGCTTCGCCTTCCGGAGAAGTCGTCCAATACGCCAAGTCCGACAAGACAACCCACCACAACCGCATACATCGTCCAGTTCTTGCGGATAACACTAAAAGTCTCGCTCAGCATTCTGCCCTCCCCTGCAGCCAATACAACCAATCAAACTGAGTCGTGGAGATCAGTCAAAAAAGAGGCCAGGCCTACCGCCCATTCCACCGCCGGATCACCGGCTCGGTCAGGTCGTGCTCATAACCCAGCACGCTGATGCTCGCCGTATCCAGCACGAATTTCGATCCGTCTTCCGGCGGCAGGTCGAGCCAGCGGGCGGCCAGCACGCGGAGGAAATGGGAGCTGGAGAAGATCAGGACGGGGGCGTTCAGCGCGCGCAGTCCGGCGATGATGCGGTCGGCGCGGGCGCCGGTATCGGCGGCGGTTTCGCCGTCAGGGCAGCCGTCGCGGAAGAGCTGCCAGCCTGGGCGGGTTTTCAGGATTTCCTTGGTGGTGATGCCTTCATAGGCGCCGTAGTCCCATTCGGCGAGGTCGTCCTTGACGACGGCGTTGGCGCCGAAGCCTGCGAGGCTGCAGGTGTTGCGGGCGCGTTGCGACGGGCTTGTCCAGACGGCGGATGCCTGAACGCCCTGGAGACGGGCGGCGAGGCCGCAGGCGGCCTCCTCTCCCTTTGCGGTCAACGGTATGTCGCTGCGGCCGGTATGCTGGCCGGACAGGCTCCATTCGGTTTCGCCGTGACGGACGAGGGTGATTTCGGGATGGGCGCTGGCCATGACAACAATGATCCTTGAAGCGAAAAGCGCGGCTCGATGGCCGCGCTCGATTGTCAGAAGCTAATCTTTTCCAAAGGCGGACGCACCGCCTCGAATTCCTTCAGCTTGGTTTCCGCCGCCGGAATGTAATTGCGGTTATCGGGCGTCGAATACTGGTTCTTGGTGATCTGGATCTGCATGATGAACAGCTCGTCCCAGCGGAAGCCGATCTCGGAACCGGCGAGATAGAACTCCCACATGCGGAAGAAGCGTTCGTCATAGAGCGCCACCGCCTCCGCCTTGCGGGCAACGAAGCGGTCGCGCCAGTGGCGCAGCGTATAGGCGTAATGCAGCGGCAGGACCTCGACGTCGCGGACCAGCAGCCCGGCCTTCTCGATCGCCGGAATGGTCTCGCCGATCGAGGGAATATAGCCCTGCGGGAAGATATATTTCTCGATGAAGGCGTTGGTGGCGAAACTCGGCTTCGGCCTGGCGATCGAATGTAGGACCATGACGCCGTCATCGGCCAGAAGTTCGTGCACTTTACGGAAATAATTGGCGAAATTGCCGATGCCGACATGCTCGAACATGCCGACGGAGACGATGCGGTCGAAGGGTTGCGCCCGCATCGTCCGGTAGTCCTGCAACTCGAAGCGGACGCGATCGGCAAGGCCGCGCTTTTCGGCGCGGTCGCGCGAGATCTTCAGCTGCTCTTCGCTAAGCGTGATGCCGGTATGATCGAGACCCGGCGTCGCCTCGGCGATATAGAGCCCCATCCCGCCCCAGCCGGAGCCGATTTCCAGCACGCGCTGGTTCGGCTGCAGCAGCATCTTGGCGGCGATATGGCGCTTCTTGGCGACCTGCGCTTCCTCCAGGCTGATGCCCGGCGGATCGAAATAGGCGCAGGAATATTGCCAGTCCTCATCGAGGAACAGCTCGAACAGCCGCTCAGAGAGATCGTAATGATGGGCGACGTTGCGCTTGTTGTGATTGACCGGCAGGCGGCTCTTCAACTGCTGCAGCGCAATGCGGCCGATGAGGAGCGCCGCCATCGGGATATCGAAGATCTCGTTGGTGGTGTTCTGCTTCACCATCGCTAGGAAGTCGTAGATGTTGCCGTGTTCAAGAATGAACCGGCCATCCATATACATTTCGCCAAGCTTGAGAGTGGGGTCGCGGCGGATCAGCTTTTCCGCCTCTTCATCGGCGATGCGAACGGCGACCAGATCGCCGCTGCCATCACCGACCGTATGTGTCTCGCCGTTGGCGAGTGTAAGCTTCAAGTTACCCTTGCGGATGATTTTCTGGACAATCGACAGGAATCCCGACGCCATGATGAGGCCTCGCAATGTGACAGGACGGTCACATCAACTTAATGCCTCTCTTTCGTCTGACAAGCGCACAGTTTAGCAGTTTGGCAACAACGCTGCCAAACTGTGACATTTTTGCAATTATCAGCCCTAAGTGCTTATTTTCGCTTCATTGCTTCGGCCAGCGCGGCGCCAAAAGCGCCCTGGCTTTCCTGTTTTGGCGGCGTGGAGCGCGAAGAATTCTGCGACCGGGGCGCGTTGTTCGTGCGCTGCTCGCCTCGCGGCGGGGGTGCTGTGCCATCGTCCTTGCGCATCGAAAGAGCGATGCGTTTGCGCTTGGCATCGACCTCAACGACGCGGACCTTCACGACATCGCCGGCTTTGACGACCTCGTGCGGATCCTTCACGAAGCGGTCGGCGAGCTGCGAAACGTGGACAAGGCCATCCTGATGCACGCCGATATCGACGAAGGCGCCGAAGGCAGCGACATTGGTGACCGTGCCCTCGAGAACCATGCCGGGCTTCAGGTCGGAGATCTCGTTGACGCCTTCGGCGAAGGTCGCGGTCTTGAAGCTCGGGCGCGGGTCGCGGCCGGGCTTTTCCAGCTCCGAGATGATGTCCTTGACGGTCGGCAGGCCGAACTGTTCGTCGATAAACTTGCGCGGATCGAGCCCCTTCAACATGACGCTGTCGCCCATCAGCGAGCGCAGGTCGCGGCCGCAGGCGGCGACGATCTTCTTGGCGACGCCATAGGCTTCCGGGTGCACCGACGAGGCATCCAGCGGCTCCTTTCCGTCAGGAATGCGCAGGAAGCCGGCAGCCTGTTCGAAGGTGCGGTTGCCGAGACGGGCGACCTTCAGCAGGTCTTTGCGGCTTTCGAAGGGGCCGTTCTGATCGCGGTGGACGACGATGGAATCGGCGATCGAGCGGCTGAGACCGGAGACGCGCGACAGCAGCGGCGCAGACGCGGTGTTCAGATCGACGCCGACGGCATTGACGGCATCTTCGACGACGGCATCGAGCGAGCGGGACAGTTTGCCCTGGTCGACATCGTGCTGGTATTGGCCGACGCCGATCGACTTCGGCTCGATCTTGACGAGTTCGGCAAGCGGATCTTGCAGGCGGCGGGCGATGGAGACGGCGCCACGCAAGGAGACGTCGAGATCCGGAAATTCGGCGGCGGCGGTCGCCGAGGCCGAATAGACCGAGGCGCCGGCTTCGGAGACGATGACCTTGGTGGGCTTCGTGCCCGGAAGCTCGGCCAGCATGTCGGCCACCAGCTTTTCGGTCTCGCGGCTGCCGGTGCCGTTACCGATCGAGATCAGCTCGACATTGTGCTTGCGGATCAGCGAGGCAAGCTCAACCTGGGCACCGCGCACATCGTTTCTCGGCTGGAACGGATAGACGGTGGAGGTGGCGACCACCTTGCCGGTGCCATCGACGACGGCGACCTTGACGCCGGTGCGGATGCCCGGGTCGAGGCCCATCGTGGCGCGGGATCCGGCGGGGGCTGCGAGCAGCAGGTCCTTCAGATTGCGGGCGAAGACATGGATCGCCTCTTCCTCGGCACGCTCGCGCAGCTCACGCATCAGGTCGAGCGACAGCGACATGGAGAGTTTGACGCGCCAGGTCCAGGTGGCGACATCGAGCAGCCAGCGATCGCCGGGGCGGGAGTTGCCGATCTCGTAGGCGGCGGCGATCATTCGCTCGACCGGCTTGTTCGGCGATGCCGTCTCGGCATCGGCCTCGATCGTCAGCGTGAGAACTTCCTCGTTCCAGCCGCGCAGCATGGCGAGCGCGCGGTGGCCGGGGGCGGTCGCCCAGCGTTCGGAATGGTCGAAATAGTCGGAGAATTTCTCGCCGGCGGCCTGCTTGCCATCGACGACCTTGGCCTTCAGCAGGGCTGCGCTACGCATATGGGCACGCAGCTTGCCGAGCAGATCGGCATTTTCGGCAATGCCTTCGGCGACGATGTCGCGGGCGCCTTCGAGCGCCGTCTTCACATCGGGGACATCGGCGGTGATGTAACCTTCGGCCAGCGTTGCCGGTTCTTTGTTCCGATCGGCGAGGATAGCTTCAGCCAGCGGCCCGAGGCCGCGTTCGCGGGCGATCTCGGCGCGGGTGCGGCGCTTCGGCTTGTAGGGAAGATAGAGGTCTTCAAGCTCGGCCTTGGTGGCGGCACCGGAAAGCTTGCCCATCAGCTCGTCGGTCATCTTGCCCTGAGAATTGATCGACTCGACGATGGTGTCGCGCCGCGCCTCGAGTTCGCGCAGGTAAACCAGCCGCTCGGCGAGGTTTCTGAGCTGCGTATCGTCGAGGCCGCCGGTCACTTCTTTGCGGTAGCGGGCGATGAAGGGAACCGTCGCGCCCTCGTCCAGCAACTCGATCGCCGCCTTGGCCTGATCCGGCCGGGCGTTGATTTCCGAGGCGATGACGGCGGAGAGCGAGCGAAGGTCTGCGGCCATGGGATTCCCTGATCGTTGACAAAAGTTGGCGGACCATAGCGGCGAAAAACGGCAAGGCAATGCCCGAGGGCGGTTTCCACAGCGGAGTCTTGTCAATTCGCAAACGCTATCGTCCGGAGCCCCCTCATCCGACCCTTCGGGCCACCTTCTCCCCGCTGGGGAGAAGGGGAAGAGGTGGTGCGGCATATCCCTTCTCCCCAGCGGGGAGAAGGTGGCGGCAGCCGGATGAGGGGGCCAAGCACTCTACGGAAACGAAATGCCCCACCCTCCCCACCACGCGGCGTTTTTGCGGTTGTGCAGATGCGGCATTCTTTGGTAGCAGAGGCGACCGTTTTGGACCGTCCCGGACCCGGTGACGCAAGGAAAAGTGACATGCCTGATCTGCTTCTAGAACTCCGCTCCGAGGAAATTCCGGCCCGTCTGCAGCGCAAGGCTGCCGGCGACCTGAAGAATCTCGTTACCGATGCGCTTGTCGAAGCCGGTCTTTCCTATGAGGGTGCGCGCGAATACTGGACGCCGCGCCGCCTGACGCTCGATATCCGCGGCCTGACGGCGCGCTCCGCCGATGTGCGCGAGGAGAAGAAGGGCCCGCGCACCGACGCCAACGAAAAGGCGATCGAAGGTTTTTTGCGCAGCGCCGGGCTAGCTTCGATTTCCGAGGCACAGGTGCAGAGCGACCCGAAGAAGGGCGATTTCTATGTTGCCGTCATTTCGCGCCCGGGCCGTGACGCTGAAGAGATCATCGCTGGCGTGATGCCCGGCATCATCCGCGACTTCCCATGGCCGAAGCCGATGCGCTGGGGCAAGGCGTCGGCCAAGCCCGGCTCGCTGCGCTGGGTGCGCCCGCTGCAGTCGATCGTCTGCACCTTCGGCACCGAGCACGAAGAAACCACGGTCATTCCGTTCGAGATCGAAGGCATCGTCGCTTCCAACGTCACCTACGGCCACCGCTTCCATGCGCCTGCCGCGATCACCGTACGGCGCTTCGACGATTACGTCGCCAATCTGGAGAAGGCCAAGGTCATTCTCGATGCCGAGCGCCGCAAGGAGATCATCGCCTCCGACGCCGCCAATCTGGCCTTTGCCAGCGGTCTTGAGCTGGTCGAGGACGAAAGCCTGCTGGAAGAGGTTTCCGGCCTCGTCGAATGGCCGCAGGTGCTGATGGGCGCCTTCGAGGAAGACTATCTGTCGATCCCCTCCGAGATCATCCGCCTGACGATCAAGACCAACCAAAAGTGCTTCGTCACCCGCAAACAGGGTGAGCAGACGCTTTCGAACAAGTTCATCCTGATTTCCAACATCCAGGCGACCGACGGCGGCAAGGAGATTATCCACGGCAACGGCAAGGTCGTGCGCGCCCGCCTCTCCGACGCGCTGCATTTCTGGAAGCGCGACCAGGGCAACCTGCCCGATCTAGAAACGCTGGAAGCATCGGCCAAGGCGTTTGGCCTCGACCTGAAGAAGCCGCTCGACCAGCGCATGGCGAAGCTCGATGCACTCAACGTCACCTTCCAGGCAAAGCTTGGGACGCAGGGCGAGCGGGTGCAGCGCATGCGGGCGATGGCTGCGAAGATCGCCTTTCCGCTCAGCGCCGACCACAAGCTCGTCGACCGGGCAGTCGTGCTCGCCAAGGCGGATCTGCGCACCGAAGCCGTCGGCGAGTTCCCGGAACTGCAGGGCGTCATGGGCCGCAAATATGCGGTGCTGCAGGGCGAAGACAGCGCTGTTTCGACCGCTATCGAGGACCACTACAAGCCGCAGGGCCCGTCCGACCGTGTGCCTGAAGACAAGATCGCCATCAGCGTGGCGCTGGCCGACAAGCTCGACACGCTGATCGGCTTCTGGGCGGTCGATGAGAAGCCGACCGGCTCCAAGGACCCGTTCGCGCTGCGCCGCGCCGCACTCGGCGTCATCCGCATCATTCTGGAGCGGAACGTCCGCCTGACGCTGCTGCCGCGCATCGTCAGCCATATGGGCCGGATCGATGACGACATCGCCGACAAGGCCGGCGTACCGAGGGCTGAGCAAGGCGTGGACCTGTCGCGTCAGCTCGACCTGCTGTCGTTCTTCCACGATCGCCTCAAGGTCTATCTGCGCGATCAGGGCGCGCGTTATGACCTGATCGATGCCGTGCTGACGCCGGAGACGGACGACATGTTGATGGTTGCCCGCCGCGTCGAGGCGCTGACCGCCTTCATCACCTCCGAGGACGGCAAGAACCTCTTGGCCGGCACCAAACGCGCTACCCAGCTGCTCGCCGCCGAAGAGAAGAAGGGCACCGTCGTTGCCGACGGTGTCTCGGAAGCGCTCTTGAAGCTCGATGCCGAGAAGGAACTCCATGCGGCCGTCGCCCATGCCTCCGCCGAGGCTTCGGCTGCGATCGTCAACGAGGACTTCCGCTCGGCGATGGCCGCGCTGTCGAAGCTGCGCGCCCCTGTCGACCGGTTCTTCGAGGACGTGCTGGTCAACGACGAGGACGCGGCGGTCCGCGCCAACCGTCTGGCGCTGC
Source organism: Rhizobium sp. 10N427 (assembly GCF_056394605.1). Classification (NCBI taxonomy): domain Bacteria; kingdom Pseudomonadati; phylum Pseudomonadota; class Alphaproteobacteria; order Hyphomicrobiales; family Rhizobiaceae; genus Rhizobium; species Rhizobium sp. 10N427. Next base: position 99,607 of record NZ_JBFTID010000005.1, on the reverse strand, counting down.
TGCGCCTGATCCGCGAGGCGACCGGCACCGTGGCCGATTTCTCGAAGATTGCCGGATAGCCAGGTATCGAGCCGTCATCCTCGGGCCTGTCCCGATGATCTACCGAGCGAACCGGATCGTGAAACTGCAGATCCTCGGGACAAGCCCGAGGATGACGTTGGGAGAGACGGGTGAAGGCCTACAATATCGAAGTCCTCCCGCAATCGGTTTCGGAGGAAGGGCCGCGCGGCGGTGGCTGGTGTTTCGGCCTGCCGCCTGGAATCGTCGAGGAACAGTGGCCGCTGGATGCCAATACCGGCTATCCGCTGCAGCATGGCTTCACGCTGCTGCTGCCGCCTGAATATCGCGGCTTCGGGGCCGATATCGTTGCCCTCTCCTTCTTCGGCAGCGCCCATGACGAAGACGAGGGGCGTATCGCCGAGATCGCGGCGCTGATTGCCGATCCTGACGCCAGCGAGCCTAGTGATGGCGATCTCTATCCCTTCTGGATGAGCGAGCGGCTTCGCCATCCCCGCCTTCACCGGATGGCGGATTTCCTCGGGCGCTCGCATGCGGTGATCCTGCTGACCGAAGCGGAATTCAACGCGCCGTTCTGCCAGCCGCCGCGTCTCCGGCCCAACGCATATCGTGACCGCATCCGGCGCCCCGAATGGCTCACGCGCGGTGCGGCTGCCGTCTATCTCGACGATCAGACGGAGAATTACGGGCTGCTGCAGATGCTCGGCGACACCGATCATGCCGACCTCGCCTATAATCGTGCCCTCGACATCACGCCGCGTGGCGAAGACCCGAATGCCGGTATCGCGCCGCGCGACGAGTGGGCGGCGGCCGAAACGGGATACCAAGCCTTCTATTACTGGGAAGGCGACGAGGTCGAGGAAGAGAATTACCGCGAGCATGCCTGGGCGGCGGATCACCTGCCCGATCATATCGGCGGCTCGATGCGCCCGGCGCAGAACATCCCCGATATCAGCCCTTACTACATCGAGTTCGAGGAATATCTGGGGGGATTCAACTTCGGCGGCGGCAATGCCTGGCTCGACCTGCAGACGCTGACGTTCGACTGGGCGCAGTAAACGCCGGCACAAATGTACAAGACGGTCTGTGAGCCCTGATCTACACTTGCCCCGGCAAGATGGAGATGAGCATGGACCAGCCGACCAAGACATATAGCGCTATCAATTTCGCAGAGAAGCTCACGAAATTCAGCGACCAGTGGCAGCCGCGGGTGATTGCGGAACTTAACGACTACCAGTTCAAGATCGTCCGCATCGAAGGCGATTTCATCTGGCACGACCATCCGGCGACCGATGAGGCATTCATCGTGCTCGAGGGCATGCTGCGGATCGATCTTCCCGATGGTGCCGTGTCGATCGGCCCCGGCGAGATGTATGTCGTGCCGAAGGGTATCAAGCATAAGCCCTATGCGGCCTCAGAGGTGAAGATGCTGCTGATCGAGCCGCGCGGCACGCTGAACACCGGCGAGGAAGGCGGCGAGCGGACGGCGAAGAGCGACCTCTGGATTTGAGAAGGTCGCTGGCGGAAAACCCGCCAGCCTCGCTGCGCTACTGCCGCTCCTTCTGCATCTTGGCGATGGTGAAGGTTTCGTCGGCGCGGCCATAGCCGCCATCGACCACTTCATCGACGAGAACCATCGTGTAGGGCCGCACGCCTTCGCCGAAATAGCCGACGAAGATGGCTGTGGTCTTGTGGATGAGGTCTTCCTTCTGTTCGGCGCTCATGGTGCCCTGCGGGACCTTGAAATTGGCGAATGGCATGGTCGTCTCCCTGGTTGGATGGTTGGAATGACCAGAAGCTATGCCGGGTGCCGTCATACTTGAAATCGATAGTCGATATATGCATTCATCCATACGATGGATTTACACGGCATCGATCTCAATCTCCTTGTCGCCTTCGACGCACTGATGCAGGAGCGCAGCGTCACCAGGGCGGGCATCCGCATCGGGCGGACGCAGCCGGCGATGAGCGCGGCGCTCTCGCGTCTGAGAGCACTGTTTCAGGATGAGCTGTTCGTGCGCGGGCCGGACGGGCTGCAGCCGACCCCGCGGGCGGCCGATCTGGCGGGGCCACTGCAGCAGGCGCTGGCGGAAATCCAGAAGACGCTGGCGTTTACGCAGCGCTTCGAGCCGCAGGCCTCCACCCTCACCTTCACGCTTGGGCTTTCCGATCATCCGGCCTTCGTCCTACTGCCGCAGTTGATACAGCAGCTTGCGGCACGCGCGCCCAGCATCACGCTGCAGGTCAGGAATTTCAGCGCCCGCGATGATGCAGTGGACATGCTGGATTCCGGCGAAGCGGATGTGACGATCGGCGTTCCCTCGGCATCGGCAGGGCGGATCCTGACGCAGCCGCTTTTCGAAGAGCGGTTCGTCTGCATATTGCGCAAGGATCATCCGCTGGCGAAGGCGCCGCTCGATCTCGAGACCTTCCTGAGCCTAGGGCACCTGCTGGTGTCGCCTGAGAACGACCGTTTCGGTCATGTCGATATGGCTCTCGCCAAGCAGGGTCTGAAGCGGCGCCTGGCGCTGACCCTGCCGCATATGTATGCGGCGCCGCTGCTGGTCGCCCGGTCGGACATGATCGCGACATTGATGGAAGGTGTCGTCCATGCCTCCGGCCAGGCGGATAATCTGATCGCCTGGGCGCCGCCTATCGATCTGGCGCCCGTGCCCTTCGTCATGTCTTGGCACCGGCGGAATGACGCGCATCCGGCGCAGCGCTGGTTTCGCGCGGTCATTGCCGCCCTGCCCGTTGCTGAAGGCACCTGATCGCCGTGAGGGCTTGAGGGAAGAGCCAGAACGAGCACGGCCGCCGGATTGCTCCGGCGGCCGCTAATGCTGGTCTTGATGAAAAGGTCTGTAATAAAAACTCAGGCTGCGCGGCGGTGGTGAACCGCTGGTGCTGCGTGCGCGACATTGCCGACGCGGAAGCCCCGGATCAGGTCGAGCAACTCGTCCGTGTCGGCGGCCAGCGTTTCAGCCGAAGCGGTGGTCTCTTCGGCCATCGCTGCGTTCTGCTGCGTTGCCGCATCCAGCTGGTTCATCGAGGACGAGATCGAGCGCAGCGTGGTATCCTGTTCGGAGGCGCTGTGGGCGATCTTGGCGACGATTTCGTTTGCGGCCTTGATCTGATCGGAGATGCGCTTCAGGGCTTCGCCTGCTTCGCCGACGAGGCGGACACCCTGGTCGACCTGGCTGGAGGAGCGGGCGATCTGATCCTTGATCTCCTTGGCGGCAGCGGCGGAACGCTGGGCCAGTTCGCGGACTTCCTGAGCGACGACCGCAAAGCCCTTGCCGGATTCCCCGGCGCGTGCCGCTTCGACGCCGGCGTTCAGAGCCAGCAGGTTGGTCTGGAAGGCGATCTCGTCGATGACGCCGATGATCTTGCCGATCTCGTCCGAGGACTTCTCGATCCCGCTCATCGCAGTGATCGCTTCGGTGACCACGGCATCGCTGCGCGAGGCTTCGGTGCTGACTTCACGGACGCGCTGGCTGGCTTCGTGGGCGCCCTCCGCCGTCTGGCGGACAGCGACCGTGAGCTCGTCGAGAGCAGCCGAGGTCTCTTCCAGGCTGGCTGCCTGACGCTCGGTGCGCTGCGACAGCTCGTTCGATGCGCGGCGGATTTCTTCCTTGCTGACACCGATGTCGCTGCCCTTGGTGCTGACCTTGGCCATGGCGGCTTCGAGGTGTGACAGGGCGTCGTTGAAATTGTCGCGCAGGGCTGCGTATTTCTGGCCGATATCGGCGCAACGGACGGTCAGGTCGCCACGGGCGATCTGCTCCAGTGCCTGGCCAATGGTGGTGACGACGCGGGCCTGAACCGACGCTTCGTCCTGCTGACCGCGCAGGTTGGTCTCGCGCTCCGTTTCGAGCGCCAGTGCCTGAACCGCTTCGCGTTCGGCCATGGCATGGCGTTCGCGCACCTTTTCCTGCAGCGACTGCGTCGCCTTGGCCATCATGCCGATCTCGTTATTCATGCCGGTATGCGGAATGGCAATCGACACATTCTCGTTGGCAACGGCCTCAAGAGCCTGATGGACATCCTTCAGCGGCAGCGAAATGCCGCGGATGACCAGATAGGCCGCAACGATGGCGAGAAGCGAAAGGATCAGGCTGCCGGAGAGAGCGCTGAGGATCTTGTCATTCACCTGGGCGTCGAGGTCATCCATATAGACGCCGGTGACGACCACGACCTTCCAGGGATCGAAAGCCAGCGCATAGGCCGTCTTGCGGAAATCGCCTGCCGGCTGACCGGGCTTGGCGGTCGAATAGTATTCGACAAGGCCGCCGCCCTGCTGGCCGAGCTTGACCAGCTCTTCGCGATAGAGCTTGCCCTTGCTGTCCGGCTGACCCTTGTTGATCTGCCCGACCTTCGAGGCGTCGTAGTGGAACATCATCTGGATGTCGTAGCTATAGCCGAAGAAATAGCCATCCGGATCGTATTTCATGGCGTTGAGCGTAGCGTAAGCCTGCTTCTGGGCGTCTTCCAGCTTCATCTCGCCGGCATCGACCTTCGCCTGGTATTGTTTGAGGACGGAAACGCCCGACTGGACCTCCGACCGGAGCATGTCATAACGCTCCTTGTAAATCGCATTGACCGAGGACCGGACCTGCAGAGTGGTTGCGATCGCAAAGGCGATCATCAATCCGGTAACCAGCAAAATCAGTTGTTTTGAAATCTTCAGCTTTTTCATGGTGCCCCACAGCGGAAAGGACGAAAGGGTTCCGGCGCGGTCTGATACCGCTTGTGCGAGCGAGTCCGTGAAGACCGCTTATACCGCTGCTTAAGAACATGCTGCGGCCGGCAAGAGGACAATGGCATAAAAACGACTAAAAAAGCCTTAAAAAGTAAGCCTCCCGAACAATAAAATCATTTTAAATCATATAGTTATTCGAAATCACCGGGCAATTGCCCGGTGATTTCAGATCATCTGTTATCGCGTATTTTGGAGCGCGGAAATCAGGCAGCGCGGCGTGTGCGTATCACGTCCTGCTGGGTGTTTCCGATGCGGAAGCCACGGATCAGGCCGAGCAGTTCGTCGGTATCGGCAGCGAGTGTTTCAGCCGAAGCGGTGGTCTCTTCGGCCATCGCTGCGTTCTGCTGCGTTGCCGCATCCAGCTGGTTCATCGAGGAGGAGATCGAGCGCAGCGTGGAGTCCTGTTCGGACGCGCTGTGGGCGATCTTGGCGACGATTTCGTTGGCCGACTTGATCTGATCGGAGATGCGCTTCAGGGCTTCACCAGCTTCACCGACGAGGCGGACACCCTGGTCGACCTGGCTGGAGGAGCGGGCGATCTGATCCTTGATCTCCTTGGCGGCAGCGGCAGAGCGCTGGGCCAGTTCGCGGACTTCCTGAGCGACGACGGCAAAGCCCTTACCGGATTCACCGGCACGCGCTGCCTCGACACCAGCATTAAGTGCCAGCAGGTTGGTCTGGAAGGCGATCTCGTCGATGACGCCGATGATCTTGCCGATCTCGTCGGAAGACTTCTCGATGCCGCTCATGGCGCTGATCGCTTCTGTAACAACCGCGTCGCTGCGGCTGGCTTCGGTGCTGACGGCATGAACCCGCTTGCTGGCTTCATGGGCGCCCTCGGCCGTCTGGCGGACGGCAACGGTGAGCTCGTCGAGAGCAGCCGAAGTTTCTTCCAGGCTGGCAGCCTGACGCTCGGTGCGCTGCGAGAGTTCACCGGATGCGCGGCGGATCTCTTCCTTCGCCATGCCGATATCGCTGCCCTTGGCACTGACCTTGGCCATGGCCGCCTCGAGGTGCGAGAGAGCCTCGTTGAAATTGTCGCGGAGGGCTGCGTATTTCTGGCCGATGTCGCCGCAACGAACTGTCAGGTCACCCTGAGCGATCTGTTCCAGCGCCTGGCCGATGGTGGTGACGACGCGTGTCTGCGCCAGAGCTTCATCACGCTGGCTGCGCTGGTTGCTTTCGCGCTCACTCTCGAGCTCAAGCTGCTGAACCGCTTCGCGCTCTGTCATGGCATGACGTTCGCGAACCTTTTCCTGCAGTGACCGTGTGGCGCGGGCCATCATGCCGACTTCGTTGTTGAGTTCGGTATGCGGGATCTTTGCATCGACGCGCTCGTTGGCAACGGCCTCAAGTGCTTCGTGGACATCCTTGAGCGGCCTGGAAATGCCGCGGATGAAGTAGAACGCGGCGCCGATGCCGGCCAGGAAGACGATGCCGCAGGCAATGAAGGCCTTCCACAGCGTCGCGTCGATCTGCGCCTGCAGGTCATCGAAATAGACGCCGCAGCCGACGACCAGCTGCCAGGGATCGAAGGCCTTGGAATAGGCGCCCTTCAGGAACACTTCCGTCTCGGGCTGCCCGGGCTTGCTCCAGAAATAGATCGTCTCGCCGCCGCCGGCCTTGCCCTTTTCGACCATTTCCTTGCTGAAATGGGTGCCGCGCTTGTCGACCTGGCCGCTCATGTCCTTGCCGATATTGACCGGGCTTGGATGGAAGCGCTGGAAGACGTTGTAGTCGAAGCCGAAGAGATAGCCGTTCGGGTCGAACTTGACCTTGGAGAGAACCTTGAACGCCTCGGCCTGGGCGGCCTCATGCGTCATCTCGCCTGCCTTCTCACGCTCATAATAGGTGTTCAGGATGGAGATGCCAGACTCGACCTGCGTACGCAGCAGATCGAAGCGGTCTTCGTAGATGGATTGCGACGTTGTGCGGATCTGGAAATAGGTGGCAACCGCAAAGGCCGCCATGAGGACACCGACAAGAGCAAAAAGCTGATGGGCAATTTTAAGCTTTTTCATAATTGTCTCGCGAAAGTGGTGAAATTTATAAAACACCGGATCGGGAAACTCCCGTCCTTTGCACGTGTCACCACGCACTTTCAGCAAGCGCAATCATGCTCGCTCCGGCCTCCGGTGGCTAGAATTATGGTGAATGGTTAAACGATGCCTTAACGATATCGGCGCGCGGAACGGTCAATTATGAGTCCCGTTTTTTCGCATAAGCGCATGCGTTGTATGCGTAATTTATCATTCAATCAAAATAAAGAATGCGCCCCTGCTTCTCTCAGGAGCGCATTCAATCCGCGCTAAGCGGACCCCAGCGATCAAACCTTGACCGGGTCAGGGGCAGGGAACTTTTTGCTGCTACATGCGCAGCTTGAAGGAGGAAATGTCCAACGGCGCGGTTTGTTCCGTCTCTGCCGTCATACCTGCCGTGGCTGGCTTGGCGTCGAGGCCGATGACCGAGGTCGTGGCGGTAGGATCGATGCCTTCTGCGGGCGTGGCACTCTTGTCGAAAGCCTGCAGGACTTCGGGCGTTGCCTTGGTGACGAAGACCACGGGCGATCCGCCCATCCAGCCTTCGGTGCGGTAGAGCTTCTTTTCGCCGCCGACATCGCGCAGTTCACTGGCCTGCAGCGAACCGGACGCCAGGGTCGGAACGGTGTAATCCTTCTTGCGTTCGGTGACGGCAAGCGGCGGGCAGCTGGTGCAGGTTTCCTTGAGAATGCTGCCATTGCCTTCAGGCGCGGTTGGCTTGATGACATCGATGGACGATGCCATTGCCGAACCGGCGATAAGCGCGATTGCCGCACCGAGGATGAACTGACGCATGAACGCTACTCCGTCTGACTATGAACAGGAGAATAGCGCGTCTTTATTTCCATCCGGTCAGGGGAAAGGGTAAAAATTTAGCGAACTGACCCGATTTCGGGCCAGCTCTTAAGTATTTTCGCGCTCGACTGCGCGCCAGCCGATATCACGGCGGCAGAAGCCGTTGTCCCACTCGACCTGATCGAGCAGCGCATAGGCATGGCGCTTGGCATCGCTGACGCTGGTGCCCGTTGCCGTGACGTTGAGTACGCGGCCACCGGTGGCAACGAGCTCGCCGTCCTTCAGCGCCGTGCCGGCATGGAAGACCTTGGCCCCCTCGCCCGCTTCCGGGATTGAGGCGATCGGCGTGTTCTTGTCATAGGAACCCGGATAGCCCTTGGAGGCCATGACCACCGTAAGCGCCGGATCGTCGCTCCATTCAGCACTTGCCTGATCCAGCGTGCCCTCGGCGCAGGCGAGCAGCAGGGGCAGCAGATCGCTCTTCAGCCGCATCATCAGCACCTGGCATTCCGGATCGCCGAAGCGGACGTTGTATTCGATCAGTTCCGGACCCCTGGCGGTGATCATCAGACCGGCGAAGAACACGCCCTGGAACGGATAGCCGCTCTCGGCCATGCCGCGCATGGTCGGCTCGATGATTTCCTTCATCGTGCGCTCGACCATCTCTTCGGTCATCACAGGTGCCGGAGAATAGGCACCCATGCCGCCGGTATTGATGCCGGTATCGCCCTCGCCGACGCGCTTGTGATCCTGGGCCGTTGCCAACGCCAGCGCATGCTTGCCGTCCGAGAGGCAGAAGAAGCTGGCTTCCTCGCCATCGAGATAGGCCTCAACCACGACTTCGGCACCGGCAGCGCCGAAGGCGCCTTCGAAACAGTCGTCGACGGCGGCCAGCGCCTCATCGACGGTCATCGCAACGGTGACGCCCTTGCCGGCCGCCAGACCATCGGCCTTGACGACGATCGGGGCGCCCTGTTCGCGGATATAGGCCTTAGCCTTCGGCGCGTTGTTGAAACGCTGATAGGCGCCGGTCGGGATATCGTAGCGGGCGCAGATATCCTTGGTGAAACCCTTGGATCCCTCGAGCTGGGCGGCGGCCGCGGACGGGCCGAAGACCTTGAAACCGGCAGCGCGCAGCCTATCGGCCAATCCTGCGACCAGCGGCGCTTCGGGGCCGACGACGACGAAATCGATCGCCTTGTCGCGGCAGAAGGCGATGACCGCGTCCTGGTCTTCGGTATTGATGGGGGCGAGGACCGCATGCTCGGCAATGCCGGGATTGCCGGGTGCCGCATGGAGTTCCGTCAGCAGCGGCGATTGCGCCAGCTTCCAGGCGAGAGCATGCTCGCGGCCGCCCGAACCGATCAACAGAACCTTCATGCGCGATCCCTTTCCGTTTTCCGCTTGGCGGTTAAGCGGAGCGGGGCGAAAGGTCAAGTGTTGGGGTGATTAATAGGCTCCTATGTGCCGCGCGGCCCCCTCATCCGGCCCTACCGGCCACCTTCTCCCCGCTGGGGAGAAGGGATCGGGAACGTCGCGGCAACTCTCCTTCTCCCCTCGGGGAGAAGGTGCCCGAAGGGCGGATGAGGGGGCGGTGCGGTAGTACGTCAGGGCGAAGCCCAGCCAACTACCAGCCTCCCCCACCGCCGCCGCCTCCGCCGCCACCGGATGAGCCGCCACCGCCGGAGAAGCCCGAGGACGAGCTCGATGGCGGCGGGCTCGGGATCGTCGAGGCGATGGTGGAGGCCATTGAGGACGAGAAGCCGCCGATGCGATCCGAGAAACTGCCGCTGTTGAAATTGCCGGAATACCAGGCGGGCGCATAGGCCGCCGCGCCTGCAGCCGCCAGCCAGGTTTCGAAGGTTCGACTCCAGGGCTTCTCGACACCGAGCGCCACCGCATAAGGCAACAGCTTCTCGAAATGCTGCGGCGACATCTCTGGCGCGCCCGCCATGTTCATCCGGTCTTTCTCGGCCAGCGTCAGATATTGCCGGAGACCATCGATACCATCCATCATCTTGGCGCCGAGCATGGTCGGGGCGCCCATAATGAAGACGTAGAGCATGTTGAGGAAGACGATGCCGCCGACCGCGAAGAGCATCGGCGTTTCGTGAAGCTCCATCAGCGACGAAAAGAGAGCAAGCGCCAATGAGGAGACGATGGAGAAACCGATGAAGCCGCCAATACCGATCGCCACGACCGACATGATCTTCGAGCCGAGCGAATGGCCGCGCCGGAAAGATTTTGCGAAACCGGCAACGAAGAGTGAGAGGAAGGCGACGACGGCGATCGGGATGATCATCAGCGCGATCGTATCCGGCTGCAGCGAGCCGAAGACGAAGAGGATAATCAGCACCGCAACACTGAGAACGACGCCGCCGGTCACATAACCGGTATTGGCGTTGTAATATTTGCCGCGATGTTCGCGCTCGATCGCCGAGCGGAAATTCTGGCCGACGGATTTCACCCGCTCGCCATTGGCCTTGTCGATGGTGAGCGATCCCCGGCTGCCGACGGCATTCAGCAGGCTCGCCTCGCCCGCCTCGAATTTTTGGCCGACATTGGGCTTGTCGGTGCGGCGGATGACGATCGACTGCTTGAGATCCTCAAGCACGACGAAGCCGCGCACCGCAAGGTTCAGCGCGCTCGCCGACAGCGCCGTCCAGCCCTGGCCGGAGAAGCCCTTGTTGTCGATGTAATTGACCAGCGCCGGAGAGATATTGTCGGGCGCATCCCAGCGCGGCACGACGACACCGCGGGCCGGATCGCGCCCGACCCTCAGCCAAGAGCGGGTGTAATAGAGGAAGACCAGGATGAGGCCGCCGAAGCCGATGAAGTAATCGCGGTTATCCTTCAGCCACCACATGTTCTGATCGGATTCGCTCGGCGGATCGATGGCGCCCTTCGGAAACTTGACGGCGATCGTCAGTCCCTCCTCGGCGTTCAGCGGCTGCGTCGTGGAAAAGACCGGGCGCGTGCTGGTGCCGGAAACGCGGGCGTTCTTGTCCTTCGCGCCGAAGGGGCCGGTGAAGACATTGGTATCGGTGGCGCTGACGCCATCAGGCAGATTGACCGTCGCGGTGGCGGCCATGATCGGAAAGATCCAGCCGTTACCGGTGACGTTCCAATAGAGTTCGTCATGATCGGCGAAATAGCGGATCTGCCGGTTCGTCCTGTAGGTGAAGACATATTGATGGCGGCCGGGCGAAAGCATCACTTCTTCCGAACCGGCATAGATGCGGATGCCGCCGGAGATCGATTCCGTCTTCCAGGGCTCGTCATTGCCGTCACGGGTCACCGAAACGACGTCGAAATCGACGCTGCGGAGGCGGCCGTTCTCATCGGTGAAGGTCAGCGGGAAATCGCGGAAGATGCCGCGGCGGATGCGATTGCCTTCGGCATTGACGGTGATGGTCTCGGCCACCGTCATCGCCCCGCTCTTTTCGAGCCGGATATCGGAATTGAAGGAGGAGATGATCTCCGCGCCGAGTGCCGTGCGCACCGTCAGCGCCATAAACAACGCCAGGCACACGCCCAAAGACCGCAGGATCATTCCACCCTCCCCGATCGCGGCAGCTGCCGCTTTGCTATCTCAACTTTCGTTGGCGTAGGTGACGCCGAGTGCTGCCAGCATGCGCCAATAGGCCGGAACCGTCTTGCCGACGCAATCCGGATCCAGAATGGTGATGCCGTCGATCTTCAGCCCGGCCAGCGCAAAGCTCATGGCGATGCGGTGATCGGCGAAGGTATCGATCGACGCCGGCAGGTGCTGACCGGCAAGCGTCGGATCGGCATTGACGATCAGGTCGTCGCCTTCCTCGCGTGCCAGACCGGCTCGGATCTGCGTCAGACCGGTCGATAGCGCGCGGATACGATCGCATTCCTTGACGCGCAGATTGGCGATGCCGACGAAACGGACCGGCGTGTTGTTGAAGGCCGCGAGAACGGCGAGCGTCGGCACCGCATCCTGCATCTGCGAGCCGTCGATTTCGGCCGGCAGGTTCGGGAACTTTGCGATGACGTCGTAGGCCTTGGCATCCGGCTGCGTGAAGGCGGCATTGGGAACGCCAAGATCGATCTTGCCCGAGGTCAGCACCTCGGCGGCCCAGAAATAGGTCGCGGCCGAAGCATCCGGCTCGATGACGTAGTTGGCGGCGGTGTAGCCGGTCGGCTCGACGCGCCAAGTGACCTCGCTGGTCTTCTCGACCTTGGCGCCGAAGGCACGCATCGCCGAGGTCGTCAGGTCGATATAGCCGAGAGCGCCGATATCCTCGCCGAGCAGCTCGATCGTGACGGACTTGTCGCCACCGGCGGCCATCATCAAGAGGGCCGAGACATACTGGCTGGAGAGGCCGCCATCGATCTCGATGCGGGTGGCATCGAACGTGCCGGTGCCGTTGACGGTCACCGGCGGGCAGCCTGTTGCCGTGCTGGCATCAATGCCGAGCGTGCGCAGCGCATCGACCAGCGGGCCGATCGGGCGCTTGCGCATGTGCTGGTCGCCATCGACGACAACGGTGCCATCGACGAGCGCGGCGGCAGCGGTGAGGAAGCGGGTGGCGGTTCCGGCGTTGCCCAGGAACAGCGGTTCCTTCGGCGCCAGCAGCTTGCCGTTGCCGGTGACGACGAAGCTGGTGTCATCGGGCTCGTCGATCTGAACACCCATGGCGCGCAGGGCTTCGGCCATATAGCGGGTATCGTCGCTCTTCAGCGCGCCGGTCAGCCGGCTGGTGCCCTTGGCGAGACCGGCAAGCAGCAGCGCCCGGTTGGTGATCGACTTGGAACCGGGAGGCACCGCGCGGCCTTCGAGCGGCGCCTTGACCGGGATGATGGTGAGTTTCTTGTCTGTACCCATGACGCTGTCTGTTCCGTCCATTGCGCTTGGCCATTCCGCGGCCGTGACCGGCCCTGCTCATAGCAGCTTTTGCGCAAAGGCAAACGTCAGAATTTGACCGTCGGGACGGCGCGATCGGCCTCGTTGGTGATCTCGAAATATTCCTTTTTCTGGAAACCGAACTGACCGGCAACCAGATTGGAGGGGAAGCTCTCGACCTTGACGTTCAGATCACGCGCGGCACCGTTATAGTAGCGGCGGGCCATCTGGATTTCGCTTTCCATGGTTTCCAGCGAGGTCTGCAGCTCGGCGAAGTTCGTGTTCGCCTTCAGATCCGGATAGGCTTCGGCAAGCGCGATGACCCGGCCGAGCGCCTGACCCAGCAGACCTTCCGCCTGCGCCCTGCCCGCAACGTCACCGGCGGGAACCGCCTGCGCCTTGTTGCGCAACGCGACCACCTCTTCCAGCGTGCTCTTTTCGTGGGTGGCGTAGCCCTTGACCGTCTCGATCAGGTTCGGGATCAGATCGGCACGGCGCTTCAGCTGCACATCGATGCCTGACCATGCCTCCTCAGCCATCTGACGGGCACGGACGAGGCCATTATAGATGAAAATGGCATAGAGGGCGATCAGGACGATCAGGCCAAGTATGATGTACATGAAAGAGCTCCCATTCGGCTGGGAAATAGGCTAGCCGCTTCGGCAACCAAAGTCATGAGACAGGTGCAACTCTATACAGAGTTTTGCGGCGCAAGCCATTCGGGCGCATAGGTTTCCATGCCGGTTTCTTTCCGCCACCGATTGAAGCGGCTTGTCCAGCTGGCTTCGACGCCGAGCGCCAAAGCAAAAGGCAGATGACGCTCATAGACCGCGACCGACATCTCAGGACCGGTCGTCTCGCCCAGCAAATACGAACGCAGGCGGGACACCTGCCCTTTGAGCCAGCGTTGCTTAGGCGTAGAAAAGCATGCAAACACAAGCATCAGCACGATACCTGTCAAGTCGGCACCAATAACCGTGAGATAGGGCACTTGATCGCCTGTAACGGGATTTCTAACGATATATACAACTGCGACGGCGGCAATCACCGGAAGACCGATCACCACTCCCAACGTGTTCTTCAGCTGGTGCCAACTCCAGTCGAATTTCGGAAGGCGCTCAGGATGCAACACGGCAGTGACGAGCATCGCCATGACGAGAAGCACACCGCAAATGGCCAAGGCAAAGGTAGTCAACCCAGCAAGATAGGCGACGAAAGCGCCTGCGGCAGCGGTAGGCGCCATCAACCATAAGCTTACATTCAGACGACTGTCGCGTAGCGCCCGATATTCTTCAGCGACAGACTGCTGGAAAGCAGAACCATATCGATCGAGAACATCCCTGAGCGCGGTATGGCCTTTTCTCCAGGCCCTATCCCGCACACAGGCCATCGCCGATTTCATTGATGGCGGGGCCGAAGGCATTCGGCGCCTGCTTCGGCTGATGCCCTTTGTCATATCAAAGACATCGGCCTGCTCTCCGAGTTCCGTGAGTCTCAATTTTCCCATGATCGCGAGCGCACAAATGGAGGCCATCAAACCCGACCTCCGCGCTTGAGGCGCTTGATTGTGATAGACGAAGCCTGCAAGGCCGGGGGAGACGCCTTCAATCAAGTCTCGCCCGTCTGCATCAACACGCACGGGCGCTGTACGAAACGTCAATCGCAACACCAGGAAGGTGAAAACAAAAAGAGGGCCAAGCAGGCTAGCAAACGAAAGCAACTGATCGGAGACCCACCACCATGCCCGGTATCCAGATCCAGCCGGCGCGAAAGTACCCTTCGGATACTCTATCTCGATATCTGGAGGCGGGAGCCGGCTTTGACGGGCAGGAAAATAGACAACCAATTTGCCTTCGCTATCGAGCGTGACGTCGTACGACGCCGACGCAGCCGAAGGACGCTTTACCCCACCCTTCGGCACTTCGAAGGTCAACGATTTGCTTCCATTCTGATCATGTATACTGGCCATGTACGCCGGAAGAACGAGAATCTGCCGATCGTTCTCGTCGTGCACGAGACGATCGAGCTTGTAGTCGATGGCTATCTTCATGGGCCCGATGGGCAGATCCGAATGGCAATGACGGCAGTGCCGTCGGCCGACATAAACCGAATGACCAGGCAAACCGTTTTCTATCGAATAGTATTCATCCTCGCCGTCTCTTCGCGCTGCCAGAAGCTGAAGATCCCGCCAATGCGATCCCGTCGCATTAAAAAACCGTTCTGGAATGTCGACGTAGACCCCGCCGTAGTTGTTTCGGTCTCTGACAAGAATCCCGAACGTCTCGCTTGCTACGGCCGTACCATCAGTTCCGATCCGGACCTTTGCATTGGCCGACGTTATCATGAATTCCCGCTTGAAATCGCTGCATCCCGTCAATGCTATCAACGCAATAATCGACGCCAGCCAGACGGCTATCTTTACGGGCCGACAGGCTATGAGCCCGGTAGTCGGGGCGATATTGCGCATCAATAGAGGCACCGAATCTTGCGAGAAATCTATATTAGCAAGAGACCGCCCCGCGGGGCATTTTGCAACTTCGATTGCGCCCGCCTAACGCAAGCGTATCAGGCGGCGTCTTTCGCCAGGTTCACCCCACCGGCATCCGTCAGCAGAAACGCTTCGCCGCAGGCCTTGGCCAGCGTGCGGACGCGCAGGATGTAGCCCTGGCGTTCGGTGACCGAGATCACGCCGCGGGCATCGAGCAGGTTGAAGACGTGAGACGCCTTGATGCACTGGTCGTAAGCCGGAAAGACACATTTGTGGAGGCGGTGATTGTCGCTGTCGCCGGGGGCGCCGGCGGCGAGAAGCGCCTGGCATTCCTTTTCGGCATCGATGAAGTGGCGATGCAGCATCTCGGTATTGGCGAATTCGAAATTGTGGCGGGAATATTCCTGCTCGGCCTGCAGGAAGACGTCGCCATAGCTGATCTTCTCATCGCCATCGCGGCCGTTGAAGTTCAGGTCGTAGACGTTGTCGACGCCCTGGACATACATGGCGAGGCGCTCGAGACCGTAGGTCAGCTCACCCGCGACCGGCGAGCATTCGAGACCGCAAACCTGCTGGAAATAGGTGAACTGCGAGACTTCCATGCCGTCGCACCAGCATTCCCAGCCGAGACCCCAGGCGCCCAGCGTCGGGCTTTCCCAGTCGTCTTCGACGAAACGGATATCGTGCAGCAGCGGATCGAGGCCGATCGCCGCCAGCGAGCCGAGATAAAGCTCCTGCAGGTTCGGCGGGTTCGGCTTCAGGATGACCTGATACTGGTAGTAGTGCTGCAGGCGGTTCGGGTTTTCACCGTAGCGGCCATCGGACGGGCGGCGTGACGGCTGGACATAGGCAGCCTTCCACGGCTTCGGGCCGAGCGCGCGCAGCGTGGTTGCCGGATGGAACGTACCGGCGCCGACTTCCATGTCGTAAGGCTGCAGAACCGCACAACCCTTGTCCGCCCAGTAATTATGCAGGGTGAGGATCAACGCCTGGAAGGAGCGCTTCGGGTTCATATGGTCGGGGATCGATGCAGACATTGGAAGTCACCGGTTGCTTATTTTGCCGGGACAGGTGCCACGGCGGGGGACAAGGGTCAAGGCTTTTGAATTTGACCCTGCGCCTCATTCTTCGCAGCCGCCTTGAATGGATTTGTTATCGTCAGGCGGCTCTCGATCACGAGCCCATCGTGCATGTCTTCCGAATAGAAGCACTCGCATTGAGTACGAAGCGCCGCAGTTATCATGGCGGCATCGTAGAAGGAAAGATTATACCGGGCGGCAAGTACGACGGCCTCCTGAGATAACGTCTCGTCGACTGCGACGACAGCCGCCGCAACAGTCACGACGTTTTGCAGCAGCTCCCCAATATCCTGCCACGACATGCCGAGCTTCTTGTGAGCGGCATTAGCGAACTCATTGAGCGCCTGAGCGCTGATAATGAACGGCCGCTCAAGAAGCTCACCAGCCACCATGGACTTTGGGTCGTCGCTGACCGCGTAAATCAGGATGTTGGTGTCGAGGAAATGCGGCGAGATTGATCTCATCGCTGATTTGCTTCATCCCGACCGAACTTCCAGCCTTCCGGCAGCTTGATTTTGAGCGACCGGATTTTCGCGAGTGCTGTGGAGCGCGTATCGTTGCGCTCAATCTCGAAGGAGCGGTCACCGGCAATCCTGATCGCGATGTCATCGCCTTCTCTCAGGCCCAGCGCGTCGGCTACTGCTGACGGGATCCGTACAGCAAGACTGTTACCCCATTTCGCAACCTGCATGACCGCACTCCATGATATACATTAAGAATGTATATCATTATATGACGCTAAAAGCTACTCCTCCTCCCGCTTCACCCGGTACTCCCCCGTCACCGGATCCTTCACCAGCGTACCGACAGCGCCCGTCTGGCGTTCCTTTTCGGCGCGGCGGGATTTTTCCTGCAGGCGCTGGGCGTCGGAGATGAAGCGGCGGTAGAGCCACCAGCCGGCGCATATCAGGATGATAATCGTAAAAAGCTGCGCCATTGCCCCCTCGTTTCGCCCCTTCTTATAGTCCGAACCGGCTCCACAATGCCTTTTCTTCGGCCGCTTCGACAAGTCCCGTCGCGAGACCGGATGCCGCACCATCGAGCGACATGCTGGAGATGCCGGGAACGCGGCGGCCGAAGAGACCGCGGGCGGCGGTGACGAGTTCCAGCTTGGTCTTGTGGCCGTAGCGCTTCTTCAGCTCCTGCCGCATGTCACCAAGGCCGTCGATCAGGCCGAGTTCCAAGCCGCGGGTTCCGGTCCAGAACAGGCCGGAGAAAACCGTCTCGTCATCCTTCAGCTTGCCGGCGCGGCGCTCGCGCACCATCGCGATGAAGACCTGATGGATCTCGAGCTGCAGGGTCTTCAGATATTCGATGTCCTTTTCCTTCTCCGGCTGGAAGGGATCGAGGATCACCTTGTTTTCGCCGGCGGTATAGACGCGGCGCTCGACACCGATCTTCTTCAGAAGCTCCGGAAAGCCGAAGCCGCCGGAGACGACGCCGATCGAGCCGACGATCGAGGTCGGGTCGGCGATGATCTCGTCACCGGCCAGCGCGATCATGTAACCGCCAGAGGCCGCGACATCCTCGACGAAGACCAGCACCTTCTTCTGCTTCTCGCGGGCGAGCTCGCGGATGCGGGTGAAGATAAGACGCGACTGCACCGGCGAGCCGCCCGGCGAGTTGATGGAGATCGCGACAGCCGGTGCATCCTTCACGGAGAAAGCCTTTTCCAGCATCGGCGCGACCGAGGCCAGATTGAGTGCCGGGCGGAACTGGTTGCCGCCGTTCATGATGGCGCCCTGGAGCCTGACGACGGGAATAACCACCCCTTCCTTTCGGAAGCGCTTCGGCATCAGCTTTCTCAAAAATCCGGCCATTTCAAATCCTTCTTCGCGTTTCGGCGTCGCAATCCATGTATGCAGCGGAACGGCAAACGCAATGGGTGCATTCCGAAAAGACCCGGAATGCAGGCGAATGACCGTTGTTGCGATTTCTTGTTGCGAATGACTTGCATTATCATTCTAATCGGTCATAGTGCGAGAATAGGAAACAGGTGGAAATGACATGGATGTTTTGAATCCGCAGAGAAAAGGCGGCTGGCGGTTCGACCGCGAGGAGGCTTCGCTCTCCGACGTCTATCGCAGCGTCAACACAAGACGCGACGGATCGAAACTCCGCAGGATCGCCGCCTTCGCCGGTCCGGGCTACATGGTCGCGGTCGGCTATATGGACCCCGGCAACTGGGCGACGTCGCTCGCCGGCGGCTCAAAGTTCGGCTATGCGCTGCTGACGGTGGCGCTGCTGTCGAACCTGATGGCGATCGTGCTGCAATCGCTTTGCGCGCGTCTTGCCATCGCTTCCGGCCGAGATCTGGCGCAGGCCTGCCGCGATGCGTTTCCGAAGTGGGTTTCCATTCCACTCTGGGCATTCGCGGAAATCGCCATCATCGCCACCGATATCGCCGAGGTGATCGGCACAGCGATCGGCCTCAACCTGATCTTCGGCGTGCCGCTGGAACTCGGCGTGCTGATCACCGCACTCGACGTCTTCCTCATTCTCTATCTGCAGAAAATGGGTTTCCGCTGGGTCGAGGCCTTCATCATCACCCTGCTCGGCGTCATAGCCGTCTGCTTCGGCGTACAGATCCTGCTCGCCGATCCGCAGTGGGGCGCCGTGCTGACCGGCTTCTTCCCGACGACCGAGATCGTCACCAATCCGGAGATGCTCTATCTGGCGCTCGGCATCCTTGGCGCCACCGTCATGCCGCATAATCTCTACCTGCATTCCGGCATCGTGCAGACCCGCGACTTCGGCCACACGCTGCCGGAAAAGCGCGAGGCGCTGACGTTTGCGACGATCGACTCGACGGTTGCGCTGTGTTTCGCGCTGCTGATCAATGCCTCGATCCTGATCCTGGCCGCTGCCGCCTTCAATGCCAACGGCCAGACTGACGTGGTGGAACTCGGCGAAGCGCATTCGCTGCTGGCGCCGCTGCTCGGCCTTGCGATTGCCCCGACGCTGTTCGGTATCGCCCTGCTCTGCTGCGGCCTGAATTCGACGGTGACGGCAACGCTTGCCGGCCAGATCGTCATGGAAGGCTTCATCAAGATGAAGGTGCAGCCATGGGTGCGCCGTCTCGTCACCCGGGCGATCGCCATCATTCCCGCCGCCTTCGTCACCATCTGGTATGGCGATGCGGGGACGGCGGAACTGCTGATCCTTACGCAGGTGGTGCTCAGCCTGCAGCTCTCCTTCGCTGTCTTCCCGCTGGTAATGTTCACCGCCAGCAAGGCGAAGATGGGCGAGCTCGTGGCGCCCCGCTGGCTCTCGGCAATCGCCTATCTGATCGCCATCGTCATCGCCGGGCTGAATATCAAGCTGCTGCTGGATTTCGTGATCGGCTAACCTTCATGACGCAATTGCCATAACTGCGACCGATTTTCTTGAAAGCGACCAAGGCAAGGTCATTGCACGATCCAAGCAGTTCTTGGCGGCTGCCGAGACCCTTATGCGATCCTCAGAATATGAGGATCGCCCGAAGCTGCTGTTAGCGCCAACTCTGCACCTAGCTGCGCATGGCATCGAGCTGTTGCTCAAGTTCCCTCACTTTCGAGCAGGAATGTCCGCAGGCGCTGTCGGATCTGCTTATGGCCATGATCTAAAGAAGCTGTGGGCCGATGAACGCGCTCGAACAATCAGGGAGCTAGCTAAAGATAGCGCAGTATTGGCCTGGGAAGCGGCGCGCGAAAGCGCTCGATGGGACGACGACTTCCGTGGCAGCCCCGAAGAACTTGTCGAGGAATTTCTATCCCGGCTTGCCGAACTGCATGGCAAAGACACAAACTTTGGCCTTCGCTACCTGCTTCCTGCGGCCGCAACCGGACCAAGGCCTGGGCTAATCGTTGACACATTTCTGGATGTCTCAGATCGGGTCCTCAAGAATCCGAGTCTGGCAGACCCTATGCGTGAGTTCTAAAGCCGCTCATAGGCCGCGCGGCCGTTGTTGAAATCATCGACGAGAGGGGAGAACTTGTGGCTCCCCTCTTCGTGCATGATCAGCGGCGCGCGCAGCGACAGCCGCGCCCGCGAACCCTTGATCGCGGTCACCAGGATGCGGACCGCGTTTTCGCCCTGGCGCGGATGGATGGCGGTGATCTCGATGCCGCCGAAGCGGCGGCCGCAGGAGGCGATGATCTCGGCGATCGATTCCGGGCGGGCGATCAGCGACAGCTGGCCGCCGGGGATCATGATGGCGCCGGCGGTGCGGATCCAGCTCTCGAACAGTCCTGATGTCATCGCATGCGCTTCCGCCTTCAGGGCATCGGGCGTCTTGCGGTCGCCTGCATCGTTGAAGGGCGGGTTCATGATGACGTGGTGGAAGACCTCGTCGAGCAGCCCGGCGTCGTTGCGGGCCTTGGCGGTCAGCGTCACATCGGCTTCGACGACGGAGACACGGCCCGCCATATGGGCATTGTCGGGCAGCGCGATACTGCGCCTCGCATAATCGGCCATTTCGGACGAACGCTCGAACAGCACGGCTTGCGCCTTCGGCAGTCTCGACGCCACCGCAAGACCGGCCGCCCCGGCACCCGCTCCGAGATCGGCGACCTTCATAGTCCTGTCGTCGGCAACCAATGCGGCGAGCAGCATGGCATCCATGCCCGAGCGATGACCCCGGCCCTTCGGCTGGACGATATGGAAGCCGCCGCGGTGGAAGGCATCGATCGTTTCGGAAACCGCTGGCGCCATCGGCTCACTTTTCCGCGCGCAGCTCGTCGGCCAGACCGGCATCGGTGAGGATGCGGCGGGCCTGGGCGGCGCGCTCGTCGTCAACCAGCAGGCGGCGCGGCAGCATGCCGAGCGAACCTTCCAGAATGCTCATGCCCTGATCGGCCACGAAGCAGTGAATTCCGGCGTCCTTTAACAGGCTCTCCGCAAAAGAGAGCAGGACGGGATCGTTGGCGCGGATAAGTTCATGCATTTGCGGTCAATTCCGTTTCAAATTTGCGCTACGCGACAATTCACCCCTTGCCGCTTCTCCCGCCCCTTTCTATTGTCGAACTCAATGAGTGAACAGGAGTCCGGGTCGTTGGGCGTGGTCATACCGCTTGAAGAAAGCAAAAACAAACTGGCATCCGTCAAGCCGCTGGTCGATTTGACAAAGGCGGATATGGATCGGGTGAACCAGCTTATCCTTTCCAAGGCCGGTTCCGACGTACAGATGATCCCGGAGGTTGCCAACCACCTGATCTCCTCCGGCGGCAAGCGTCTGCGCCCGATGCTGACGCTCGCATCGTCCTGTCTGTTCGGCTACAAGGGCGAAAACCACATCAAGCTCGCGACCTCGGTCGAATTCATGCACACGGCAACGCTCTTGCATGACGACGTGGTGGACGAAAGCGATCTGCGCCGCGGCAAGTCCACCGCCCGCACCATCTGGGGCAACCAAGCCAGCGTTCTGGTCGGCGACTTCCTGCTCGGCCAGGCCTTCCGCATGATGGTCGATGTCGGCTCGCTCGATGCGCTCGACGTTCTCTCATCGGCTGCCTGCGTCATCGCCGAGGGCGAAGTGCTGCAGCTTTCCGTCGCCAAGAACATGGAAACCACCGAGGACGACTATCTCTCGGTCATCCGCGCCAAGACGGCGGCTCTCTTTGCCGCGGCGGCCGAAGTCGGCCCGATCGTTGCCGAGGCCGGCAAGTCCGGCCGCAACGCGATGAAGTCCTACGGCATGAATCTCGGCCTCGCCTTCCAGCTGGTCGACGATGCGCTGGATTACGGCGGCAAGGCTGCTGATCTCGGCAAGAATGTCGGTGACGATTTCCGCGAGGGCAAGATCACCCTTCCTGTTATCCTGGCCTACCGCCGCGGCACGCAGGAAGAGCGCGCCTTCTGGCGCGATGCGATCGAGGGCGGCAACAGCACCGATGCGAACCTCGAAAAGGCACTCGGCCTGATCACCAAATACGGCACGCTGAACGATACGATCGCCCGGGCGGTCCACTATGGCACGATCGCGCGCGACGCCCTGGCGCCGCTTCCGGATACGCCCTGGAAATCGGCCATGATGGAAGTCATCGACTTCTGCATCGAGCGCGTCAACTAATCAAAGGTCTTTGATCGCGGGCTGATTTTGTTGCAGGGCCGCTTCAAAAAAGCCATCCTGTTGTGAATCAGTCATCGCAGCTGATTTCGCGGCCGGAGCTTTGCCGGCTGCATTGAAGAGAGGTTTTCTAATGCGGCAGAGATTTGCCATCCGTCTTCTTTCGAGCGCAGCCCTTGCAGCCGTCCTTTCGCTCGGCGCATTGACCGGCGCGCATGCCGAAGACGCGGCGAAGACGGAAGAAGCCAGCCCGACCGTGATGTTCGATCCGGATACGGTTTCCACCTTCTCCGGTGCCTTCCTTGCTGCCCGCACCGCCGATGTCGATCACGACTACAAGACGGCAATCGAGCTCTACAAGAAGGCGCTGCAGATCGAGCCGGGCAATCCGGAAATCCGCCAGCGCCTGATGATCTCGCTGCTGCTCAGCGGCGATTTCAAGGAAGGCGTCAAATACGCCAACGAACTGAAACTCGACCCGAGCATCGAGCGCGTGACGACGGTCGTGCGCAGCATGGATGCCGTCAGCCGCGGCGACTACAAGGGCGCCGAAGCGATCCTGAAATATGATGGTCCGAACGATCTGGACCGGATGATGAACGACCTGCTGTCAGCCTGGTCGCGCCTTGGCGCCGGACGCGGCAAGGAAGCGCTGGCGATGGTCGAGAAGATGAAGGGACCGGACTGGTTCCGCATCTTCCAGAACTACCATGCCGGCGCGATCGCCATCGTCAACGGCAATATCGCCTCCGCTCGCAAGCATCTGAACGATGCCGTGCTCGACAAGGATGGCGGCGCGACCGCGCCCGACACTTTCATGCGCTCGATCATGGCGCTGGCACGCCTCGAGGCATCGCAGGGCAATAAGCAGAAGGCACTGGATGCCATCTCCGTCGGCGATAACCTGCTGCCGAACTATGCGCCGCTGAAGGCGCTGCGCCAGAGCATCGAAAGCGGCGAAAAGCCGAAGCAGCAGGTCGAGAACGCTGCACAGGGTGCGGCTGCCGTGCTCTTCTCCGTCGGCGCCGCGCTGAACCGCGATGGTGCCGAAGACATCGTTTCGCTCTACCTGCAGACCGCCAATGCGCTTGATCCCGACAGCCCCGATACGCTGGTTCTGCTCGGCGGCATTGCCGAGAAGCAGGAACAGATGGACCGCGCCATCGAGTTCTATCAGAAGGTTCCGGCGGATTCGCCGATGCGCCGCATCTCGGAACTGCAGCTCGGCCTGGCGCTCGCCCAAGGCGGCAAGGTTGACGAGGCCCGCAAGCATCTGCAGCAGCTGATCACCTCCGACCCGAGCGATATCCGCAGCTACCTCGCCTATGGCAGCGTCCTCTCGGACGCCAAGGACTATCCGGCGATGGCAGCCAATTACGACAAGGCCGTCGAGGCAATCGGCGCGCTGCCGGGCCGCTCCGACTGGACCGTGTTCTTCCAGCGCGGCATCGCCTATGAGCGGCTGAAGAAGTGGGATCAGGCCGAGCCGAATTTCCGCAAGGCGCTGGAGCTCAATCCGGACCAGCCGCAGGTTCTGAACTATCTGGGCTATTCCTGGATCGACATGAACAAGAACCTCGACGAAGGCCTGACGATGATCAAGAAGGCCGTCGATCTGCGCCCTGACGACGGCTACATCATCGACTCGCTGGGCTGGGCCTACTACCGCCTCAACCGTTTCGACGACGCCGTCGGTGAGTTGGAGAAGGCCGCTGAAATCAAGGCTGGCGACGCGACGATCAACGACCACCTCGGCGACGCCTACTGGCATGTCGGCCGCAAGCTCGAGGCCGTCTATCAGTGGAACCGGGCGCTGAACTCGCAGCCCGAGGAAGCCGAGATCCCGAAGATCAAGGACAAGATCGCCAACGGCCTGAAGCCCGAGAACGACGACGCCAAGTCTGCGGACAAGAAGCAGCCGGACCCGGCGCCGGTCGCTCCGCCGCCTGTCGACAAGAAGTCCTGATAGCGCATGCCGGATGCGGAGAGCCGCCGTTTCACGGTGACTGAAGACGCGCCTGCGAAAATCAATCTGGCCCTGCATGTGACGGGCCAGAGAGACGATGGTTACCATCTGCTCGACATGCTGGTGACCTTCACGGCGCATGGCGACCGGCTGAGCTTTACTTCTGCCGATAGAGACGGCTTTACCTTGGGCGGGCGCTTTGCCGCTGACCTCGGCGGCGAGCCGGGCAGCAATCTGGTACTGAGGGCGCGCGATCTTCTGCGTCAGGCGGTGCTTGCCCAGGGCGGCCATGCGCCCGCCGTTACCATCCGTCTTGAGAAAAACCTACCCATCGCTTCAGGGATCGGTGGCGGCTCGGCCGATGCGGCTGCGGCGCTGCGCGGATTGCAGCGGTTCTGGAATGTCCGCGTACCCGCCGATCAGCTCGCCGCGCTGGCGCTGCAGCTTGGCGCCGATGTGCCGATGTGCCTGGAAAGCAGGCCGCTGATTGCCCGCGGCATCGGCGAGGAGATCGAGCGCGTCGCCCTCCCCCGGCTGTTCCTGGTTTTGGCCAACCCTTTGAAAGCGGTTTCGACTCCTGCGATTTTCCGGCTGCTGACGGAGAAGAACAATCCGCCGCTCGACCTTTCTGGCGACTGGATGCAGGCGATTGCCGCCAACCGCAACGACCTCGAGCCGCTGGCCCGCAGCCTGACCCCTGAGATCGGCAAGATCGCCGGGCTACTTGCCGATTGCGGCGCCGCGCTCGTGCGCATGTCCGGCTCCGGCGCCACATGCTTTGGCATCTTCCCCTCCCTTGCGGCGGCTGAAGCGGCCGAGCAGCAGCTTCACAGGCTGCGGCCGGACTGGTATTTCCAGGCAACGGAAACAGCCGCGGGAGAGTGACATGCCTGGCATAGACGAAAACCGCCCGTTCATCCCCGTCGGCATCGCCGTGCTGACCGTCTCCGATACCCGCAGCCTGGAGAACGACAAGTCGGGCGATACGCTGGCTGCCCGCATCGCCGAGGCTGGTCACAAGCTCATCGACCGCGCCATCGTGCAGGATGACAGACAGGCGATCGCAGCGCGCGTAAAGGCCTGGACGGAGACCGACGGCATCGACGTCGTCATCACCACCGGCGGAACCGGCTTTACCGGCCGCGACGTGACGCCTGAAGCGCTGGAGCCGCTGTTCGAGAAGCGCATGGACGGCTTCTCGGAGGTGTTTCACCGCATCTCCTATGACAAGATCGGCACCTCGACGATCCAGTCACGCGCCACCGCAGGCGTTGCCAATGCCACCTTCATCTTCGTGCTGCCGGGCTCTCCCGGCGCCTGCAAGGATGCCTGGGACGGGATATTGAAGGCACAGCTCGACTACCGGCACATGCCCTGCAATTTCGTGGAGATCATGCCGCGGCTCGACGAGCATCTGAAGCGCGGCGGCTGATTCCCGAGGCTTAGCGCGCCGCGCGCGCCACCCAGGAAGGAATCAATTCACTGGAAAGCTGCCTGAGCTTCTGCCCCTTGGGAAATTCCGACAGCCGCATGCCGCTCTTTGCCGAGGCGATCGCCTGGTTCTTGGGGACAAGATAGGCAAGCTCCAGCGGCGGCACCGAGCGGCCGAGACGCTGCAGCAGCGGACGGCGATAGGCACGCGAGGCGGTGAAGCGGGCGGGCAATCTGTTCAGCGCCACATATTCGGCGATCTCGTCGATCCAGCCAGCCTGCGGGCGTGCGCCGGGCTCGACGAAGAGCAGCCATTCGCCACGCGCCGAGCGCAATATGTCATTGATATCCCACTCAGAATGAAAGCGGCAACCGGCCGCGTCCGCCACCCGCGAAGTGCCGTCTCGCGAGCCGTGATCAAGCACCACGACATCGCTGACAAGGCCTTCGACCGCGCCTGCAACCAGCACCGATAACGTCTGCGCCAGCTCCGGTTCCTGATCCTGGCACTCGAGAACAACTGTCAACATTGCCTATTTATAATGCGCCGCACAAAACTTTGCCAGCGCGACTTTCCTCATTTTGTTCTTGCATTGTTCTCTTTTTCTGATTAGGAATTTAATCATCAAGAACGGGCGAAGGCAACGCCTCCGCTGCGGGAGAATCCGATGAACGAACAGTCCCTTGCAGGGCAGGCCGCGTTCGCGCCTGCCAACACGGCAGATATTGCCGAAGCGCTGATCGCCCAGTCTGGCCTGCGCGTGGATGCCGAACGCCGCCGCGGACGCGGTGCCGGGCTCAATCCCGGCGGTCGGTTCGAGCCGCAGAGCCGCGAGGCCTTCGACGACGGCTGGCAGACGCTGGAAGAACTGCCGCCCTTCAAAACCGAAGTGCAGATCGAAAAGCCGCGCACCGCGATCACCCGCAACGAGTCGCCCGACATTCCCTTCGACCGGTCGATCAACCCCTATCGCGGCTGCGAGCATGGCTGCATCTATTGCTTCGCCCGGCCGAGCCACGCCTATATGGGGCTTTCGGCGGGGCTTGATTTCGAGGCCAAGCTCTTTGCCAAGCCGGATGCCGCCAAGCTTCTGGAACGCGAACTTGCAAAGCCCGGTTACAAGCCGCGGGTAATCGCGATCGGCACCAATACAGATCCCTATCAGCCGATCGAGAAGGAATGGCGCATCATGCGGCAGATCCTCGAGGTGCTCGACAAGGCCAATCATCCTGTCTCGATCGTCACCAAGTCGGCGATGATCATGCGCGATATCGATATCCTGAAAAGCATGGCGGAACGCGGCCTGGTGCGCGCCTCGCTGTCGGTGACGACGCTCGA
Source organism: Rhizobium sp. 10N427 (assembly GCF_056394605.1). NCBI lineage: Bacteria > Pseudomonadati > Pseudomonadota > Alphaproteobacteria > Hyphomicrobiales > Rhizobiaceae > Rhizobium > Rhizobium sp. 10N427. The sequence continues at coordinate 72,774 of NZ_JBFTID010000005.1, read as the reverse complement.
CCGCAAGCTTGCCCGGACCATGGAGCCGCGCGCCTCGACGCCGCCACGACGGCTGGAAGCGATCCATGCTCTGAGCGACGCCGGTATCCCGACCTCCGTCATGGCCGCCCCTGTGATCCCGGCGCTGAACGACCACGAGATCGAACGCATTCTCGATGCCGCGCATGCTGCCGGTGCGCGCGAGGCGGGCTATGTCTTCCTGCGGCTGCCGCTGGAGGTCTCGCCGCTGTTTCGCGACTGGCTGCTGCAGCATTACCCGGATCGCTACCGGCACGTCATGTCGCTGGTGCGCTCGATGCGCGGCGGCAAGGATTACGACGCCGATTTCGGCAAGCGGATGAAGGGTGCCGGCCCCTACGCCTGGCAGATTGCCCGGCGCTTCGAGATGGCCACCAAGCGGCTCGGCATGGTCAGGCGCAGCATGCCGCTGCGCGACGATCTCTTCGTGCCGCCTGACGGCAGCGGCGTGCAGCTGTCGCTGCTTTGAAGCTTCCCGCCCGCTGGCACGGGCGCGAGGAGAAACGGCACGTCCGTTTCGAACGGCAGGCAGACGATGCCTGCTGAGGAATTACCCGCAGGAGACCGCCGCCCTGGTCTCTTGCACGCCGCGAATGGGTCCCCTGCCCCTTCGCGGTCCTAGCCCCCGGCCCCGCCGCCCTGTTCCGGGGGCTTGCAGGAAATCGGGTTGGCGTGCGAGGTTCAGCCGCATGAAACGTCGCACGCCACCCGATTCTCCTCTGCTTTTCGAAGACGCGCCGCTCACTCCGGATTTCAAGCTGGAACTGAAGGCCCGCAAGGCCGGTCACTGGCCGGTTGCCGGTGCCGACGAAGCCGGGCGCGGTCCTCTGGCTGGTCCGGTTGTGGCCGCCGCCGTCATCCTCGATCCCAGACGCATTCCCGAGGGGCTGAACGATTCCAAGCAGCTCTCGGCGGGCAGGCGCGAGGAGCTGTTCGTGCAGATCCTGGCGACGGCGACAGTCTCGATCGCCTCGTCGAGCGCCACCCGCATCGACGTTACCGATATCCGCAAGGCGAGCCTCGACGCGATGCGCCGTGCCATCTGCGGCCTTTCCATTCCCGCCGCCTACGTGCTGACCGATGGTCTCGACGTGCCCCAAGGGCTCGACTGTCCCGGACAGGCGGTGGTCAAGGGCGACGCGCGCTCCGTCTCGATCGCTGCCGCCTCGATCGTCGCCAAGGTTACCCGCGACCGGATGATGACCCGCGCCCACCTCGTCTTCCCCGACTACGGCTTTGCCGCCCATGCCGGCTACGGCACGGCCCAGCACCGCGCGGGGATCGAGCAGCACGGCCCGTGTTCGCTGCACCGGATGACGTTCAGGCCGCTCAGGAAGGACGGGGCGGAGCTTGCGGTGACGCAGGAGATGCTTGGGGATTGAGGGGCAGTGCGCCCGGAGGCGCCGCCTCATCCGCCCTGCTGCTACGGACCCCGCTGCGGGGATCGACCCTAGACACGACCACAGGTGCCACCTCGTGCCGCGGCCACTAACCTCTCCTTCCTCATTCCTGTGCTTGTCACAGGAATCCAGTGCGCCCCAGTCTTGGGGCGCGGGAGACACATGACCCGTCGCGAGCTCGTTTGCGTTATTCACGGCGCGGACGCGCCGTGGCTGGATTCCTGTGACAAGCACAGGAATGAGGGCGGTGGGGAGGGGTTGAGCGAACCCATTGGCTGCCTGCGTTGGCCACGCAGCGCAGGAGGCACAGTGCCACGCTATAATGACTACCAACACCACCAACGCCCAAAAAAAACAAAAAGCCCCGCACGACGGCGGGGCTTTCCAATCCTATCGACCGAACCTTAGTTCAGGCGGGTCTTCACTTCGCCGACGGCGGTCTTGAAGAGATCGGCCTGGACCTTGCCTTCGGCCTTCTGGGCCAGCACGGTCTCGGCAGCGGAGATGGCGAGATCGACGGCGGCTGAACGAACGGCCTTCATCGCTTCGACTTCTGCCTGCTTGATCTTCTGCTCGGAAAGCGCGGTGCGGTTGGCAACGAACTCTTCGGTCTTCTTCTTGGCTTCGGCGGTCAGCATCTCTGCTTCGCGTTCGGCGGCAGCGACGATGTTCGCAGCTTCGGCTTCGGCTTCCTTGCGCTTGCGCTGGTATTCGGCCAGCAGGTGCTGGGCCTCTTCGCGCAGGCGCTTGGCTTCCGCCAGTTCGTTGCGGATCTGATCGGCGCGGTCGTCGAGCGACTTTGCCATCATCCCCGGAACCTTCAGGTAGACGACCAGCAGGATGAAGAGAACGAGGCCGACAAAGGCGAAGAAAGTTGCATCAAGAGCAAATTCCATCGATCAACCCTCCTTCTTGGCGGCTGCGACCGCCGCTGCGACATCAGCTTTGGCAGCGGTGCCACCGATCAGCTGCTGAACGACGGCAACAGCCGTCTCCTCAGCGATCGTGCCGACGTCTGCGAATGCCTTCGCCTTGATATCGGCGATGCGGCCTTCGGCAGCCTTCAGCTTTTCGGCAAGGCTTGCTTCGACAGCGCGGCGGTCGGCTTCAGCCTTGAGCTTGGCGGCATCGCGAGCGGCGGTGCCGATCTGATTGGCCTTGGAGCGGGCTGCGGCGAGTTCGCCTTCATAGGTTGCGACCGCTGCGTCGGCTTCGGACTTGAGGCGTGCTGCCTCGTCCAGATCCTGCGCAAGCCGGTTATGGCGCTGCTCGAGGATGCCGCCGATGCGCGGTGCGATGACCTTTTGCATGAGCACGAAGAAAACAGCGAACGTAATCACCAGCCAAAGCAGCTGGGATGCGTAGGTCGACGTATCGAACGGCGGGAAAACGCCGCCATGATGCTCGCCACCGGCAACGCCGGTTTCGGTATGGACCTCGCCAGCAGCCGGAGCGGCGTGCGGATCCGTACCGGTGGCTGCACCCGTTTCTGCCGTTCCCGCCGGAGCTTCTTCAGCATAGGCCGGGGTCACAAAAAACATGCTCACCTCCAGGTGTACTGCAAATGCAAAGGATCACGGCTTGCGGTCTGCAGGCCGTGATCCTTCAATCCACCGAAATTAAACGGCGAAGAGCAGGAGGAGAGCGACGAGCAGCGAGAAGATGCCCAGAGCTTCCGTAACGGCGAAGCCGAAAACCAGACGGCCGAACTGGCTGTCAGCGGCAGACGGGTTGCGCAGAGCGCCGGACAGGTAGCTGCCGAAGATGTTGCCGAGGCCGAGAGCCGTACCGGCCATACCAAAGCAAGCCAGGCCTGCACCGATGAACTTTGCTGCTTCCGCTTCCATGTTGAACTCCTTGAGATGGTTGTTGCGGCGAATGACTGACGCCCTTTGACGTCGATGTCGTTATCCTTAGTGCCCGCCGGGATGGATCGCGTCGTTGAGGTACATGCAAGTCAGTACCGCGAAGACGTAAGCCTGGAGGAAGGCGACGAGGAACTCGAGACCGGTCAGGGCGACGGTCATGATGAGAGGAAGAATGGCACCGCCGATACCGAGCGCACCAAGGGCTCCGAGCGAGGCGACAAAGCCTGCGAACACCTTGAGCGTGATATGACCAGCGAGCATGTTGGCGAAAAGACGAACCGAGAGCGAAATCGGACGCGACAGGAACGAGATGATTTCGATCGTCACGACCAGCGGCAGAAGAATGCCGGGGACGCCTTGAGGCACGAAGACATTAAGAAAGCCAAAGCCGTGCTTATAGAAGCCGTAGACCAGGACCGTGCCGATGACGAGAAGCGCCAGCGCGAAGGTGACGATGATCTGGCTGGTGATGGTGAAGAAGTAAGGGAACATGCCGAGCAGGTTTGCCGTCAGCACGAACATGAAAAGCGAGAAGACCAGCGGGAAGAACTTCATCCCCTTGGTTCCGGCGCCTTCCTTCAGCATCGAAGCGATGAATTCGTAGGACATTTCCGCGACGGACTGCGAGCGGCCAGGAACGATGGCGCGGTTTGACGTCGAGAAATACAGGAAGCCGGCGGCAACAGCTGCCGAAGCCACCATAAAGAGCGAGGCATTGGTGAACGAGAAATCAATCCCGCCGACTTCGATCGGCACAATCTTCTGGATCAGGAACTGATGAGTCGGATCGTTAGACACCGCTTGTTCTCTCTTCTTTGGCCCGCGGGCGCGGGATCATCATAATGAGCGGAGCGCTGGCGCGCCCTACCCTATTTGCTGCCGTTTCCGTTTCCGGGCTCGGGTTTTGCAACCTTGCCTGCGGCACGGAGAACATTCAAAACACCGGCACAAAATCCGAGAAGCAGAAGAATAATCAAACCCCAAGGCGCCGTGCCGACAAAACGGTCGAGGAGATAGCCAAGCAGAGCACCGACAATGATAGCGGAGATGAATTCGCTCGAAAGCTTCATCGCCTGGGCATAGCCTTTACGGCTTTCCTCGGCGCGGGCCTCGCTCGCCTGTTCCTCTCTCGCCTCTACACGCTTTGCCTTGAGCTCTGCTCCCAGCTGCGCGCGGCGCCTGTCCAGACTTTCTTCCCGGTCATCCGACATGGTTCCTCCTCCTATGCCTCTATCCCCAATCCCGCTACCCCGGTCCTGTGGACGTCAGAGACATGGAATATAGAACCTTTCGGCCCGTTCTGAAGTCGCGCGCAACATAGTTTTAGGGATTGGTATAGTCAAGGCATAGGGCGCCCGCGCTCAGACATAAAATAATCGAGTGAGATCAAATACTTGATCTCAATTTAGGCGGCCTGGCAAAATTCGAGCGGGAGAATCCGCTTTATAGGCGCTGCAAGCTGCAGAGAATCCACAGCTTAGGCAGCTTCCGGTCAGCTCCAGCCGCCGCCATAGGTGCGATAGAAGACATGCAGACCGATGCGGCCGACCTTCTCCATGGTCTTTGCCCATTTCGGACGGACATAGACGGCATGGTAGTGCGTGGCGGAGCCAACCTGCGGCAGCCAGATCTTGCCTGCTGTCACCGCCATCGCCACTTCGCGGGCCATGCGCCAGTGATATTGCGAGTTCACGCGGTCCTTGATGTTGTCGCAGGCAAAGGAGAACTGGCAGCGGTTGCGCCAGTCTTCGTTCTGATAGACGACGCCGCAGATGGTTTTCGGATAGGCCGGATTGCGGACGCGGTTGAGGATGACCTGGGCGACGGCTGCCTGCCCCTTCACCGATTCGCCGCGCGCTTCGAAATAGATGCCGGAAGCCAGGCACTGCTGCTCGGCAGCCGAAAACACCGCCGGCGGCAGAATGCTGGCGGCCCAGGCATGATCCCTGGCACCGATCTGCGGAACGAAGCGGCCGTCATTGGCGCTCTTGTCGGTGAGGATCGAGTCGAAAGGAGACTGGCGCGAATAGTCCGGGGCGGCCGGCGCATAGGCGGTTGCCAGCACATCCGGCTTGTTGTTGTTGACGAGGTCGGCGAGGAAGGTCGGCACCACGGTTTCCGGCTTGACCGGCTCCTTCTTATAGAAGGCCGTGGCGATCTCGATTTCCTTGCCCTTGATCTTCGGCTTCACGAAAGCCGACTTGTCCTTGAGATTGAAGCTGGGTTCGAACAGCAGCTTGGTGCGCTGGAGGATGGAGCCGGCGGTGAAATCCTTCGGCGGCTGCATCTTCTCGACGGCGACGACGCGACCCTTCTTCAGGCTGCGATTGACCCGTTCTTCATCGGTCGTGTCCTCATGCCCCTTCCCTTCGGCGACGAAGGCGACCTTGCGGCCATCGGGCAGAACCATGCCGGCGCCGGCTGCGACCGTGCCGGTAACAATTGGATCGGCGAAGGTGAGTTCCGCCTGATGGATGGAGCCGGCCGGCGAATTGGTCATCACCATGCGCCAGTTCTCGCGGCTCTCATCGAGACCGGCGAGCATCGCGGCTAGATCCGCATGCGAAACGATGCTGGGGAACGCGAGCCACCCGCAGATACCGAAGATCGCGGGTGAAATCCAGTTTTTGGGCAGATAACGCAGCTTGCTGCTGAAAACGCTCTGTCGACGCAACGCCAGACTCCGGAACACGGGACGCATGAACACTGCATTGAAAATCTCTCATTAACCTTGATGCTTGGTTAATTCGCCATCCCGGAATCTATCCGTGAGCATTTTTTCATATAGCGAAACGCAAGAACCCGGCGCGAAGGCCGGGTTCCCTGAATTGCGATCTGGCGCGAGGTCAGATGATGACGTGCGATCCGAGCTCGACCACGCGGTTGGCCGGCAGGCGGAAATAGTCGGATGGATTGGCTGCCGCATTGGCGAGCGCGATGTAGAGGCGGTCCTGCCAGTAAGGCATGCCCGACTTCGCATCCGGCACCAGCTTGCGGCGGCCGAGATAGAAGGAAGTCGACATGATGTCGAACTTCAGCCCGGTCTTTCGCAGCGTCGCCAGCGCCTGCGAGACGTTCTGAGTTTCCATGAAGCCAAACTGGAGTTCGACGCGCGAGAAGCGCTCGGAAATCGGCTCGACCTTGTAGCGGTCGATGCTCGGAACGCGCGGCTTGTTGACGGTACGGATCGTCAGGATGACGTTCTTGTCGTGCAGAACGTGATTGTGCTTCAGATTGTGAAGCAATGCCGCGGGCGCCGATTCCGGATCGCTGGTCAGGAAGATCGCAGTGCCCGGAACATGGGCCGGCGAGTGATCGCTCTTGCGCTCGATCGAGCTGACAAAGGAGGCCAGCGGAATATCGGTGTGGCGGGTCTTTTCGGTGAGGATTGCAGTGCCACGGCGCCAGGTCCACATGATGACGATGAAGGCGGTGGCGATCAGGATCGGGATATAGCCACCGTCGTGGATCTTCAGCAGATTGGCGCCGAGGAAGATCAGCTCAAGCGCAAGCAGCGGCAGCAAAACGATCGCGGCCACCGGGATCGACCAGTTCCAGCGGGTGCGAACGAATTCGAAAGCCATGATCGAGGTGACGACCATCGCGCCGGTGACCGAGATACCATAGGCCGTTGCCAGCGCATCCGAGGTCTTGAAGGTGATGACCAGGAACATGACGCCGAGGAAGAGGACGGCGTTGACCGACGGCAGGAAGATCTGGCCCGTATTGGTTTCCGAGGTGAAGAGGATTTCCATGCGCGGCAGGAAGCCGAGGTTGATCGCCTGACGGACCAGCGAGAAGGCACCGGTGATGACGGCCTGGCTGGCGATGATGGTGGCGCAGGTGGCGAGCACGACGCCGAACGGCAGCGCCCATTTCGGGAACATCAGGTAAAAGGGATCCGACATCGCCAGCGGATTGCCGAGAACGAGAGCGCCCTGCCCGAGATAGTTCAGCGTCAGCGACGGGAAGACCAGCGCGAACCACGCCCACTGGATCGGCCGGCGGCCGAAATGCCCGAGGTCAGCGTAAAGCGCTTCTGCCCCGGTGATCGTCAGGAACACGGCGCCCAGCACGACGATGCCGTAGAAGCCTTCATTCAGCAGGAAGCTGACGGCATAGTATGGGTTGAAGGCGGCGAGAATGCCGTAATCATCCGAGATGTGCGAGATGCCGACCAGCGCCATGACGATGAACCAGATCGCGGTGATCGGCCCGAAGAAGCGGGCCATCGTGCCGGTGCCGCGCGATTGAAAGGCGAACAGCCCGACAAGAATCGCCACCGAGATCGGCACGATATAGGGCGAGGCATTCGGCGCCACGAGCTTGATACCTTCGACCGCCGACAGAACCGACAGTGCCGGGGTGATCATCGCGTCGCCGAGAAAGAGCGCGGCGCCAGTGAGTCCGAGCGCGACGAGGATCGCCGTATGGCCATTGGCCGTTTTCATCAGCAAGGCGAGCAGCGACAGCGTGCCGCCTTCGCCTTCGTTGTCGGCGCGCAGCAAAAGCAGCACGTATTTGAGGGTGACGATAATGGTCAGCGCCCAGATCATCAGCGATATCAGGCTGATGACTTCGAAACGGGTGAGACCATCCTGGGCGACCGGCTTCAGCGCTTCGCGGAATGCGTAAAGCGGGCTGGTACCGATGTCTCCATAGACGACGCCAACGGAGCCGAGCGCAAGATAAAAGAGTTTGCGCGGCGTCATGTGGCGATCGTGCGAATGGCTTTCGTCGGACATGAAGTTACAACAGGCTCCTCAGAGCCAGCCTTTCCATCGGAAAAAGAAAAACGGAATGATGGCGGATACGACCATCAGGCCCAGCGAATAGGGATAACCCGCGGCCAAGTGCAGTTCCGGCATGAATTCGAAGTTCATACCATAAATGGATGCGACGAGGGTCGGCGGCAAGAAGACCACGGATGCGATCGAGAAGATCTTGATGATCGAGTTCTGTTCGATGTTGATCAGGCCGAGCGAAGCATCGAGCAGGAAGGTGATGTTGCCGGCGATGAACGAGGCATGTTCGTTGAGCGACTGGATATCGCGCGACACCGTGCGGCAGAGTTCTTTGGTGTTCTGATCGTGCTGGACGGCAGGCACCGTATAAAAGAAGCTTGAAAGCCGGGAGAGCGATGCGAGGCTATCGCGCACCTTGGAGACCAGCCGGTGGTGGGCAGCGATATCGCGCAGCTTTTCTTCCAGATAGTTTGACGGCTTGCGCACCTTCTTGGCGCGTTCGCCGAAGACATGGGTCGAAAGAATGTCGATGCGGGCAACGGACAGTTCGAGGATCTCGGCGGTGCGATCGACGATCGTTTCGAGCAGCTTGGCGAGCAGGGCTGCACCATTGCGCCACTGTTCCGGCACGCGATGAAGCGCCGCGATGAAAAGCTTGAAGGATTTCGGATGGGCGTAGCGGATGGTGATCAGCCGGTTGCCCGACAGAATGAAGGCAACATCCGTCAGCGTCGGAGATGCGGTTTCGGCCTGCCAGACCAGCGAAGCGGTCATGAACACGTCGTCGCCTTCGGTGTAGAGGCGTGCCGAGGGTTCGATGTCCTTGAGGTCGTCGCGGGTCGGCACTTCGATGCCGATCACTTTCTCGACATAGAGCTCCTCCTCGCGCGTCGGCTCGATCAGATCGATCCACACGACGTCATCCGGAAACTCGTCCATCTTCGACAGATCACGAATCTCGACGGACTTGCAGTTGGAGCAATAGGCGGTGATCAACGGGCCTGTCTCCAGCCGCGCTCGCGCCATGCCATCATCGCCATCATCGAACGCCCTTCCATCACGCGGCTGCCAAGAAGGCAGCGCTGAGGCTGCAAGCCCTGGAGACTAACGGAAACGGATAAAAAAAGTTCATACAACTCCGGCTGCGTCCGGCCGTTTGCCGGGTGCGCATTGTGCTCAACCGCATCGCAGTCACCAATCCTTCAACCGACAAGTCAACTCCGAACATGCAGGCTGGCCGGGAACCCTGGGGCAAAGGCGTCCGTCATCGAGCATCTGCAGAAACCGCCCTCATGGCGACGGCGGGGCATATGACGGAAAGCGGCGAAATAATCAAGACGTGTTACGTGAACTGCGCGTTTTCACCACATTTCCCCCGCAATTTGGGGTATGCGGCACCGCCCGAATCCGGCGTCTGTGCTATTCGAAGACAATTGCAGGCGCCGGACGCTGCGGCTGTCCGCCGACCTCCGCCCAGACCTTAGCAGCGATGTCCTTATAGATACCGGCAACGATGCCGTTCGGCTCGGAAGCCACCAGCGGGGTCCCGGCATCCGACGTTTCGCGGATGTTAATCGTCAGCGGCACTTCGCCGAGGAACGGTACGCCGATGCGCTCGGCTTCCTTGCGGGCGCCGCCATGGCCGAAGATATCGTAGCGGGTGCCGGTATCGGGAGCGATGAAATAGCTCATGTTCTCGACGATGCCGAGAACCGGAACTTCAACCTTCTTGAACATGTTGAGGCCCTTGCGGGCATCGATCAGCGCCAGATCCTGCGGCGTCGAGACGATGACGGCGCCGGCGAGCGGCACCTGCTGGGCCATAGTCAACTGCGCGTCGCCGGTGCCGGGTGGCATATCGACGACGAGAACGTCGAGTTCGCCCCATGCGACTTCGCGCAGCATCTGCATCAGCGCCGACTGCACCATCGGGCCGCGCCAGATCATCGCGGTTTCCTCATCGACGAGGAAGCCCATCGACATGACCTTGAGGCCGTAATTTTCCATCGGGTTGATGATGCGGCCGTCGATCTGCGTCGGACGGCCGGAGATCTTCAGGAGGCGCGGCATCGACGGGCCGTAGATATCGGCATCGAGGATGCCAACCTTCAGGCCATTGGCGAGCAGGCCGAGCGCCAGATTGACTGCAGTGGTCGACTTGCCGACGCCGCCCTTACCGGAGGCGACGGCGATGATCGCACCGATGCCGGGCACGCCGATCTTGCCGCTGCGCTGCTGCTGGGGCTGCGGGGCGTGAGAATGGGAATGGCCGTGGTGATCGTGCTCGGCATGGGATGCGGCCGGACGGGCGGCGGGCGCGGTTTGCGAGGCGGCCTTCTTGTCGGCGGTCAGCGTGACCAGCGCGCCCTTGACGCCCGGCATTTCCTTGATGACGCGCTCGGCGGCCTGGCGCAGCGGCTCGAGTTCCCTTGCCCGTTCGGCAGGCACGGTGATGGAGAAATAGACCTTGGCATCGGAAATGAAGACGTCGGACACCATGCCGAGCTCGACAATATTGTGTTCGAGATCGGGACCGCGCACGGTCTTCAGCGTTTCAAGAACCTGTTCCTTGGTGACCTCAGTCATGCATTCCTCACGCGTATCTTTGCAGACACGTAGATAGTGGAGGGCTGCGCCTTCGCCAAACGAAATCGGCAATGAGGAACGGAAAACGCGCGATCGAATTCCGTTGCGGCCATCTGGTCCGCCAGGCTTTCGCCTCGATGGCCGCAACGGTCTCCCCGAGAACCGGCGCGATCAGACCGACCTAGCGCAATGGCCAAAAATGACCAGAGACAAAATCACACTAATAATTGGGGGGTGGGCACGATGGCGAAGGCGCCGTCACATAAAAGCAACAACCGCCGCCAGCGACCGGATGCAAGAGAAACGCATCTACAATCGTGGGCGGCGGCTGGCCGAAACGGCGCCATTCTTGGCGCTCTCTTCAAAGTCCCCTCTGGACCTCTGCCAGATAAGAAGCAAGGTGCATGCCAAGTGCTGCGCTTGGCATTGCGCGAGCCCGGCTGTATGGCGTGGGTGACCAGAATGGGCGACGACGATGGAACTGCCGAAGATCTTGCGTGAACGGGTGGAAGCGATGCTTGAGGGCCAGCCGCTGGATGCGCTGAAGCGTGCTTCGGCGCGCCTTTCCAGCCGCTATCGGCAGGAGTTGCGTGATGGCAGCTTTCACATCAGCGACCAGCTTGCGGCCCATGCCTACCTCGCGGCGCGGCTGCCCGCGACCTATGCGGCGATCCGCGCCGCTTTCGAGATGATCGCCGGGGTGCGGCCTGATTTCGAGCCGCAGCGATTTATCGATGTCGGCGCCGGTCCGGGCTCGGCGCTTTGGGCCGCGGCCGATTGCTGGCCTGCGATTGGCGAAGCGACGATGGTGGAAGCCAGCACCGCGATCCGGCAGACGGGACAGAGCCTTTCGGAGGGTCTCGATTTTCCCGTGAGCTGGGTGGATGGCAATCTTCTCAAGGAGTTACCCTCACTGCCGCCTGCCGATCTCGTCACGCTTGCCTATGTTCTCGACGAGATCGAGCCGCACCAGATCGCTCCATCGATCGGCAAGCTCTGGGCCTTGACCCGCGACACGCTGGTTATCATCGAGCCCGGCACGCCGGCCGGTTGGGACAGGATCCTGGCGGCTCGCGACGTTCTGCTTTCCAAGGGCGCACATATCGTTGCGCCCTGCACCCACGCCCTCGACTGTCCGATCGCCGCACCGGACTGGTGCCACTTCTCCCGGCGCGTTTCGCGCTCGAAGATCCATCGGCTGGTGAAGGATGCGGAAGTGCCGTGGGAGGATGAGAAATACATCTTCATCGCCGCCAGCCGCTTCCCCGTCGCGCTGCCCGACGCGCGGGTGATCGCCCCGCCACAGGGCTCCGGCAGCGTCATCAGACTGAAACTCTGCCAGGACGACGGACGTGCAGCGGAACAGACATTATCGAAAAGAGATGGGGCCGCTTTCAAATGGGCGCGGCGGGCCGATTGGGGCGATGCCCGTGAAAAGGACAGCGGCTGATCGCGCTGCCCATCTTTGAAGCTTGGTGATGATTTTTTCGGCAGGCTATTTGATCAGCCCGATGCGCAGCGCTTTGGCGACCGCCTGCGTGCGGTTGACGGTATCCAGCTTCTTCGTCGCGCGGTTCAGATAGTGGTTCACCGTATGCTCGGAGAGGCCGAGGATATCGGCGATTTCGGCGCTGGTCTTGCCGGCAGCCGTCCAATTGAGGCAGTCGACCTCCCGGTCGGTCAGCGTATCGGTCAGGCGGTTGTCGAGATTGCGGATCTCAGCCAGCCGGTCGAAGACATGGATGGCGATATAGGAGAGATTGCGCATCTCCTCCGGCGTATAGGGCTCGCGATCGCCAGCGAAGGAAACCGCGCCGCGCAGACCCGAAGGTTCATGCGTCGGGAAATAGGCGCAACGCACCATCCGGAAGCGCTCGAACAGCCCGGCGACCATCGCCGACTTGCCGTCGTCGCGCACCCAGCCTTTTGACGTGTCATGGAAGAACGGTATGGACGAGGTGCGTAACCGGCGCAGCACGGGGCTGTTCATCATCAGCCCTTCCTGATCGTAGAGCGACAGGAGTTCTGCCGGCCAGCTGGTGATGACGGTGGTACTCTGCAGTTCGAAGGATGTGATGGGCGGCAGGTTGAGAACCATGAAGGCACGGCTGCCGAAGGCGTCCGTTACCCGCTTCATGAAGCGGAAGATATCGAACTGGGTCTTCAGACCCGCTATCTCCTGGACATACCCGTCCGTCTGATCGGACGCTTGTGACAAAGCCATCTATTCTTCATCTTCCCGAGCTTGCGGTTCAGATCAACTGCGCTGCTAAATTGCTAAACCTAAAAAGAAAAATATGGTTCCCGGCCTTAAAATGCGCGGCCGGTCGAAACTTGTAACTATTTGACGAACTATCGCAGTTGGTGTGATTCGCCGGCAAATCTCAATATGGTCCTCATCATAAGCATGCTCTTCTTTTGCGTCCACCCGATGAAACCATCACGCCCGCGTTACCGGCGTGGACCAAGCCTGACGCGCATGCCTTCCATGATGCTTCCGGCTGCCTCGCGCACGGGCTCTGCCCATTCCGTCAGCCGCTCCATCGTCAGCCGGTAGGCGGGGCCGGTGATCGAGACGCCGCCGACCAGGCTGCGATCGGGCGTCCAGATCGGCGCGGCGACGCAGCGGATACCCTGCTCGTGTTCTTCCCGGTCGAAAGCGCAGCCCTCCGTGCGGATGCTGGCGAGTTCGGCAAGCAGGCTTTCTGCTGACGCCAGGGTATTTTCGGTGAAGCGCTGAAACGGGATGGCGGCCGCAAGCGCGGCAACTGATGCCTCCGGCAGGACGGACAGAGCCGCCTTTCCGACGCCGGTGCAATAGACCGGCGAGGCATTGCCGATCTGCGAATACATGCGGACGGATTGCTGGCCCTCGACCTTGTCGAGATAGATGATCGAGGTGCCGCGGAGAACGCCGAGATGGACGGTCTCGCCGCTCATCGCCTGCAGGGCGCGCAGATGCGGCTCGGCGATCAGGCGGAATTCGTTCTTCGCCCAGCTGCGGGCGGCAAGATCGAGCAGGCGCAGTCCGGGCGAGTAGCGGCCCTCGCCATCGAGCTCCAGCAGTCCCTCCTCCACCAGATGCCCGAGCTGGCGATGCAGCGTGCCGCGCGGCTGGCCGGCCTGCGCCAATATGTCCGTGAAGCGCAGCGGCCTTTCGGCATGGGTCACCAGATCGAGCAGAACCATGAGTTTGCCGAGCGTTCCGGTGTCGTTTTCGCCTTCGGTGCCTTTTCGCGAGACCATCGATCGCCTACCGTTGTGACCGCCTGCGGTCTTGACAGAGAGGCCAACGTAAATCGATAATTCCACATAGTCAAATTGAGTTCCAAATAATGGAACTACGGGAGGAATGCGGTGACGGGTGTATCGGCACGGTTTCCGGAATTCAGGGATCGGACGGTTCTGGTGACCGGCGGCGGATCGGGCATCGGCGCGGCCATCGTCGAGGGTTTCGCGCGTCAGGGCGCCAAAGTCTCCTTCATCGACATCGCCGAGGACGAGAGCCGCGCGCTTTCCTTGCGCCTGTCCCGTGACAGCGAGCACCCGGTGCATTTCTTCAAGGCAGATCTGCGCGATATCGAGGCTGTCAGGCAGACAGTCGATGCGGTTGTCGCTCAGTCCGGCCCGATCACTGTTCTTGTCAACAACGCCGCCCGCGACGACCGGCATGATTTCGATGCGGTGACGCCGGAATACTGGGACAACAACCAGGCGACCAACCTGCGCCATGTGTTCTTCACGGCGCAGGCCGTGGCGCCATCGATGCGGGAAGCCGGCGGCGGGGCGATCATCAACATGTCGTCGATCGCCTTCCTTTTGAACATGCCGGACTTTCCGGCCTATTCCACGGCCAAGGCCGCCGTCATCGGGTTGACCAAGAGCCTGGCGGGCAAGCTTGGGCCTGACAATATCCGCGTCAACTGCATCCTGCCCGGCATGATCGTCACCGAGCGGCAGATGAAGCTCTGGCTTACCGAAGAGGGGATCGCCAGGACCGTCGAGCGGCAGTGCCTGAAAAGGGTACTGAACGCCGACGCGATCGTCGGTCCTACATTATTTCTAGCATCCGATTGCGCGGCCGCAGTGACCGCGCAGTCCATGATTGTCGATGGAGGCATTTTCTGATGGCAAATCCCGCTTACGTCGCGGTTGACTGGGGTACGAGCAGTTTCCGGCTCTGGCTGATCGCCGAGGATGGCAGCGTGCTCGGCGAAAGCCGCGGCAGCGAGGGCATGACGGTGGCGGCGAAAACCGGCTTTGCCGAAGTGCTGGCTGCGCATCTCGACAAGGTCTCGGCACCGGCCGATCTCCCTGTCATCGCCTGCGGCATGGTCGGGGCCAAGCAGGGCTGGGTCGAGGCCGGTTATACCGACGTTCCGGCAACGCTTTCCTCGATCCTGACGGGTGCGGTCTCCGTTCCCGGCCAGAGCCGTGATATCCGCATCCTTCCGGGCCTCGCGCAGCGCGACAAGGCATCGCCCGATGTCATCCGCGGTGAGGAAACCCAGCTGCTGGGAGCGCTCGGCGCAGAAAGCACCGGCGCGCAGGCGGTCTGCATGCCCGGCACGCATTCCAAATGGGTGCATGTGCAGGACGGCGAAGTCATCGGTTTCTCGACCTTCATGACCGGCGAACTCTTCGACGCGATCACCAAGAATACGATCCTGTCGCATGCCGTTGCCGGCGCCGACCAGTCTCCAGCCGACAATTCGGCCTTCAAGGCATCGGTGACGGCTGCGTTCCACCAGCCGGCGATGGCGACCAATCTGCTCTTTACCGCCCGCTCCGGCCAGCTGCTGCATGGGCTGACGGCTGCCGGCGCGCAGGCGAAGATTTCCGGCACTCTGATCGGTCTCGAGATTGCCGGAGCGCTGTCGGATGCCGCCAACGATACGCCGATCGCGCTCGTCGCCTCCGGCCGCCTTCAGACGCTCTACGAAACCGCCTTCAAATCCCTGTCTCTTAAATTCACGACGATAGATGCCGATACGGCAGTGCTTCGCGGCCTCTCCGCAGCTGCTGCCGCCATCTGGTCAAAATAAGAAAGTTAAAGCCATGAACCGTGTTCCTTTCCCCTCCATGAAGCGCCCACTGATCGCCATCCTGCGCGGCATCAAGCCCGAGGAGACGGCAGGCGTCGTCGGCGCGCTGATCGAAAACGGCCTGACGGCGATCGAGATCCCGCTGAACTCGCCGGAACCCTTTAAGTCGATCGAGATCGCAGCCAAGATGGCACCATCGGAGGTGCTGATCGGCGCCGGCACTGTGCTGACCACCGAGGCCGTCGATAGCCTGCACAATGCTGGCGGTAAGCTGCTGGTGACGCCGAATGTCGAGCCTGACGTGATCATCCGCGCCCATGGCTACGGCATGGTTTCGATGCCCGGCGTCTTCACGCCGACGGAAGCGCTTTCGGCAGCGCGCGCCGGCGCCACCGGTCTCAAGTTCTTCCCGGCAAGCGTGCTCGGCCCGTCCGGCATCACGGCGATCCGCGCCATCCTGCCGCCGGAACTCGTCATTGCGGCTGTCGGCGGCGTCTCGGACAAGAATTTTGCCGAATACACCAATGCGGGGATCAAGGCCTTCGGTCTCGGCACCAGCATCTACAAGCCAGGAATGACCGTTGTAGAGGTTGCCGAGCGCGCCAAGGCGACCATTTTAGCCTATGACGCAGCCGTAGGAGCATAGGCATTATGACCGCTATTCATGAATTTGAAGGCAAAACACTTTGCGACACCAATTCCGTACTCGGTGAAGGCCCGACCTATGATCCGTCCACCGATACCGTGTGGTGGTTCAACATTCTCGGCAAGGAACTGCATGAGCTGACGCTTTCAAGCGGCAAGAAGAAGGTTCACGAGCTACCGTTCATGGCAAGCGTGCTTGCCCGTATCGACGACAAGCGGCAGCTGCTGGCGACCGAAGAGGGCCTGTTCGTCCGCGATGTCGCCGACGGCAAGCTGACCTTCTATGCGGCGCTCGAAAACGACCAACCGGAAAACCGCTCCAACGACGGCCGCACGCATCAATCCGGCGCGCTGTGGATCGGCACGATGAGCAAGCGGGCGGAAAACCAGGCGGGCTCGATCTACCACGTCGCCAAGGGCGGCGTCGTCACCAAGATCTTCAGCGGCATCAGCATTCCGAACTCCATCTGCTTCTCGCCCGATGGCACGATCGGCTATTACACCGACACCCGGATCAGCCGCTTGATGCGGGTGATGGTCGATCCGCAGACCGGTCTGCCCGCAGGCGAGCCGATTGTCATGGTCGACAGCATGGAGGATCCGGGTGGCATCGACGGTTCGGTCTGCGATGCCGACGGTTATATCTGGAACGCCCGCTGGGGTGCCGGTGTCGTCGACCGCTACAGCCCGGACGGATTGCGGATCGCCCGCTACAAGGTGCCCGCCGCCCAGCCCTCCTGCCCGGCCTTCATCGGCAAGGATGCCGACCGCCTGGCGGTGACGACGGCGTGGGAAGGTCTCGACGAGACGGCCCGTTCATCGCAGCCGCAGGCCGGAGCCCTGCTTGAACTTGGGGTGACGGTCAGAGGCGTATTCGATCCGGCCTTCGTGGTCTGAAACGGGTCAGAATTGATGAGAGGGGCATTCCTTCCGGAATGCCCCTTTTCTCGTTCCGCGACAGGAAATCTGCAGCCTTTGCGGTAAAAGTTCCCGAAAAATCGTGATTTTTTCCAAGTTTTTCAGCGGAACCAATAACCTGCCCACCCATTTTCCCCTTCGAACCGGCACGGCATGGACACCAGAAAACGAGGCGTCCGCCGCGCTAGAGATCACACTAGGGAATAAAAAAGGTAGGTACGAAATGACACGCAAACTCCTGACGACCGTTGCCGCTGGCGCCCTGTTTGCCACGGCTTTCGCACCGGCAGCTTTCTCGCAGACGGCTCCGCAGCCTGCGGCCCCCGATGCGACCCAGTCGGCCCCGGCGGATGCCACCGCACCGAAGATGCCCGAGGTAACGGCACCGGCTGGTGATGCCGCACAGGCGCCCGCTCCGGCTGCATCGACTGACACGGCACAGGCCGCTGGCGGCACCTATCTGACCGAACAGGGTGCAGACCAGATCAGCGCCAACACCTATATCGGCCAGTCGGTCTATACCGGTCAGAACGAAAGCATCGGTAACGTCACCGACCTGATCATGAAGAAGGATGGCGGCCTCGTTGCTGCTGTCGTCGGTGTCGGCGGCTTCCTTGGTATTGGTCAGAAGAACGTCGCCGTGCCGATGGACAAGATCACCGTGGCCCAGAATACCCAGGACGGCAGCGTCAAGCTGACGACCACGGAAACGGCCGATAGCCTGAAGGCTGCGCCGGAGTTCAAGACCCTGCAGATGCAGGCAGCCGAGAAGGCTCCGGCAGCAACGGGTACAATGCCGACGGATAGCACGGCAACCGGCTCGACCACGGCCAAGTAACACCGCGCGGTGAGTATAGCGTAGATGGCGGCGTCCTCAGGGGCGCCGCTATTTTTTTGGGGATCAGGCGGAAACGCGTTCGGCGCCGGCGGAATCGTAGTTTTCGTGCAGGTAGCGCAGCGTCGCGATGCTGTCGGCCGGTTTGCCGAAATGATAGCCCTGCCCCATGCCGCAGCCGAGGGCACGGAGCTTGACGGCTTCCGAATAGTCTTCGATGCCTTCGGCGACGACCTCGAGGTCAAGGCCCTCGCACATGGTCAGGATCGCCTTGATGATATGCTCGGAGGCGCGGTCGTTGTTGATGCGCGAGACGAAGGCGCGGTCGATCTTGACCTTGTCGAAGATGAAGTCGCGCAGGCGCCCGAGGCTGGACTGGCCGGTGCCGAAATCGTCGAGCGAGACGCGAACGCCTGCCTGACGCAGATCGGAGATGATGCGGTGGGCGGTATCGGCCGAACTCATGACCGCCGTTTCGGTAATCTCGAGCTCCAGGCGATGCGGATCGAAACCGACGCGGCCAAGGATCGACAGCACATTGGCGCTGGTGCCCGGGTCCATCAGCTGCGCCGACGAAAGATTGAACGACAGGAAAAGCTCGCGCGGCCAGGAGAGCGCTGCCTCTGCCGCCTTGCGCAGCAAGGTTTCAGAGAGCGCGTCGATAAAGCCGCGCTCTTCGGCGAGCGGCACGAAGACCCCCGGCGAAACGAAGCCGAGATCCGGATCGTTCCAGCGGGCGAGCGCTTCGAAACCGACGACCTGATTGTTGGCAAGCGAGACGATCGGCTGGAAATGCACGTCGATTGCATCGGAGATGATGGCGTTTCTCAGCGCCTGTTCCAGCTGCGTGGCGCGCTTCATTTCCTGCGCGATCTCGCGCGAATAGACGGTGATCTGGCTACGGCCGCGGCGCTTCGAGCGGTAGAGCGCTGTTTCGGCACTCTTCAGCAGCTCGTCAAATTCCTCGCCTGCAAAGGGATAGATGGCGAAGCCAAAGGAGGCGGAGAGACGAACGTTGCGGTCGCCGAGATCATAGGGTGCCGACAGCACTTCGCGGATCATCTGGCCGAATTTTTCGGCACTGGCGCGTTCGAAAATCAGCGGTAGCACGAAGGCGAACTCGTCGCCGTCGTGACGAGTCACAAGTGCGCCGTCAGGAATGCAGGCTTTCAGGCGGTGAGCCACCTGGCACAGGATTTCGTCGCCTGCGGCCGAGCCGAACAGATCGTTGATCGGCTTGAAAGAATCGAGATTGGCGATGCCGATGGTGAAGGGCGCAGGATCGCTGGCGCGCTCGGCGGAGATCTGCGTCACCCGATCGCGCATGCGGTGGCGATTACCAAGTCCGGTCAACGGATCGGTGTAAGCCATGGCCTGGAGCTCGTTCTGGCTCACGGGCAAAAAGGGTAAGTCCGCCGGCTTCATCATTTGACCTGAGAAATTCACTCCCTCCGGGGAGAATGGCGGCCAAGTCTTAATAAACCGATAGTGGAAAGGCGATGTTTCGGGTTGCAGACGCCCCAAAATCTAGGGAGTTGACCAAGCTTTCCGTTCAGCCAAGAGCCCGCACCTGCTCGGGCTGCAAGTGTTTCTGGAAGATCGTCTCCAGTATATCCGGGCTGACCGGCTTCATGATGACATCGTCCATGCCCGCCTTGGCGCATTCGGCGCGGTCGCGCTCGAATGCCTGGGTCAGGACGCCGATAATCGGGGTCTTGTCCATGCCGCCCTCTTCGATGCCGCGGATCATGCGCGCGGCCTCAAAACCGTTGAGGCCCGGCAGCGAAATATCCATGAGCACGATCTGCGGCTTGTGTTCGGTCCAGAGCCTGACGGCCTCGTCGCCGCTGGAGGCGATCATGTAGCGGTAGCCAAGGCCTTCGAGGATTTGCGAGAAGACGATCTGGTTGATGTCGTTGTCTTCCGCGACCAGAACCTGCAGGCCGTCGCCATCTGCGGAAGTGGAGATTTCCCAGTCGGCTTCGGGCTCGCTGACCGCGCGATTGTTGCGGTTGAAATGACGGGCAACCTGGAAGGTGAGCTCGTTGGCAAGCTGGAAGCCATCCATGATCAGCGCCGGAATGCCGTGCTGGTTGGCAAGCTCCAGGCAGCGCATGCCCATCTGGTTGTCGATGATGATCAGATCGAGATCGATCCCGGCGGAAGCGGCGATCTCCAGGAAATGCTCTTCCTCATCCTCGCCGCGGATGGCGCAGGCTTCGAAGCCGTATTTGGCAAGGGTGCGCAGTGCTGCGGTCTCGGCGGCGAGATCACCGGTGACGACGAGGATCTTGCGGCCGGAAAAATTCTCCGGGACGATTGCTTCCATTGCCGCCGGCTCGCGCCGCGTCGCCTCGCCATTCAACGGCACATAGGCCCGGCGGTAGGACTGGTGGCTGGAGGTGGTGACCGAAGTGGCGCGGTCGAACTCGTCGAGATCGGCGCCATCGCGCGGCAGATCCTGCATGGTCGAAACCAGGAAGTAACGGCCCGGCTTGCCGATGCGGTGCTTGCGGCTGACGATATCGCGTTCCGAACCGTCGCGCGAAACCTGGCGCTGGCGGGAGATCGACATCTCGCCGGTCTCCAGCACATGGCGATCGCTTTCCTCGAAGCGGCTGGCGATCTCGGCGGAGAACAGGTCGCCGCTCTTGCGCCCCAGTACCTCGTCGGGCGTCGTCTGAAATTTCTCGCAGAAGGCGACGTTGACGGCGACGTAATTGAGATTGCGATCCTTGACGAACAGCGGAAACGGCAGATTGTCGAGGATATCCTCGGTCAGCTGCACACGCTCCAGATCGGCGCGCCACTGTTCCTCACGCTTCCGCTCCTCGGAAATGTTGGAGATCATCGAGACGCAGTAACCGCTTGGCAGGCGGCGCTTGATCAAGCGGATCCAGCGATCGGGACCATGGCGCTCGATGATTTCGAAACGTTCGCGCCAATGCGAGGCAATCTTCTGCGACAGCCAGTCCTCGCGCCCGAGCACACCGCCCGGTTGTTTGGCGGAATATTGCTGGCGCACGCCGGTATCGAAGACGGCGCCGAGAAAATCGCGCAGCCGGGTACCGGCTTTCAGCATCGAAGGCGCGATCGGGAAGAAGTCGAGAACCTGGCGGCTCGCGAAAATCATCTGATCGTTCTTGTCATAGACAATAAGTGCGGCAGAGAGGCCATCGGAGACGGCATCGAAAAGTGATGCCTGGAGATCGGGTTCGACCGGCAATTCGTCGCTCACGGATGATGCGTCCGTCTTTTCGAAGCCGGCACTCATGCCCTAAAATCCCACATCTATCCGATTTAATAGCGCTATTTGGTGGTATGCGATTAAAATGCCAGCTTTCTCCTAACGGCGGCTTAACATTAAGCCACCCCAAATATGGGGGTTGGAAGCGCGGCTCTGGACGAGCGCTTTTTGCCCTTCCATCGGGCGGCCGAATCCACGAAAATGGCGCATGGCCATCAGACAGCTCTCCGAAACGCTCATCAACCAGATCGCCGCCGGCGAAGTCATCGAACGCCCGGCGAGTGCGGCCAAGGAATTGATCGAGAACGCGCTCGACGCCGGCGCCACCCGCATCGAAATCGCAACCTCAGGCGGCGGCAAGGGCCTGCTTCGCGTCAGCGACAATGGCTCCGGCATGGATGCCGCCGATCTCGAACTCGCGGTCAAACGGCATTGCACGTCGAAGATTTCGGACACGCTCGACGATATCCGCACGCTCGGTTTCCGCGGCGAAGCCCTGCCCTCGATCGGCTCGGTCGCCAAACTCAGCATCTCCAGCCGCCGCAAGGACAGCGCCGGCGGCAGCGAGATCGCGGTTTCCGGCGGCAAGTTCCTGCATCTGAGGCCTTCCGCCTCGAACCCCGGGACGATCGTCGAGGTCCGCGACCTGTTCTTCGCCACACCGGCGCGGCTGAAATTCCTGAAGACGGAAAAGGCTGAAGCAGCGGCGATCACCGAAGTCGTCAAGCGCATGGCGATCGCCTTTCCGGGCGTGCGCTTCGTTCTCTCGGGCACCGACCGCAGCACGCTGGAACTGCCGGCCACCGGCGATGACCATCTGGCGCGCATGGCGCAGATCCTCGGCAAGGATTTCCGCGACAACGCCATCGAGATTAACGCCGAGCGCGAGGATGTGAGCCTGACGGGCTTTGCCGGTGTGCCCACCTTCAACCGCGGCAATTCTGGCCACCAATATGCCTTCGTCAACGGGCGGCCGGTGCAGGACAAGCTGATCCTGTCGGCGATCCGCGGCGCCTATGCCGAGACCATCCCCTCCGGCCGTTATCCGGTTGCCGTCCTCTCCTTCAGGCTCGATCCGGCACTTGTCGATGTCAACGTGCATCCCGCGAAATCCGATGTGCGCTTCCGCGATCCCGGACTGATCCGCGGCCTGATCATCGGCGCAGTGCGTGAGGCGCTCGCCCGCGACGGCAGCCGGGCCGCGACGACCGTTGCCGACGGCATGCTGCGCTCCTTCCGTCCCGGCTTCCAGCCGAATGCCTATCAGCGGCCACAGCCGCAGGCACCCTGGTCGCCGGAGACGTCGCCGTCGCGCCCCTATCAGGCTGCCAATACGGGTTTTGCCGAGCGGCCGCAGGCCTCCTTCGACGGGCTGGTGACGCCAACGGCGCGTTCCGAGCCGCAGCCGCAGAGCTGGCAGCAGCCGGCAGCAGTGCCGCGCGAAGAGGCGCCGCAGCGCTTCCCGCTGGGCGCTGCCCGGGCGCAGATCCACGAGAACTATATCGTCGCCCAGACCGAGGATGGTCTCGTCATCGTCGATCAGCATGCCGCGCACGAGCGGCTGGTCTTCGAGGCGATGCGCAAAGCGCTGCATTCGAAACGGCTGCCGTCGCAGGTGCTCTTGATCCCTGAAATCATCGACCTGCCGGAAGAGGATTGCGACCGGCTGATGGTGCATGCCGAAGGGCTCGGCGAACTCGGCCTGGCGATCGAGCGTTTCGGGCCGGGGGCGATCGCGGTTCGCGAGACCCCGGCACTGCTCGGCGAAGTGGATGCCAACGGCCTGATCCGGCAGCTTGCCGACGAGATCGCCGAATGGGACACCGCCTCAGGCCTGTCGCAGAAGCTCGAATATGTCGCCGCCACCATGGCCTGCCACGGCTCGGTGCGCTCCGGCCGGCGCATGCGGCCGGAAGAGATGAACGCGCTGCTGAGGCAGATGGAAGTGACGCCGGGCTCCGGCCAATGCAATCACGGCCGGCCGACCTATATCGAGCTGAAACTTTCCGACATCGAACGGCTGTTCGGCCGAAGCTGAAAATACTGGCAATGTCTTCCGCGCCGCGATATGGCAGGAGGATAAAGCCGCAGGAATGGAGCAGGATGAACTTGTTTGAAGGTCACGGAAACCGCGAGGCGAAAATCCGCTATCTCGACGCCGATTTCCAGATCCTGTCGCCGGGCTCCTACGTCGTCTGCGCCATGACCGGCAAGCACATCCCGCTCGACGAGCTGCGGTACTGGAGCGTCGCCCGCCAGGAGCCCTATGCCGACGTGATCTCCTCCTTCGAAGCCGACAAGCGCGCCGGCGTTCTGCCCAACCAGAGGCGCTGATCTCTAGCTCTGCTTTGCTTCCCGCAAGCGGCGGGCGCGGCAGGCCTCGATGGCTCTGTCGATGATGAGACCCGGCGCCTGCGGATCCTCGAAGGCCATCTCAACTTCGATCACCCTCGATTTTTCCGCCAGCTCCTGCGCCCGGCCGTGATGACCGGCGAGGCGCACGAAATCCTTCGACGTCGTGACGATCTGCAGATCCTCGCGGGCGGCGATACCGATCAGGTTGCCGATCTCGTCGTCGCTCAAATGTTCGTGGTCGCCGAAGGATTTGGCGACAGCGATCTCGGCGCCGAGCGTCTCGACGGTGCGGAAGAATTTTCCTGGATCGGCGATGCCGGCGAAGGCGAGCACGCGGCGGCCTGAAAGTTCGTTCATGCCGACGGTTTTCAGTGACGCGGTGAAATAGGGCTTTCCGGCCCGCGCCGCCATGCGGACGATCGCATCGGCGGCGTTGCCGTTGCCGACTTTCAGAAGTGCCGTGGCGTGGCGCATCTGCACCCTGACCGGCGCGCGGACCGGGCCGCCGGGAACGGTGTGGCCGTTACCGAGACCGCGCGTCGCGTCGATGACCAGCAGCGCATAATCCAGCGCCAGCCGCGCGCTTTGGAAACCGTCGTCCATGATGATCAGGTCGGCGCCTTCCTTCACGAGGCGTTGAGCCCCTTCGACGCGGCGCCGGGAAATGACGGTGAGCGCCTCGCGGGCGAGCAGCAGCGGCTCATCGCCGACGGCCATCGCCCGGTGATGGGCAGCATCGACAACGGTGGTGACATCGAGCGAACCGCCGTAACCGCGGCTGAGAAATCCGGGCGTCAAGCCCTTGGCCTTGGCGGCGCGGGCAATGGCCAGAGCCGTCGGGGTCTTGCCTGCGCCGCCGACCGTGAAGTTGCCGATGCAGATGACGGGGACAGGCACGGACGCGCGGCGCGCATGTTTCATGCGGTAACCGGCGACCCCGCCGTAGATCAGCGAAATGGGCGACAGCGTCCAGGCTCGCCAGTCGGCTTTCGTCCACCAGAATGGCGGCGCTTCGGATACCATGATGTGCCTGCCCTGTGCTTCCGGCACCCACGGCAACCGGCTATCCCCTTCGACTGCCGGCAAAGAAAGGGCAAAACCGAAGAAAAAGCAAGCCTTTGCCTAGACTACGCCGGTTGAAGCCCCGGCAGCAGCGGCTCGAGCTCGGTGATGTCATTGAGGCAGTAGTCGGATGCGGCGGACAGCGATTCACGCGAGCCGGTGCCGGTGAGCACCGCGACCTTGAGGCCGGCATTGGCGTTGTGGCCCATATGCAGGTCGTGATTGTTGTCGCCGACGACGGCGACCTGTCCTGGCTCCAGTCCCGTCGCCTTGCAGAAGCCGAGCACCATGCCGGCTTCCGGCTTGCTGCCGAAGCCGCTGTCATAGCCGGCGATATAATCGACATATTGGGCAAAGCCGAAGCGCTGGGCAGTCTGGCGGATCGAGCGTTCGTTGTCGCTGGAGGCGATACCGAGCTTGAAGCCGCGGGCATGCAGACGGGCGAAGAAACCGGCGAGATCGGTGACCGGAACGGAGAATTCGGCAGCGTTGGAGAAGAGCGTGTCGAGCTTGATGGTGAGTTCGGTCACGTCCACCTTCGAACCGGCGGCGACCAAGCCCTCGGCGATCTGGCGGGTGTTGCCGGCGGCCAGCAGGCTATCGGGAACGATGTGACCGGTGACGGGATTCATGCCTGTTTCGCGCAGCAGGTGATCGGCAAGCGCGGCATCGTCTTGTGAGGCGATGCGGGCAAGCTCGCGGTTAACAGGGAGCCAGCTCTCGTCGTAATCGAGGAGAGTGCCGTCCTTGTCGAAAAGAATGCCCCTGATACCGTCGAGTGCCATTGTTGCCCTCAGCCTTGCGCCGATTTCGGCAGCAGCCTTGCCTTCACCGTCAGCGGATTGATGTAGGGCTCGAGCGCCTTCACCGTCGCCGTCAGTGCTCCGCGCATTTCTTGCACGGCTGCGATGCCGGCCTCGATCATATTGCGGCGTGCGTCGTCGTTGATGAGCAGATAATGCACGCCCTTGGCCAGCATCTCGGTGTCGCGCACCATGCGGGCGCTGCCGCGGCGGGCGAGCTTCTGATAGGCCTCGCGGAAATTCTGGACGTTGCTGCCCGAGAGAACCGCGCAGCCGAGCATGGCCGGCTCCAGCGGATTCTGGCCGCCTTCGGCATAGAGCGAGCGGCCAACGAAGACCACTTCGGTCAGGCGCAGATAGAGCCCCATTTCGCCGATCGTATCGCCGAGGAAGACATCGACATCAGGCGAGATGATATCCTCGCGGGTACGTCTTGCGACCTTGAGGCCTTGAGCGACCAGCATCTGCTCGATCTCGTCGGAGCGTTCCGGATGGCGCGGCACGATGATCGTCAGCTGGTTGTTGCGCTCCTTTAGGGTCCGGTGGACGACGGCGGCGGCATTCTCCTCGCCATCGAAGGTCGAGATGGCGGCCCAGGTCTTGCGGTCGCCGATCTGCTGCTTGTAGCGGGCGAAGATGGCGGCGTCATAGGGTGGCGCGTCGGTATCGACCTTCAGGTTACCCGAGGTCATGACATGGCGGGCGCCGAGATCGCGGAAGCGTTCGGAATCGAGATCGGACTGGGCGATGACCAGCGCCAGGTTCTCGAACAGCGCCTCGGCGATCGACGGGCGGCGCTGCCAGCGGGCGAAGGAGCGGTCCGACATGCGGGCATTGACGAGGATCTGCGGAATACGGCGGCGGCCGAGCTCCATCATCGTCGCCGGCCAGATTTCGGACTCGGCGATGATGGCGCAATCGGGCTGCCAATATTCGAGGAAGCGGCTGACGGCCGGCTTCAGGTCGAGCGGCACATATTGATGGATCGCCTCGTTGCCGAGACGGTCGGCAGCGACCTTGGCCGAGGTGATTGTGCCCGTCGTGAGGATGACATGAATATCGCGGCGGCGGATTTCGCGGATCAGCGGGATGACGGCATTGGTTTCGCCGACGCTGGCG
The DNA here is from genome assembly GCF_056394605.1 of Rhizobium sp. 10N427. Classification (NCBI taxonomy): domain Bacteria; kingdom Pseudomonadati; phylum Pseudomonadota; class Alphaproteobacteria; order Hyphomicrobiales; family Rhizobiaceae; genus Rhizobium; species Rhizobium sp. 10N427. Next base: position 46,128 of record NZ_JBFTID010000005.1, on the reverse strand, counting down.
GCATGAAACCAGACCAGCGGCCCCTGCGGCCGGTTGGCGCTCGCATAGCCGAAACGTTCCGTCCGGCGGGCGCGCTCTTCCTTGCCCTTGGCGGTGCGATAGGCGAGATAGGCGCCGACCAGCGGCGTCGCCATGATGCCTGCGGTCCTGTAGACGCCCAGCGCGAACCGCGCTCCTGGCGAACTCATCTAAAACGTCTCCGATCGACAATGATCGACATCAAACCCATTCCCCAATTATTGTTGCGGCCGCAATGGCCGATTAATTTGTTCAGAATGCGTCATTCGACGGTGTGGGGCGTAACGCCCCGGCAGGAGACGGCGCCGCCACGAAGGCGGCTACCCTGCTGAAAAGCCTATAAAATCAGTTGCTGCCGGTCTTGTCTTGCGGATCAAGCAGGCGGTGCATGTGGACGATGAAGTAACGCATATGTGCGTTGTCCACAGTCGACTGTGCCTTGCCCTTCCACGCCGTCAGTGCGGATGCGTAATCGGGAAAAATACCGACGATGTCGAGATCCTTCAGATCGCGGAACTGAACGTCATCGAGACTTTCCAGTTCGCCGCCAAATACGAGGTGCAGCAGCTGCTTCTTGCCACCGGATTCCGTCATTTTCTTCTCTTTCTTTTCTGGTCTCCTCCGCGCCTTCATCTGCGGGATTTTGACGGAAACGTCAACTGCTTCGTATCGAAGCCAGCCCCTCCAGAAACTCGGCCAGGCGGGGCGCCGCAGCGCCGCACAGCGCGCCGTGGCTAACGGCAGCGCGGTTATATATGACAGGCTTTCCGTCGAGACCGGTCAGCTGACCGCCTGCCTGCTCGAGGATCAGATCGGCGGCGGCGAGATCCCAGTCGTGGGAGTTCGGCTTGACGAACGTCCCTTCTAGACGGCCATCGGCCACCATGGCGATGCGATAGGCGAGCGAGGGAACATGCTTGACACGCTCGATGCCGTCGCGAAAAGGAGCGGGGAAGGATTTCAGCACGTCCTCGGCGATCGCAAACCGGCTGACCGTTCCCGAGCCGCTTGCCGAAACCGCGATCGGCTTGCCGTTCTTCAGCGCCGTGCCGCCCTCGACCGCTTCGAACAGCTCTTCAAGCGCCGGCGCATAGAGCACGCCCGCCACCGGGCGGCCGCGGTGGACGACGGCGACGCTGACGCACCAGAGGTTCTGGCCAGCGAGAAATGCCCTTGTGCCATCGATCGGATCGATGATGAAGACGGTGTCGCTCGCAAGACGTGCCGCACTGTCCTCGGTCTCTTCCGACATCCAGCCATAGGCGGGGCGGGCGGCGCGCAGGATCTTCTCGAGCGTTTCGTTGGCGGCGAAATCGGCGGCGCTGACCGGCGATCGGCCTTCGTTCTTCCACCAGACCTCGGGCGACTGGTTGAAATAGCTGAGCGCGACGCGGCCCGCCTGCTGGGCGGCATCGGCGATCAATGCGAGATCGCTCTGCCAGCGGGCGCTTCTGTCGTCACTCATTCTTCAATCCAATCTTCAGCGCCCGGCGAGCGTCATGCCCTCGATGGCGAGTGTCGGGGCGGCGACGCCGTACTTGTAGTCGATGTCGTTTGCAGGGGTCACCCGCATGAACATCTCCTTGAGGTTCGATGCGATGGTGACCTCGGAGACCGCGAAGGTGAGTTCGCCGTTTTCGATCCAGAACCCAGTGGCGCCGCGGCTATATTCGCCGGTGATCATGTTGACGCCCTGACCGATCAGCTCGGTGACGTAGAAGCCGTTGCCGACGCTTCGGATCAACTCTTCGGGCGAGACGTCGCCGGGGTTTAGCGCCAGGTTGGTGGAAGCCGGTGTCACCGAATTGCCGCCGCGCACGCCGCGGCCGTTGGTTTCCATGCCGATTTCGCGGCCGGTCGATGTGGAGAGGAACCAGTGCTTCAGCACGCCGTCCTCGATCATCACAAGCTTTTCGCCGGAAACGCCTTCGCCATCGAAGGGACGCGAGGACGGGCCGCGGACGATCAAGGGATCGTCGGTGATCGACAGGCCGGATTTCAGGACCTGCTGGCCCATCTTGTCGCGCAGGAAGCTGGTCTTGCGCGCCACCGAGGCACCGTTGATGGCACCGGCGATGTGGCCGATGAAGCCGCGGGCAATGCGCGGGTCGAAGACGACGGTGACGTCCTTGCCTGTCGGCACCTGGCGCGGATTGAGACGCTTCACGGTGCGCTCGCCGGCGCGCCGGCCGATATCGGCAGGATCGTCGAGTTCGCTGTAATAGATCCGGCTGTCGTAATCGTAATCGCGCTCCATGCCGGTGCCTTCACCGGCGATGACGCTGACCGAGCGGCCAAAGCGCGAGCCCATGTAGCTGCCTTCGAAGCCGTGCGAGGTGACGAGGACGAGACCGCCCATGCCGCCGGAAGCGCCGCCGCCGGAGGAATTCGTGACACCCTTGACCTCAAGGGCTGCGGCTTCGGTTGCGAGCGCTGCCTCGCGCAGCATCTCGGACGTCACTTCCGTGCGGTCGAGAAGCTCAAGATCGGGATAGGACTTTGCCAGATTGGCCTCGTCCGCCAGGCAGGCGAAGGGATCTTCCGGCGAGACCTTGGCCATGGCGACGGCCCGCTCGGCAAGAGCGGTGAGATCGAAACCCGGATTGGCCGAAACGCTGGCAACCTTCTTGCCGACGAAGACGCGGAGCGAGAAATCGTCGCTTTCCGAGGATTCCGTGCCTTCGACCTTGCCGAGACGAACGCTGACGGATTGCGAGCGGGAACGGACGACCACCGCATCGGCGGCATCGGCACCGGCTTTCCTGGCAAGATCGATCAGCTGGCTGGCACGGGAAAGAAGTGTCGAGGAATCAATTTCTGAGGACATGATTTGGCCTTTCCTTCGGCTTCCATTTATTGTGCAGTTCGGAAAGCATCAAGGCCGTGGCCTGCGATTCTTTTTCCCGCCGCTTGCGCGCCTCCTGCCATTGAAAGAAACTCCGACGCATGTCCGCCCCTAATGCCTTCTTTTCCGAGACGATCCTGCTGCTTGGCGGCGCGGTCGTTGCTGCGCCGATTTTCAAGAAGCTGGGGCTTGGCACCGTGCTTGGCTATCTGGCCGCGGGCGTCGTCATCGGGCCTGTCTTCCATGGGATTACCGATGGCGAGCAGATCCTCGGCGTTGCCGAACTCGGCGTCGTCTTCTTGCTGTTCATCATCGGCCTGGAACTGAAACCGTCGCGCCTCTGGCAGATGCGCCGCGATATCTTCGGGCTCGGCACCGCGCAGGTGGTGGTCACCGGTCTGGCGCTCACGGCGCTTGCCTATCTCTCCGGCGTGCTTGAATGGCGCGGCAGCATCGTCGCAGGCTTCGGCCTCGCGTTGTCCTCCACGGCCTTTGCCATGCAGATCCTCGAAGGCACCGGTGAGGTCAACACCAAATACGGGCAGCGCTCCTTCTCGGTGCTGCTGTTGCAAGACCTGGCGATCGTTCCCCTGCTGGCGCTGATCACCGTTCTCGGTGGCGGCCAGGGCAGCAATACGCCGTTTCTCGACTTTGCGATTGCGATCGGCGCGGTCATTGCGATGATCGTCATGGGGCGCTATCTGCTGACGCCGCTTTTCCAGGTGATTGCCCGCACCGGCGCCCGCGAGGCAATGATTGCGGCCGCGCTGTTCGTGGTCATGGGATCGGCGACGCTGATGCAGTTTGCCGGCCTGTCGATGGCGATGGGCGCGTTTCTTTCCGGCATCATGCTGGCCGAGTCCTCCTACCGGCACGAGCTTGAGGCGGATATCGAGCCATTCCGCGGCGTGTTGCTCGCTATCTTCTTCATCGCCGTCGGCCTGTCGCTGGAGCTGCAGGTGCTGGTCGACAACGCGCTGTTCATCGTCGCTGCCGTGCCGATCATCATGGCTGTAAAGGCTGCGGTCATCTATGCGCTTTGCCGGGCTTCCGGCTCTCCGCATAACGACGCGATCCGCATCGCCTTCCTGCTGCCGCAGGGCGGCGAGTTCGGCTTCGTGCTGTTTACCGCTGCGGCGACCGCGGGCCTGATGCCATCCAGCACGGCATCGCTGCTAGTCGCCATCGTGACGCTGACGATGGCGCTGACGCCGATCGGTTCGGCGCTTTCGAGTCGGTTGCTCACCGGCGACGAGCATGAGGAACTCGATGAGGATTTTGCAGGCGCAAATGCGGATGTGCTGATGGTCGGCTTCTCGCGTTTCGGGCAGATCGCCGCGCAGATCCTGCTTGCCGGCGGCCGCGACGTCACCGTCATCGACTTTTCCGCCGACCGCATCCGCCAGGCCTCATCCTTCGGCTTCCGCATCTACTTCGGCGACGGCACCCGCAAGGATGTGCTGCGCTCGGCCGGCATCGACAAGGCGAAGATCGTCGTCGTCTGTACGCAGAAGCGCGAAATCACCGACAAAGTAGTGGAGCTGGTGCAGGCCGACTATCCGCATGCCAAGCTCTTCGTGCGCTCCTATGACCGTATCCACTCGATCGCGCTGCGCAATCTGAATGTCGATTACGAGCTGCGCGAGACGCTGGAGTCAGGTTTGCTCTTCGGCCGCCGGACCTTGCAGGCGCTGGGTGTCGGCGAGGCGGAGGCCTACGAGATCGGCGAGGATATCCGCCGCCGCGACGAGGAGCGGCTGGTGCTGCAGGTTTCCGAAGGGCTGCAGGCCGGACGCGACATGCTGTTTTCGCATCCGGTCCGGCCGGAGCCGCTGGTCAAGCCGAAGCGCTCGATGGAGATGGATGCCGATCCCTTGGCAGGTCCGGCGGATGTGACGGCCGACGCCTAGGCCTTCAGCCGGGCTTCGAACTGGCGGTCCAGCTCGCGCTTCAGGTCGTCCTTGACGCCTGCGGACATGGCGAGCACTTCGCGGGCCTTCAGAAAGTCCATGACACCGGTGCGGCCGACCGCCGGGCGCAGGAAGATATGCGGCGGCTGGATCTTCAGCTTCAGCGTGATCGCCGTCTGCATCATCAACTGACCGGAGCCGAAGATGCTTTCCATGCGGTTCGGAATATGGGTGCCGTCACCCTCAGGCGCGCCGACGACATCGATGCCGATGACGATATCCGCGATATCCATCAGGCATTCGTAGGGCACGGGATTGCTGATGCCGCCGTCGATCATCACACGGTCGTTCATGCGCACCGGCATGAAGACGGCGGGGATGGAGGAGGACGCGGCAAGCGCCGGGAAGAGCTGGCCTTCCGTGATGATCACTTCGTTCTGGCCGTAATAATCGGTGGTGATGACCTGCATCGGCACGAGAAGATCGGCGAAGCGATCCGGCAGGTCGGCGGGCAGAAAGGCCTTGAGGATCCGCTCCAGATTGAACTGACCGATACGGATACCCTTGGCGACGGCGTCGCGCACCGTTTGAGGACGCATGCCCCAGATGCGGCTGACGACGGCGGTCTTGTTGCCGACGGTCATCAGCGCGTGTTCGCGGATCGCCTCGCCGCTCATGCCGGCTGCCATGCCGGCGCCCATGATGGCGCCGATCGACGAGCCCGATATCGCCACCGGGCGGATGCCGAGTTCGTCCAAGGCTTCGATGACATGGATATGCGCCAGGCCGCGGGCGCCGCCGCCGCCGAAGGCGACCGCGACAGTGGGCATGGTGCCGCCGGTGGCAGGTATGACGCTATTCACAATACCTGCCTGCTGCACTGAACGCTCCCGGTGGCTTCGCCCCGCCTAGACCGGCTGATAGCGGAAGAAATGGACCTTGGTGTCGCCAAAGATCCTGTCTTCGAGGAAGAGATAGGAAGGATCGACCGAAACGGCAACATCGGAGCGCTCTTCGAGCACGGCGATCGCGCCCGGCACCAGCCAGCCACCCTTGGCAGCCGCAGCCATGGCCTTTTCGCCCAGACCCTTGCCATAGGGCGGATCGGCGAAGAGCATGTTGAAGGGCTCGAGATTGCCGACCGAACCGAGATCCGTGGCGTCACGCCGCAGGATGCGCGTGCGGCCATGCAGGCCGAGCGCGTCGATGTTTTCCCAGAGCAGCCCCCTGCCCTCGACGCTGTTCTCGACGAACAGCGCATGACGGCAGCCGCGCGAGACGGCTTCGAGACCGACGGCGCCGGTGCCGGCAAAAAGATCGAGTATCCGGGTGCCATCGACGCATTCCGGATAGGCATGGCTCAGAATATTGAAAAGGCTCTCACGCGTCCGGTCGGCAGTCGGCCGGATGTCGTTGGATTTAGGTACGGCGAGCGACCGTCCGCGAAACTCACCGCCGACGATCCGCACCGCGCGTCATTCCCTTTCCTTTTGGTCCACCACGCGACGGCCCGCCCGAAGGCTTGCCTCCGCCATCGGGCCGGTCGCCTCTCGGCTTGCCGGAGAAATTCTTGGCACCGCCGGGCTTGGCGCTGAAGCTCTTGCCGCGCGGCTTGTCACCCTGCGGACGGTCGCCCTGCGGCTTGTCGCCAAAGGAGCGTTCGCCACGCGGACGTTCAGAGCGGCCTTCGCCTGGAGCACTGCGGGCAGCGCGCGGCCGATCACCATAGGACCGGGGCCGTTCATCACCCTCTTCGCGTGGACGGCGCGGCTTGTCGCCGAAGGGACGGTCACCACGCGCCGGACGATCGCCGGACGGGCGTTCGCTGCGGGCGGGGCGGTCACCATAGGGTCGGTCGCTGCGGGCCGGACGGTCGCCGTAAGAACGCGGACGATCGCCATCTTCACGGGGCTTGCGCTCGCCACGCGGCTTGTCGCCGAACGGGCGGTCACCGCGGGCGGGACGATCTCCTGCCGGGCGGTCTCCACGCGGCGGGCGGTCGCCATAGGGTCTGTCACCACGGGCGGTGCGATCACCACCGGAGCGTTCACCACGGCCCTCGCCGCGGGGACGATCACCGAAAGGCCTGTCGCCGCGGTCGCCGCGGTCGCCACCCGGACGATCGCCGGAGCGCTTGCGGCCGCCGTCGTCATTGCTGACTTCGCTGGAACGGATCCATTCGCCCTCTTCATCGCGGGCACGGTTGATCTGAACACGCGGGCCTTCGTCGTAGCTCACCGGCTGCGGCCTGGAGCGGCCAGGCTTCTCGCCGCGCTTCAGCGCGGTCTGGGCATTCTTTTCGGCCTTTGCGGCTGCCTTTTCGCCGAGCGGACGGGCGCCGGGCGCCATCCAGACATTGGCGTTGCGGCGGCTGCCCAGCGCCGGGCGCTTCGGACGGTCGTCATCCTTGCGTCCACCATCACGGCCACCGTCCCGGCGATCATCCTTGCGGTCATCGCGGCGATCGTTGCGACGGTCATCGCGCTTGGTGTCGAGGCTGCCACGCGGGCGCTCGCGCTTTTCTTCAGACTTCCATGCGCGCTGTTCGCGGCGTTCCGGCTTGGCCTGTTCTTCTTCCTCGGCTGCGGCAACGGCCGGAGCGTTGTAGAGCGGCGCATCGAAATTGGCGTTGGAGTCTTCGATGAGACGCGGGCCGAGCTGATCGCGCAGCGTGCGGCCGCGCACTTCGATGACGTGGCCTTCCGGCAGGTCGCCCAGCTGGAACGGACCATAGGAGATACGGATCAGGCGGTTGACGTCGAGGCCAAGCGCACCCATCACGTTCTTGATTTCGCGGTTCTTGCCTTCGCGCAGGCCCATGGTGATCCAGACATTGGACCCCTGGGTGCGGTCGAGCGTCGCGTCGATCGAGCCGTAGAGCACGCCATCGACAGCGATACCTTCCTTCAGCTTGTCGAGCGCATCCTGATCGATCTCGCCATGGGCGCGCACGCGGTAACGGCGCAGCCAGCCGGTCGTCGGCAGCTCCAGCGAGCGGGCAAGGCCGCCATCGTTGGTGAGCAGCAGCAGACCTTCGGTGTTGATATCGAGACGGCCAATCGACATGACGCGCGGCAGTTCGTCCGGCAGATTGTCGAAAACGGTCGGGCGGCCCTCGGGATCCGCATTGGTGGTCACCAGGCCGGCCGGCTTGTGATAGAGCCAGAGGCGCGTGCGCTCGATGCCGCGGATCGGGATACCATCGACTTCGATCTTGTCGTTCAGCGTCACGTTGACGACCGGCGTCTCGAGCGGCTTGCCGTTCAGAGTCACGCGGCCGTCCATGATCATGCGCTCGATATCGCGGCGCGAGGCGACGCCTGCGCGTGCCATGACCTTCGAGATGCGTTCCGCCTTGCCGTCGCCTGCGGTTTCCGCGGCTGCAGCCTTCGGCGCAGCGCTGCGGACCGGCTTGTCATCGGTTTTCGGTCGCGTGTCGCGCCCTGCGGGCTTGCCGCCCGGCCGTTTTGGCTTGTCTTTGAATGTCATTTGTTGTTTGCCTGCCTTTTGGGGCTTCTCTATCAGGTCGCGCCCCTGCGGTTAAGTGGGAATTTGCCGGATCGTGAAGACAAATCGGTTTATGGAGATGGCGCTCGAAGAGGCGCGGGCGGCCGGTGAACGCGGCGAAGTGCCGATCGGGGCAATCGTGGTGCTCGACGGCACGGTGGTTGGGCGTTCCGGAAACCGTACCCGCGAGCTCAACGACGTGACCGCCCATGCCGAAGTCGCCGCCATCCGCATGGCCTGCGAAACGCTGGGACAGGAGCGGCTGACGGGCGCCGATCTCTACGTCTCGCTGGAGCCCTGTACGATGTGCGCAGCGGCGATCTCGTTTGCCCGCATCCGGCGGCTCTATTACGGCGCCGAGGATCCGAAGGGCGGCGCGGTCGAGAGCGGCGTGCGTTTCTATGCGCAGCCGACCTGCCACCATGCGCCTGAGGTCTATTCCGGTTTGAACGAGACGGAAGCCGCGGATATCCTCAGGACGTTCTTTGCCGGAAAGAGGGAGATGTCATGAGCCTCGCCATTCTTGCAGCGATGATCGCCATCGGCGCATTCGCCTATCTGCGCGTCGCGCCCGGCGTTTCCGCCATACCGATGCAATGGTCCTTGCGGGGAGAGGTCAACTGGTCAGCGCCGCGGGCGGCTGCTTTCAGCCTCGTGCCGGGTCTCGCGATCGCGATCTGCGCGATCTTCGCCGCCGGCGGAATGACCGCGATTTTCGCGATCACCGGCTCAAGTCTTCTGATCTGCCAGATCATCCATATTCTGCTCGTGCGCCGCTGGGCAGCGGCGCGGCAGATGTAAGCAAGCGCTTACTGCAGCAGGTTCCACCACTGTTTGCCGGTACCGGCAACCGCGGCATCCTTCTTGCGCTGCTTCTGCTTCTTGAGCTCCGGCTCGCCGAGATCATCAAGCTTGGACGGGTCGTCTGCCTGGCGGTACTCCGTCGGCGGATCGGAGATTGAGCGGCGTTCGGTCACAGCGCCGGCGCCCTTCTGCGCGGCGCGGGCTTCCCTGAATGCCTGAGCCTGTTCGGCTGCGGTCTTGCGGCCGCCTTCGATGCCATTCTTGGCGAGCGGCGAAACATACCGGGACTTGTCTTCGTTGTCGTCAGCTTCCTGGACGAGACGGGCGCGGGTCTCTTCGGGAGACTCGACCCATTCCGGATTGTCCTTGCTGGCAACCGTCTGCTGCGGCTCGACCAGCGTTTCCTTGGAAGCGTCGGCCGGGAGAACAAGCGTCGGACGCGGCTGGTACCTGACGCCCTTGTTCTTGGGCTCCTGCGGCGCGAGCGACACGGACTGGCCGATATCGTCGCCAAGCTGGGCCATTGCGCTCGTGCCGGTACCGTAGGTCGGGCTCGTGCAGCTGGTGGCCATCGAGCCTGCCGCCATAACAACCGTCAGGCAAGCGCCTACACGGAACCAACGCGTCGCTAACATGAAAACCCTTCCAGCCATGCCGGTGCAATTATCGCCCAACCGGACGTCCGTCCCCCTGACGTAAAAATCCGGCCATTTTCAGGCAGCTTTTACCGGATGAACCACTAAAGAGCAATTCACCCGGTAACTTTCTTGAGGATTTACAGTCCGAGTTCACGCAAAGCGACAGCATCGCGCGCCGAAACGTCGGGATATTCAGGGTCGGACCCGACATCCTTGGTGATCCGCCAGGAACGGGCGCACTTGGTACCTTCGGCAAGCGTCGGCTCGACGGAGACACCGGGAACCTCGGGAAGACGGAACGCCTCAGCAGAGCCCTCGCCCGCGTCGATTGCGATATCCGAGGTAATGCAGATCTCGGAGAAGTCGAGACCATCGAGCGCTGCCTTCAGACCCGTATCAGCGATGTGCACGGTGGGGGCGGCTTCCAGCGAGGAGCCGATACGCTTGTCCTTGCGCTCGACCTCAAGCGCGCCCGTGACGACGGAGCGGATGGCGCGAACGGCTTTCCACTTTTCGGCCAGCGCCTCGTTCTTCCAATCCGCCGGGATCGCCGGGAACTGTTCGAGGTGAACCGAAACGGCTTCGGGATTGCGCGACAGCCATGCCTCTTCGGTGGTGAAGGGCAGCATCGGCGCAAGCCAGGTCACCATGCAATCGAAGATATTGCGGATGACATGGAGTGCCGAACGGCGGCGCAGGCTCGACGGGGCGTCGCAATAGAGCGCGTCCTTGCGGATGTCGAAATAGAAGGCCGACAGCTCGACATTGGCGAAGTCGATCAGGGCGCGGGCGATCTTCTTGAAGTCGAAGGCATCGTAATTTTCGCGCACCAGTTCGTCGAGTTCGGCCAGACGGTGCAGCATCAGCTGCTCCAGTTCCGGCAGTTCGGCAAGCGCGATGACCTCGCCCTTGTCGTGCGCAAGCGTGCCGAGCATCCAGCGGATGGTGTTGCGCAGCTTTCTGTAGGCGTCGACATTGGTCTGGATGATCGTCTTGCCGACGCGCAGGTCATCAGCATAGTCCGACGTCATGACCCAGAGGCGCAGGATGTCGGCGCCGGCATCCTTCATGATTTCCTGCGGAGACGTGACGTTGCCCTTGGACTTCGACATCTTCTCGCCCTTCTCGTCCATGGTGAAACCATGGGTGAGGACGGCATTGTAAGGCGCACGGCCACGGGTGGCAGCCGATTCCAAGAGCGACGAGTGGAACCAGCCGCGATGCTGGTCGGAGCCTTCGAGATAGAGATCGGCCGGCCATTTCAGGTCCGGACGGTCTTCCAGCGTGAAGGTGTGGGTCGAGCCCGAGTCGAACCAGACGTCGAGGATATCCATGACCTGCTTCCACTTGGCATGGTCGTGGTCATTGCCGAGGAAGCGCTCCTTGGCACCTTCGGCGAACCAGGCGTCGGCGCCTTCGCGTTCGAAGGCATCGAGGATGCGCTGGTTGACGGCTTCGTCGACCAGGACTTCGCCCTGTTCATCGGCAAAGACGGCGATCGGGACGCCCCAAGCGCGCTGGCGCGAAAGCACCCAGTCCGGGCGTCCTTCGATCATGGCGCGCAGGCGGTTCTGACCAGCGGCGGGCACGAAGCGTGTATCGTCGATCGCGCCCAGTGCGCGCGAACGCAGCGTCGTGCCGTCAGCCAGTTCCTTGTCCATATAGACGAACCACTGCGGCGTGTTGCGGAAGATGACAGGCTTCTTGGAGCGCCAGGAATGCGGATAGGAATGCTTCAGGCGGCCGCGGGCGAAGAGCGCGTTGCGGGCGATCAGCTCCTTGATGACGCGATCGTTGGCATCACCCTTTTTGCCGTTGTCGTCGATGACGCGTGCGCCTTCGAAGCCGGGGGCATCCGATGTGTAGAAGCCGCCGTCATCGACGGTGAACGGGATCTTGGTCGAGATGCCACGGGCTTCCAGCTGGCGGGCGGCGGACATCCAGGCGTCAAAGTCTTCGCGGCCGTGGCTGGGTGCCGTGTGCACGAAACCGGTACCGGCATCGTCGGTGACGTGATCGCCATCGAGAAGCGGGACGGCGAATTCGTAACCGCCGCCGAGGCTCTTCAGCGGGTGGGCGCAGGTGATGGCGGCGAGATAGTCGGCAGGGACATCGCGCAAGCGCTTGAATTGCAGCTTGGCCTTAGCAAATGCGTCTTCGGCGAGCTTGTCGGCGAGGACGAGCCTTTCGCCAGGACGCGGACCGAAGTCGTTTGCTGCCTCAGTCACTTCGTACAGACCATAAGAAACGCGCGACGAGAAGGCGATTGCACGATTGCCAGGGATCGTCCATGGCGTGGTCGTCCAGATAACAACGAAAGCTCCGGCGAGATCCGAAAAGTCCGTGGGCACAGCGACCGGCATGTTTGCCGTCTTGTCATGCCACATCTTCAGTGGATCATGAGGCACAACCGGGAATTTCACCCAGATCATGTCGCTTTCGATGTCGTGGTATTCGACTTCGGCTTCGGCAAGCGCCGTGCGTTCGACGACCGACCACATGATCGGCTTGGAGCCGCGGTAGAGCTGGCCCGACTTGGCGATCTTCAGGAGTTCACCGGCGATGCGGCTTTCGGCGTGGAAGGCCATCGTCGTGTAGGGATTGTCGAAGTCACCCTCGATGCCGAGGCGCTTGAACTCGTCGGCCTGGGTCTTGATCCAGCCGGAGGCGAATTCACGGCATTCCCTGCGGAATTCGTTGACCGGGACCTCGTCCTTGTTCTTGCCCTTCTCGCGGTACTTTTCCTCGATCTTCCATTCGATCGGAAGGCCGTGGCAGTCCCAGCCGGGAACGTAGTTGGCGTCGAAGCCGCGCATCTGGAACGAGCGGTTGATGACGTCCTTGAGGATCTTGTTCAGCGCGTGGCCGATATGGATGTTGCCGTTGGCATAGGGCGGGCCGTCGTGCAGCACGAACTTTTCGCGCCCGGCGGCCGAGGCGCGCAGCTTCTTGTAGAGACCCATTTGCTGCCAGCGGGCAACGATTTCCGGCTCCTTCTGCGGCAGGCCGGCGCGCATCGGGAATTCGGTTTCGGGCAGATTGAGGGTCTTCGAATAATCGATCTTTTCGGCTGTGTCGGTCATGTCTGGCAATCGTTTCTGGCGGCCTCAGAAGGCGCAACGGATGTGGAATTGTTGGTGACGGAAGCGCTTGCTCGGCAAGCGCTGAAAACCCGGACCTTCCGGCCGCTCAGCGCGCGCGGAAGGCCGGGCCGATAATTCGTATCGCAATCGCCAGCCGGAATTTTGTCATCGGGCCGGTTCATAGGCGCTTTTGGCGGGAAAAGGAAGAGGGATTTGGGCTGACGGCATGGCGGCCGGGCATGCGTCGCGCGCCCCTGCGTAACAGCCTGATCCTGCAGACAAAGAAAAAATCTCGTGGCAATGTCGAAATGGCGGCGTCTCGGCCGTCCTTGGAATGCGAGATGCCGCTCGGGCGCCCGCATTTCTCGGGTCCACAGGGAGTGAAGTGGATATGAGCAGTTCCTATCGTTGGGTCATTGTCGCCGCCGGCGCCCTGATGACATGCGTTGCGCTCGGCGCGATGTTTTCTCTCGCCATTTTCCAGACGCCGATCGCCACCGAGACCGGCTGGTCGCATACCGGCATTGCCAGCGCCATGACGCTGAATTTCATCGTCATGGGCATCGGCGGTTTCATGTGGGGTGCGTTGAGCGACCGTTTCGGACCCCGGCCGGTGGTGATGATCGGTGCCGTGCTTCTGGGACTGGCACTGGTGCTGGCGAGCCGGGCCGGATCGCTGATGCAGTTCCAGCTTACCTATGGCGTCATCGTCGGCATTTCGGCCAGCGCCTTCTTTGCGCCGATGATCGCGGCGACCACCGAATGGTTCGACGAGAACCGCGGACTAGCGGTGTCGCTGGTTTCGGCGGGCATGGGTGTGGCGCCGATGACGATTTCGCCGCTCGCCCGGGCGCTGATCTCCGCCTATGACTGGCGCACCGCGATGCTGATGATCGGTATCGGCGCCTGGATCCTTCTGATCCCGGCAGCCCTCCTCATCCGCCGCGCGCCGTCTCCGGCAAGCGATCCCGGCACCGTGGAAACCACAAGCGGCGAGCGGCCTTCGCTCGGCAAGATCTTCCGGTCACCGCAGTTCCTGGTTCTGGGCGGCACCTTCTTTGCCTGCTGTGCGGCCCATTCCGGCCCGATCTTCCATATGGTGAGCTACGCGACGATCTGCGGCGTGGCGCCGATGGCCGCGGTCAGCATCTACAGCGTCGAGGGACTGGCCGGTCTCGGCGGGCGGCTGCTCTATGGCAGCCTTGCGGACAGGTTCGGCGTCAAGCCGGTTCTGGTCGCCGGGCTCTTGGTGCAGGCGGCGGCGCTGGCTACCTATCTTGCCGTCAGCGAACTCGGGCAGTTCTATGCGCTGGCGCTGATCTTCGGCAGCGCCTATGGCGGAGTGATGCCGCTCTATGCGGTGCTGGCGCGCGAATATTTCGGGCCTAAAGTCATTGGCACCGTCTTTGGCGCGGCGACGATGCTGTCGAGCATCGGCATGGCCTTCGGACCGCTGATCGGCGGCTGGATCTTCGATACCTACCAGAATTATTCGTGGCTGTTCATCGGCTCGGCGCTGGTGGGGCTCGGTGCGGCAGCGATCGCTCTTGCCTTTCCGCCGCTGCCACGGGGGAAGCAGGCGCCTGCATTGGGTGCTGCCTAGCTGGCGTCGAGGACTTGGCCCCCTCATCTGCCTGCCGGCATCTTCTCCCCGCTGGGGAGAAGAGAGCGCGCCGCAATGCCCCTCTTCCCTTCTCCCCTCGGGGAGAAGGTGCCCGAAGGGCGGATGAGGGGGCTACGGGCAATTAGGTCAGCTGAAGCACAGCAGCCGGTCGAGTTCGCCGAGCGGCTGGACGCCTGAGAGCAGCGCCCTCGCCTCTTCCTCGTCGCGCTTGATCTGGGCGACGAGCGGGTCCAGCCCGTCGAATTTCAGCTCCGGCCGGAGATAGCCGAAAAACGAGACGGAACAGACCTGTCCGTAGAGATCGCCGCTGAAATCGAAGACGTAGGTTTCGAGCAGTGGCGCACCATTCTCCGTGACCGTCGGGCGGCGGCCATAGCTGGCGACGGCGTCGTGGAGTGTGCCGTTCTGCAGGCGGAAGCGGACGGCGTAGATGCCGGACGCGAGCTCGACTTCGGGCGGCAGCTGCATGTTGGCTGTCGGGAAGCCCAGCTGGCGGCCAAGCTTTTCGCCGCCGATGATCTCCGCCTCGACGGTGTAGTGATAGCCGAGCTGGGCAGCGGCCTCGCTGACTTCGCCATTCTTCAGCTGCGCCCGGATACGGCTCGAGGAGACCACATCCGCATTCTCATCGCGGTAGGCGTCGATCAGCGTGACGCCGAAGCCGTATTTCTGGCCGGCATCCATGAGGAAGGCCGGACCGCCCTCGCGGCCCTTGCCGAAATGGAAATCGACGCCGGTGACGACTTCCGAGGCGCCGAGCCAATCCTTGAGGATGCCGTGGATGAAATCATCCGGCGAGCGCTGCGAAAATTCACGGTCGAAGGGGTATTCGATGACGGCGTTGAAGCCGAGAGCTTCGAGAATCCGGGCCTTCAATGGCGCCGGCGTGATGCGGAAGACCGGGCTCTCGGGACGGAAGACGGTGCGCGGGTGCGGCTCGAAGGTCAGCACCAGGGCCGGAACGCCACGCGCCCGGGCAATCTCCAATGCCCGCGTCAAGACCGACTGATGGCCGCGATGCAGGCCATCGAAATTGCCGATGGCGATCACCCCGCCCTTTAGGTGGGCCGGCAGCGGTTCACGGGTTTCATTGCGGTGAAAGACGGTCATCGGCGGGCTTCTTCTTATGCGAGGCGCGGCATCCACCACTTGGGCGTTGCCTTTTCACGCTCGAGATAGGCGTGCAGGATTGCCTCGTCCGTCTCGCCGTTCAGCGTGTATTCATTGGCGTGGATGCCACCGCTGATATAGAGAAGGTCGAGGCCGTAATCGAGAGCGCCGCGCACATCGGTCGGCATGCCATCGCCGATGGCGAGGATGCGGCTTTTCGGGAAGTCGCCGCGCAGTTCCTTCGCCGTTTCCAGTACGGCTTCATAGATCGGCGTATGCGGCTTGCCGGCAATGCGGGTGGCGCCGCCGAGCTGGTTGTAATAGGCGGCCATGGCGCCGGCGCAGGGGATCATCTTGTGGCCGCGCTCGACGACGAGATCCGGGTTGGCGCAGATCATCGGCACGTTTCGCGACTGAAACTCCTTCAGCATTGCCGTGTAGTCTTCCGGCACTTCCTTCTCGTCATCGAAGAAGCCGGTGCAGACGACGGATTCCGCTTCGGCCGCATCGACGCGCTCGACGCCGAGGCCTTCGATGATGGCGATGTCGCGCTCAGGCCCGAGCAGGAAGACCTTCTTGGGGCCTTCGGCGATCAGGCCGCGGGTGACGTCGCCGGAGGTGATGATCCGGTCATAGGCGCCGTCCTGGATGCCGATATGGCGGAGCTGATCGACGACCAGCGGGGCAATGCGCGGCGAATTGGTGATGAGGACGACGGTCAGGCCTTCGCCGCGGGCGGCTTCGAGCGCGGCCGCAGCCTTCGGGAAGGGATCGACGCCATTGTGCAGGACGCCCCAGACATCGCAGAACACCGCGTCATACTGGCTGGTGATCTCTGCAAAACTTCCGATGCGCTTGGCCATTCCGATATCCCATTTGCGTTCAGTCAGGCGTGACATTGCAAAGGCCCGGCGGGATGGCAAGGTTTTTTCGGTCCGGCAGCGCAAAAACAGCCGGGCGCGCTAGAGAAGCAGCTCCGCGCCGCGAACCGCCAGACCGGCCACGGCGGCAAAGCCCAGGATGCTGATCATGCCAAGCTTGAAGCGGAAGAGCATGACGCAGGCGATGACGAAGATCGCGGCGGCAGCGACATTCAGCGTGCTCCAGACCGGCCATGCCAGACTGACGAGCGGCAGGCCGGTAGCGCGGGAGAGAAGCGCGATATTGCCGACATCGGCAAAGAGGACGTGCAGGCCGAACCAGAGCGCCAGATTGAGGATGACGCCGACGACGGCAGCAGTGATCGCCGACAGGGCCGCCGACAATATCTTGTTCTGGCGGAGCTTCTCCACATAGGGCGCACCGGCGAAGATCCAGATGAAGCTCGGCACGAAGGTTGCCCAGGCGGCGAGGCTGGCGCCGATCACGCCGCCGAACAGCGGATCGATGCCGAGCGCATTGCGGAAACCGGCCATGAAGCCGACGAAACAGAGGACAAGCACCAGCGGACCCGGCGTCGTCTCGGCCAACGCAAGACCATCCAGCATCTCGCCGGGGCGCAGCCAGGCATAATGCTCCACCGCTACCTGCGCGACATAGGAGAGCACGGCATAGGCGCCGCCGAAGGTGACGACCGCCATCTTTGAGAAGAAGACGAAGACGGCGGCGAAGACATTGGTCTCGCCGCTCAGCGCCTCGGCAATCAGATCCTGCGGACCATGAATCTCGCGGACGATCAGCAGCGGAAACTGCCAGACGATCACCCAGAAAGCGAGGATCAGGAACGGCCTGGCGATATGACGGCTGGTCAGTCCTGATAATCCCCTGGCGGGCTTTGAAGCCTCGGCTGGCGCCACGCCCTCTACCTTTCGCCTGCGGCGCTCGACGAGGAAGCCGGCAATGCCTGCGGCAAGGACCACGAGCGGGAATGGCAGATTGAGCAGGAAGAGCGCCACGAAAGAGGCGGCAGCCACATAATAGTGAAAGCGCGATTTCAGCGCCCGGCCGGCCACCCGCATCAGCGCCTCGATGACGACGGCGAGCACGGCCGCCTTGAGGCCGAAGAACAGAGCGAGCAGCCACTCGGCGTTCTGGAAATAGGCATAGAGACCGGAGAGGACCAGGATGACCAGAAAGCCCGGCAAGATGAAGAGAAGGCCGGCGACGATGCCGCCGCGCACGCCATGCATCAGCCAGCCGATATAGGTGGCAAGCTGCTGGGCCTCGGGACCCGGCAACAGCATGCAATAGTTCAAGGCATGCAGAAAACGGTCTTCGGAGATCCACCGCTTTTCCTCGACCACGGTCTTGTGCATCAGGGCGATCTGCCCGGCAGGACCGCCGAAGCTCAGACAGCCGATACGCGCCCAGACGGCAAATGCCTCGGAAAAAGCGGGCCGTGGCAGGGGCTCGGCAACCACGTCAGACAAATCCCCTCACCTCTCCACAATTCCGGCGCAAAAATCCGTGAATGGTTTCCTTGACTCTTTCTGGAGCCATCCCTAAATGCACGTCGCTAGCACTCCTCAACGGAGAGTGCTAACACTCATCCATGTGGACCCCGGTCCGCGAATGTCATTTGATCGAGGGATTAGACAATGGCAAGCACCAACTTCCGCCCCCTTCACGATCGCGTCGTTGTTCGCCGCGTTGAGTCCGAAGAAAAGACCAAGGGTGGCATCATCATCCCGGACACCGCCAAGGAAAAGCCGCAGGAAGGCGAAATCGTCGCCGTCGGTTCGGGTGCTCGTGACGAGTCCGGCAAGGTCGTCGCTCTCGACGTCAAGGCTGGCGACCGCGTTCTGTTCGGCAAGTGGTCGGGCACCGAAGTCAAGATCAACGGCGAAGACCTTCTGATCATGAAGGAAGCCGACATCATGGGCATCATCGGCTAATCAGCCGGTTATCCCGTTCAGATTATCGCTGACACCCCTTTTCAGGAGTTCTCAAAATGGCAGCTAAAGAAGTAAAGTTCGGCCGCTCTGCGCGCGAAAAGATGCTGCGCGGCGTCGACATCCTCGCTGACGCAGTGCAGGTCACCCTCGGTCCGAAGGGCCGTAACGTCGTTATCGACAAGTCCTTCGGCGCTCCGCGCATCACCAAGGACGGTGTTTCGGTCGCCAAGGAAATCGAACTCGAAGACAAGTTCGAAAACATGGGCGCCCAGATGGTCCGCGAAGTTGCTTCGAAGACCAACGATATCGCCGGCGACGGCACCACGACGGCAACCGTTCTGGCCCGCGCTATCGTTCGCGAAGGTGCAAAGGCTGTTGCAGCCGGCATGAACCCGATGGACCTGAAGCGCGGTATCGACCTCGCTGTTGCAGAAGTCGTCAAGGACCTGCAGGCGAAGGCCAAGAAGATCTCCACCTCGGCTGAAGTTGCCCAGGTCGGCACGATCTCCGCAAACGGCGACAAGCAGGTTGGCGAAGACATCGCTGAAGCCATGCAGAAGGTCGGCAACGAAGGTGTTATCACCGTCGAAGAAGCCAAGACCGCTGAAACCGAACTCGAAGTCGTCGAAGGCATGCAGTTCGACCGCGGCTACCTCAGCCCGTACTTCGTGACCAACCCGGAAAAGATGATCGCCGACCTCGACGACGCTTACATTCTCCTCCACGAGAAGAAGCTCTCGAACCTGCAGGCGATGCTCCCGGTTCTCGAAGCCGTCGTTCAGACCGGCAAGCCGCTCCTCATCATCGCTGAAGACGTCGAAGGCGAAGCTCTTGCTACGCTCGTCGTCAACAAGCTGCGTGGCGGCCTGAAGATCGCTGCCGTCAAGGCTCCTGGCTTCGGCGACCGCCGCAAGGCCATGCTGGAAGACATCGCTATCCTCACGGGCGGCACTGTCATCTCCGAAGACCTCGGCATCAAGCTCGAATCCGTAACGCTCGACATGCTCGGCCGTTCGAAGAAGGTTTCGATCTCCAAGGAAAACACTACGATCGTCGACGGCGCAGGCGCCAAGTCCGACATCGAAGGCCGCGTTGCGCAGATCAAGGCTCAGATCGAAGAAACCTCTTCCGATTATGACCGCGAAAAGCTGCAGGAACGCCTTGCCAAGCTCGCTGGCGGCGTTGCCGTCATCCGCGTTGGCGGCTCCACGGAAATCGAAGTCAAGGAAAAGAAGGACCGCATCGACGACGCTCTGAACGCGACGCGCGCTGCTGTTCAGGAAGGTATCGTCCCGGGCGGCGGTATCGCTCTGCTCCGTTCCTCGACGAAGATCACTGCCAAGGGCGTGAACGACGACCAGGAAGCTGGCGTCAACATCGTCCGCAAGGCTCTGCAGTCGCTGGTTCGCCAGATCGCTGAAAACGCTGGTGACGAAGCTTCGATCGTTGTCGGCAAGGTTCTCGACAAGAACGAAGACAACTACGGCTACAACGCCCAGACGTCTGAATATGGCGACATGATCGCCATGGGCATCGTCGACCCGGTCAAGGTTGTCCGCACGGCTCTGCAGAACGCAGCTTCGGTTGCTTCGCTGCTGATCACCACGGAAGCCATGATTGCCGAGCTGCCGAAGAAGGACGCTCCTGGTGGCATGCCTGGCGGCATGGGCGGTATGGGCGGCATGGACATGATGTAAGACCTTCGGGTCTGACATCTGAGCCAACCGGTTCAGTTACGGAAGGGCGGTCTTCGGGCCGCCCTTTTCATTTGGCGGATAGCGATTCGGCCTTACCAATTTTTAGAGTCTCAACGACGGAACTGATAAAACGTTTAAGCGTCTATTCCGCACCGAAATCAGACTCCGAAGCTTTCGCGAGCCTTACCAAGCTATGTTTTTTATCAGCCGCTGATATTTCTTATTGAAATTGGTTTCACTGCGGTAATGTGAAAATTTTGCAAAGCGTAACCGTTTACATCTCGCGAAACGGGCAACTTTTTACTTTGATTTCTGCTACCTTTTATAGAAGCATGCAATATATCGCATCCTTCGCGTTGCGGATTACCCCCGAAAAAGCATTTGCCGCCTCTCAAAAACTGCCTATAAATCCGCGCTGCGAATTGCAGTGCATGACGATATTTTTCCGCCCGCCAGCGGAAGACCGTATTTTGCAAATGACACCGGCTGCAGAGCATTCCGCGCCAGATTTTTTGAGAAGAGCATGAAAGGGGTTCCGCACCGGCGGCGCCGCAATTCTGCTCACGGCCGGACATGATGACCGGTGCGCATGAAGATGTTTTCGTCACACCGCACGAGTGCGCTGCATTGAACTGCGCCCGACACGGGGAACCCCATTTGTTCAAGATCGCCAAAGCCAATGTTGCCGCCCCGCTCACGCCTGGCTCCTTTGATCTGACCCATCACAATCAGGAAATGCTGGCGCAGTTTTCCGTCTCCGAGGCCTGGAACGGTGACTTTTCGAGCGGCATCATCCGGCTCGGCGAATGGAGCTCGATGCTTCACGGTCTGGCCGGCCAGGAATGCGGACTGCTGAGCCTTATGCGCTGTTATGACGTCAAGGACCGTGCCCATATCCTGGCGCTGTTCGAACAGGCTGCAACCCTCTCCTCGTCCTTCTGTTTCTCGACGACCATCGTCATGCCGAACGGCTTCCGCCAGCCGCTCTTCTGCATGGGCGAGTCCGCCGGACTTGAGGAGAAATACGCCGGCAGCATGGTCGGCGTCTTCATCTTCCCGCGCTTCAAGCTTGAAAACACCAGTCAGGCCGCCAGCCGCCAGTAAGCGGCAAAGCCCTATGAAAAAGGCCGGTCTCGCGACCGGCCTTTTTGTTTGCGCTACTACTCCGGCTTCACCGGAACGTTGAGCCCCTTGGCGCTGGCCGGGCGGGCAATGCAGCGCTCCAGCCAGGCCCGAACGGCCGGGAACTTCTCATATTCCAGAACCTCGCCACCGCCATAGAACAGATCGGCGCCACGGATCCATGGGAACGTCGTGATATCGGCGATCGTGTATTCATCGCCCATGATCCACTGGCGGCCCTGCAGACGGCCTTCCAGGATGCCCAGCAGACGCTTGGCCTCGTCGCGATAGCGCTCCATCGGATAGGAATTGTTGGCGACCTTATCGGCCGCAAACTTGTAGAAGTGGCCGAACTGGCCAAGCATCGGGCCAAGGCCCGACATCTGGAAGAACACCCACTGAATGGTTTCGTAGCGGCCAGCCGCATCGGCGGGGATCAGCTTGCCGGTCTTCTCGGCGAGATAAAGCAGGATGGCGCCGGATTCGAAGATACCGATCGGCTTCCCGTCAGGACCGTTCGGATCGATGATCGCAGGGATACGGCCGTTCGGATCGAGGGAAACGAATTCCGGCGACTTTTGGTCGTTGTTGGCGAAGCCGACATAGTGCGGCTCGTAGGGCAGGCCGAGTTCTTCCAGTGCCACCGAAATCTTCACGCCGTTCGGCGTCTGCAGCGAATAAAGCTGGATGACATCGGGATTTTTTGCTGGCCAGCGCTTGGTGATCGGGAAGCTTGAAAGGTCTGCCATTGAAATCTCCATGGGGTTTGGACCCTGACCATAGACAGGCGGGCGGCGCCAAGACAAGCGGCGGGAGACGGATCATCGTTTCAAAATACTGAACGAACCGTCCCCTTTCGTTTATCTTTCCAGCTGCGACAAAATGCGCGACAAGTGGGTCAACGAGATCAGCCGATCTCACAGTCATTCAAACGGAGATTACTTCCATGTCGAATACGACCAACATCATCGTTCTCGTCGCCCGCATTCTTCTGTCCTTCATGTTCATCCTCGCCGGCTTCGGCAAGCTCACCGACCCGGCTGGCACCGCCGGCATGATCGCAGGCGCTGGCCTTCCCGCCTCCACCGCCCTCACCTATCTCGCAGGCCTCTTCGAGCTCGTGACCGGCCTTGCCGTTCTCGTCGGCTTCCAGGTTCGCATCGTCGGCTGGCTGCTGGCTGCCTTTTGTATCTTCACGGCCGTCGTCTTCCACCTGCCTGCCGTCAACGTTCCTGATTTCCCGGCTGGCGCAAACGGCTGGATCAACGCTCTGAACCAGATCATGGTCATGAAGAACTTCACGCTGGCCGGCGCCTATATCCTGCTCGCCACCGTCGGCGCTGGCGCTTACTCGATCGATGCACGCCGCGGCGCATATCCGGTCGCTGCCTAAGCGAAATCGGCCTCCCAAGCATAAGAAACCCGCCGTCGCGAGACGGCGGGTTTTTTCGTTTCCGAAATCCGGAAGACATCAGAGCGCGCCGCGCACCGCCGCGACGATCTTCGCCACCGACGGCTCGGCCGCATGGCTTTCCTTGCGGGCGCGAACGAGGCAGGCCTCGGAGCGCAGGATGACGCCGTCATTGAGGACGCGCAGGTGGTTTGCCCGCAGCGTTGATCCGGTCGAGGTGATATCGACGATGACATCCGCCGAACCGGAGGCCGGTGCGCCCTCGGTCGCCCCCAGGCTCTCGACGATGCGATAAAGCTGGATGCCGTGCTGGCTGGAGAAGAACTGCTGCGTCAGCCGCCAGTACTTGGTGGCGATCGTCAGACGGCGGCCATGGCGGGCGCGGAACTCAGCCGCGACGTCGCCGAGATCGGCCATGGTATCGACGTCGAGCCAAATCTCCGGAACGGCGACGACGACATCGGCATGGCCGAAGCCGAGCCGGGCGCAGAATTCGACGCGCTTGTCGGTTTCGGCCAGGCCTTCGCGCACCAGATCTTCCCCGGTGACGCCGAAATCGATCGAGCCGTTGCCGAGCTCGCGGGAGATTTCCGACGCCGACAGGAAGGCGACCTCGACATCATCCCAGCCTTCGACGCGGCCACGATAGGAGCGGTCGTTGCCGACGGCGGTGATTTTCATGCCTGCGCGCTCGAAAATGGCGGAGGCATCGTCCTTCATGCGGCCCTTGGAGGGCAGTGCGATGGTCACAGTCATGCCGCTGCCCTTTCCGTTTCGATGCGATCGAGCCAGAGCGAGAAGCCGACGGCGGGGATGCGCTCCCGGGCGCCGAGGAAGTTCAACAGCTTGTCGAAGCGCCCGCCACCGGCAAGCACTGCCGACGAGCCTTCAACGCTCACCTCGAAGACGAGACCGGTGTAATAATCCAGCGGGCGGCCGAAGGCGGCGCGGTAATCCATCGACGAGAGATCGAGGCCAGCATTCGAAAGCGCGGCCAGACGGCTGTCGAAATGCGACAGCGCCGTGCCGATCTTCAGCCCAGCGGCATCGGCAAAGCCTGCAAGCGCCGAGGATGCATCGGCCAGCGGCACGTTGAGCGACAGGAACTCTTCCAGCACGCGGAAGGCATCGTCATCGAGTCTCGTTTCCGACAGCACCAGCTTTTCCCTGAGGCGGCGGGCAATATCGGCAGGCGAGCGGCTGGCATTAGTCGAATAGCCGGTCGCTTCCATCGTCTGATCGATATGGGCGATCAGCGCCTTGTCATCGCCGGCTGCAACGAGCCTGGCGATGTCGTCATCGAGGCCGGTGACGAATTGCGGGCTGACGAGGCTGGCCAGCAGCGCCTCGATTTGCGTCATGTTGCCGAAGGCGTGGACCAGCCGCTTCTGCCAGCCGAGCGGCAGGCCGAGCGCCTGGACCACAGCCTCGAACACCGCCTGGTCGCCCAGAACCGTCGAGACCGTCTTTCCCGGGATCAGCCGCTGCAGGATGGCGATGGCATCGCCGATGGCGCGCGCATCGGCGCTCGCCGTATCGGTCTCGCCGAGATCCTCGATCCCCGCCTGATAGAACTCGTTGCTGCCATCACGCCGCTGGCGGAAGACCTCGCCGAGATAGGAATAGCGCTTCGGCGTACCGGTCGCCGTTTCGATGTGGCGCAGGCATACGGGAATGGTGAATTCCGGCCGCAGGCAGAGGCTGGCGCCGGTTTCGCTTTCCGTCATGAAAATACGGCGGCGCAGATCCTCGCCGGCGATATCCAGGAACGGCTCGGCCGGCTGGATGACGGGCGTATCGATGCGTTCGGTCTTGCGGGCGGCGAACTCGGCGAGGAGATCGGTTGAGAAGGCGGGGAGGTTTGTCAGAGGCATGGCGTTGAAGTCTCCGGGGATACCCCCCTCTGTCCTGCCGGCCATCTCCCCCTCAAGGGGGGAGACCGGCTGGGCTCACTCGCCCGCTCCACATTGACTGTTTGGCTCAGACCCAACCACGACTCGATCTCACCCCTTGAGGGGGAGATGGCCGGCAGGACAGAGGGGGGTGCGCCCCGCTCAAACATCCGACGCCCGCTTCCGATCTTCCGCCTGCGCCGCCAGGATTTCCTTCACCTTGGCAACGAGATCGGCTTCCGCGACGGTTTCCTGCGCCACGCGCGCTTCGCGCCAGCTGGCATTGTCCTCGATCTCGCCAGAGAGGCGCTTGCCCTCGATCAGGTCCTTGATCTGCACCACACCGGTGGCGCGCTCGTCGCCGCCCTGGATGATGGCGACGGGGCAGCCGCGGCGATCGGCATATTTCAGCTGGTTGCCGAACTTCTTCCAGTTGCCCTGATACATCTCGGCGCGGATACCGGCAGCGCGCAGTTCCTGGGTGATCCGCTGGTAGCGGCCCATGGCATCGACATCGCCGTCCATTACGGTAACGAGAACCGGTTCGATCACCTCGGACTGGCCGAGCTTGCCGAGGTTCTTCAACGCCGTCATCAGGCGCGACACGCCGATCGAGAAGCCGGTTGCCGGAACCGGCTGGCCCATGAAGCGCGAGACGAGGCCATCATAACGGCCACCGCCACCGACGGAGCCGAAGACGACCTTTTCGCCCTTCTCGTTGGTGACGTCGAAGAGCAACTCGGCTTCGTAGACCGGACCGGTGTAATATTCGAGGCCGCGGACGACGGAGGGGTCGATCTTGATGCGGGTGCTGTCGTAACCGGCGCTGGTGACAAGGCTGCCGATGAAATTGAGTTCCTCGACGCCTTCCCCACCATTCGAGGTTCCAGCCACCAGCTCGGCAAGCTGGGCAGCACTTTCGGCATAGTCCTTGATACCGACGAAGAAGAGCACCTTGTCGATCTGGTTCTGGTCGAGGCCAGCGCCCTTGGTGAAGTCACCGGATTCATCCTTGCGGCCCGGGCCGAGCAGGAGGGCGACACCCTCGGGACCGAACTTGTCGAGCTTGTCGATGGCGCGCAGCACGTTGAGGCGCTGGGCAACCTTGTCGTCACCACCGAGGCCAATGGCCTCAAGCACGCCGTCGAGAACCTTGCGGTTGTTGACGCGGATCACATAGTCACCGCGCTTGATGCCAAGGGCTTCGAGCGTATCGGCCATCATCATGCACATTTCGGCATCGGCCTGGACGCCGGGCGCACCGACCGTATCGGCATCGAACTGCATGAATTGGCGGAAGCGGCCCGGGCCCGGCTTCTCGTTGCGGAAGACGTAGCCGGCGCGATAGGTGCGGTAGGGCAGCTGGATGTCGTTGAAATTTTCGGCGACATGGCGAGCGAGAGGTGCGGTCAGGTCATAGCGCAGGCTCATCCACTGCTCGTCGTCGTCCTGAAGCGAGAAGACGCCTTCGTTCGGACGGTCGGCATCCGGCAGGAACTTGCCGAGCGCATCGGTATATTCGAACAGCGGCGTTTCGACAGGATCGAAACCATAATGCTCATAGACTTCGCGGATCTTCGCGGTCATTTCGTTGACGGCGCGGATATCGGCAGCCGAGCGGTCAACGAAGCCGCGCGGCAGGCGGGCCTTGAGCTTTTGCGGTTTCTTCTTGGTGTCGTTCATTTCAGGGGATTTCCACAGTGTGACAGTGGCGGTTTCCTAGCGGATTGGGCGGGGAGCGGCAAGGGCGAAGGGTGGCGAAGCCTATGGCGAACTGTTATATATTGGCCGATTGAGGATCGTTCGATGAACAAGCGCGTCACCATTGAAATGCCGGATGAAATTCATCGGCTGATCGCCGAGCACGCCGCCAAGGCCGGCGCGGCGACGGATGCCTATGTTCTCGAAGTGATCGAGCAGCATCTCGAAGACCTTCACGACATCGCTGCGGCGGATGCAGCGATGGAGCGTATCCAGGCTGGCGAACCGACACTGACACTTGAAGAAGTGAAACGTGGCCTTGGTCTGGACGATTGAATTTGGCCGAAACGCGGACAAGCAACTCGCCCGCCTCGCCAAGCGGGACGCGGCGCGCATTATTTCGTTTCTCGAAGAACGCCTTGTTGGACATGAGAACCCGAGAGAACTTGGTGCAGCCCTTCAGGGCGACAAGCTCCGGCAATATTGGCGCTATCGCGTCGGCGACTTTCGCATTATCTGCGATATCCAGGACAACCGGCTCGTTATCCTGGTGATCGAGATCGGTCATCGCCGCGAAATCTATCGTTAGACCTTCATGATACTCGAAGCCCTTTTCTACCTCGCAACGGTGCCGGTGACGGCAAAGCCGCACCGCAAGTTTATCCGCTATTCCGTCAACCTCTGGTCCCGCGCGAGGCGCTGCAGCGGCCAATGGGCGGAGCATGAGGAAAAGAGCCGGGCGGCGATGCTGGCAGCAGCATCCGGGCTCCGCCAGAAGCGCACGGCAGTGGTGCTCGGCTCCGGCCTGCTGCGCGACGTGCCGATCGAGGCGCTTGCGAAGACCTTCGATACCGTGGTACTTGTCGATCTGGTTCACCTCGCCTCCGTCCGTTTCTGGCTGAAGGCGAAAGGGTACCGGAATGTCCGCCTGATCGAGCGCGATCTTTCGGGCTATGAGGAGTTGCAGACGGCGGGCCATGCCCAGCCGCTCGGGTTTCTGCGCGGCGTGCCCTACCTGGACTTCGTGGTTTCGGCGAACCTGCTGTCGCAGATCGGCCGCGGCGTGAAGCGGCGCTTCGAGGCGGAGCAAGACGGCGCGATGCCACAGGATACCGTCCAGCGGCTGATCGCGGCGCATATCGATGGATTGAAAGCGCTTCCCTGCGCCACCTGTCTGGTGACCGATATTTCCTATGCGGTGAATGACCGGACCGGAAAGACCCATGAGACGGCCGATCTGCTGCAGGGCGTTCAGTCGCCAACTGAGACCAAGACATCATGGGCCTGGCCGGTGGCGCCGCTCGGCGAGGAAAGCCGCGACTACCAGATCGTTCATCAGGTGATTGCCGTCTATTGAGATGCAGATTATTCTGGTTGCAATCCAGGATTTATTGTATCACTTTTATTGTCGGATATCATTGCGGTTAAGATCGTTTGGGATGAGCCGAAGCGGCTTGCAAATCTCGACAAGCACGGATTGGATTTTGCCGATCTCGATCTGGGATTTTTCCTGTCCGCCGTTCTTCAACCCGCTCGCGGCCGTCGCATGATGGCGATCGGGCGGTTTGCGGACGGAACCATCGTGGTGATCTTCGCGAGACTGGGTATCGAAGCACTGTCGGTGATTTCGATGCGCCCGGCCAAAGCAACGGAAAGACGGTTCCTCAATGACAGCCAAGAAAATTGAATTGCAGTCCGAGTTCAAGGAAGGGCGCGGGTATAGCAAGGCCGATTGGGACGACGTTAGCGACAATCCCGAATGGACCGAGGAAGACTTCAAGAATGCGCGGCCTTTCGCGGAGGTGTTTCCCGAGCTTGCCGAGAGCATTCGCAAGGCGCGTGGCCGGCCGGTGATGGAGAAGCCGAAGAGGCAGATTTCGCTGCGGCTCGATCCCGATGTCATCGATGCCTTCAAGGCTACCGGCAAGGGCTGGCAGGGGCGGATCAACGACGTGTTGCGCAAGGCCGCAAAGCTCTGAGCCGCCTCTTGGCGAAGCAGGCGCCCTCGCCTATCTTCAAATCATGCGTCTCGTTTCGATCATAGCGATGATATTCGGCTGGCTGACCTTCAGCGCGTCCGCCTGGGCGGGCTGTCCTATGTGCGCAGCGATGAGCCAGCCATTGGCATCAGAGATGCAGCATGGCATGCATGGTATGGCCGATATGCCTGACTTGGTGGCGGAGCACAGTGGTCACGAGATGTCGAAGGACCCGTGCGCGCCGGGCAATCCAAGCCATATGTCGATTTGCTCCTACTGCGTGGTGACGCCTGCCGCCGTAATGGTCAGTGACGGCGGAAAGCATGTCTGTGCCTATCCCGCACCGGCTGCCGCAAAGGCGCTTGCCGATCTGCGACCCGCCCCGCAGGCGCCCCCTCCCCGCTTCATCTGACAATCGCGCGATACGGCCGCACGAACATGATCGTGCAATCCCTTTTGTCAGACAGAGGAAGGACCTCGCATGTCTATGAAAATCATCGCTCTTCTCTCCACTCTCGCCTTTGCCGCTCCGGCCTGCGCCGAGGATATGCAGATGGACATGAGCAAGCCAATGGGCGACCACGTCGCCTCCAGCCATGCCTTTGCCGAGGCCAATGCCAAGATGCACAAGGACATGATGGTCGAGATGACCGGCAATGCCGATGTCGATTTCGTCCGCGGCATGATCCCACATCATCAGGGCGCGATCGACATGGCGAAGATCGAGCTGCAATACGGCAAGGATCCGGAGATCCGCAAACTGGCCGAAACCGTCATCAAGGCTCAGGAAGCTGAAATTGCCGAGATGAACGCATGGTTGAGTGAAAATACCAAGTAATCAATCATGAAGCGAGGCGCCAGTTCTAAAACTGGCGCCTTAGCCGTATAGATTTCGCGCTTAGCGATACTTCTGAAATCACAATGCTATTATTGCGTTTTATTTAGAACGACTTGGTAATGTTTTGATTACGAAATTCTAATTTATCTAAAATACAAATCGTCTCATCAACTTAGGGAAATCGATGAGACATCTTCTTTCGAAAGCGCGCAGGCTCGCCCGCGAGACCAACGGCAATGTCGCCATGGTCTTCGCCCTGCTGCTCGTTCCGCTGATTGCCATGGGCGGTGCCGGCATCGATCTGGCGCGCTATGAAGCGATCCGCGTTGAAATGCAGGATGGCCTCGATCGCGGCGTGCTGGCTGCCGCTTCGCTTTCCCAGAAGGAAAAGCCCGAGGATACGCTGCGCAGTTTCATGAAGAACCTCGACTACGCACAGGACATCGCCCTCAGCTTCACCGAGACGAAGGGGCTGAATTCCCGCAAGATCAATGCCAGCGCCGCCTATGTGATGAACACAACCTTCATCCACCTCGTCGGCGTCCGTCAGCTGAGCGTTGCGGCTGTCTCCACCGCCGAGGAAGCCAAGCAGAATATCGAGATGTCGCTGATGCTCGACATGTCCGGCTCGATGAACGGCAACCGCATCAAGAACCTGAAGAAGGCGGCCCAGCAGTTCATCGATCAGGTGCTGACCGACGAGACCAAGGATTATACGACGATCACCATCGTGCCCTATGCCGGGCACGTGAATATCGGCGCGGCCGTCTTCGACAAGCTCGGCGCCAAGCGCGACCACTCGAACTCGTCCTGTGTCGAGCTCAGCACCACCGGTTTCGGCGGCGGCGTGCCGAGCTTCAAGGATGCGGGCCAGGTTCCGCATTTCACCCAGTGGAACTACGGCCGTACCGATCTGAAGCCCTGGTGGTGCCCGGTGGAATCGACGGCGATCACCTATTTTTCCAACGATGCGACCTATCTGAAGAACCGCATCACGCAGCTTGAACTGCATGATGGCACCGGCACGCAGAATGCCATGCAGTGGGGCTACATGCTGCTCAATCCGGGCGCCAAGACCATCGTCAACGCGGCGATCGACGCCAAGATGATGGATGCGAAATTCGCCAACCGGCCGGCAGCCTTCGGCGACCCGGATACGATGAAAGTCATCGTGCTGATGACGGATGGTGCGATCACCGAACAGTATCGCCCGAAGGATTACAGCCGCCCGGTCAGCCAAGCGCCTGACAACAAGCAGATCATCAACTCCACGGATACAGCGAAGATGCTGTCCTCGGTCTGTACCGCAGCCAAGACCAACGGCATTACCGTCTTTACCATCGGCTTCGAAGTGAGCGGCAATGCGACGACACAGATGACCAACTGTGCCACCAGCCCCGGCCACTATTACCCCGCCTCCGGCTCCGGCATCGGCGATGCCTTCAAGTCGATCTCGACCTCGATCAAGAAGCTGAGGCTGACACAGTGACCTCTCTTGTCAATCGTCTCAGACGTGACCGCGGCGGCGCCGCCGGGATCGAATTCGCCATCCTGGCGCCGATCGTCTTCTCGCTCGTTTTCTCGACCTTCGAAGCGGGATGGATCATGACGCAGTCGATCATGCTCGACCGCGCCGTCAGCCGCGGTTCGCGTGCGCTGCAGGTGGCGGGTTCGAACTTCACCTATGACGACTTCAAGAAGAAGGTCTGCGACGAGGCGATCATTCTGACCAACTGCCTCAAGTCGATCCGCATCGAATTCACGCCGATCAGCAAGTCGACCGACTTCCCGACATCCGAGACATCCTGCATCGACCGCAGCGTCAATATCGATCCTGTCACCACCTATACCGGCGGGCAGCGGTCGCAGATCGTCTTTGCGCGCGCCTGCTATGTCGTCGATCCCATCGTCCCCGGACTTGGCTTTGGGCTGGCGATGCCGAAGGACAGTACCGGCGGCGTTCGCCTGACATCCCGCTTCGCCTTCGTGAACGAGCCTGGCTGATGATCACGCTTCTCAAAGACTTGCTGAAAAACCGCTCCGGCGCCTCGGCGATCGAATTTTCCTTCGTCGCGCCGGTGATGATCTTCTTCTTCATCGGCAGCGTCGCCGTGTTCGACATGTTCCGGACCTATCAGAACATCGTCGAGGCCAATGGCGTGGTGGCCGATGTGATCTCACGCCAGACCTCAATCGACGCGACCTTCGTTTCCAACATCTACGGCGTCTTCACCAACCTGCAGCAGAACAGCACGGCACCGAGCGCGCTCCGGATTTCCAGCATCAAGAAGACCGCCGGCGTCTACAAGCTGGACTGGAAGAAGGAGAGCGGCACCATCAGCCTCCTGAAGGCGCAGGTGCTCGACAGCTCGACGCTGCCGCAGATCACCGACGGCGACTCGATCATCTATGTCGAGGGAGCCACGACCTACACGATGCTCTCCAACATTCTCGGCTTCGGGCAGATGACTTTCGCAGAGCGGGCATTCACGCGACCGCGCTTCATCAGCGCGGTCGCATTCAACTAACTTAAGCCTTTGGCTCAAAAGGTTCCGGGCGGCGGCCGGCGCCCTGACGGGCGACCATCCAGCCGGGATATTCAGGCGCCAGCGCGCTGACGTCGTCGAGCTTCTTCAGGTCGTCGGCATCGAGCTTGAGGCCTGTCGCCGCAAGGTTCTGATCGAGCTGCTCGATCCGCTTGGCACCGATGATAACCGTCGTGACGAAGGGCTTGGCCAGCACATAGGCAAGCGCCACGGTGGCGACGCTGACGCCATGCTTCTCTGCGACTTCGCGCATCACAGCGACGCAGGCCCAGGCGCGGTCCTTGTCGACGGGCGGGAAGTCGAAGGTGGCGCGGCGGCCCTCACCGTTGCCGGGGGCGCCCGGACCGTACTTGCCGGAGAGCAGACCGCCCGCGAGCGGCGACCAGACCATCAGGCCGAGCTTCTCCTCGTTCATCAGCGGCACGATCTCGCGCTCGAGGTCGCGACCGGCGATCGAGTAGTAAGCCTGGATCGTCTCGAAGCGGGCGAAGCCGCGGCGTTCGGAAATGCCCAGCGCCTTGGCGATCCGCCATGCCTGCCAGTTTGAGACGCCGACATAGCGCACTTTGCCCTGGGCGACGAGATCGTCGAAAGCCCGCAGGGTTTCGTCGATCGGGGTGACGGTATCCGTCGCGTGGATTTGGTAGAGGTCGATGTGATCGGTCTGCAGCCGCTTCAGGCTGGCTTCGACCGAATCCATGATGTGGCCGCGCGAGGCGCCGCGGTCGTTGGGCTTGCTGCCCATCACGCCGTAGACTTTGGTGGCAATGACGACGTCCTTTCGGGGGACGTTGAGGTTCTTCAGCGCCTGGCCGAGGAGCCGTTCGGATTCGCCGAAGGAATAGACGTCGGCGGTGTCGATGAAATTGACACCTGCGGCCAGCGAGCGCTCGACGATCTTGTCGGCGGCGGCCTGATCGACATCGGCGATGGCGCCCCAGGGGCTGCCTTCATTGGCTTCACCGAAGGTCATCGTTCCCAGGCAGATTTCGGAAACGAAAAGGCCGGTATTTCCAAGCTGATTGTATTTCATGAGGAAATTTCCTTGTGACTGCCACAGGCGGGGGTGCCCATGGACTGCTGAACGCAATCTTTTGATTATTGGCCTGCATGGCAGGCACAGCCGGGGCTGGCTGCTGATGAGGCACATTTTACGTAAGCGCGCCCAGCGGCATTTCAACAGCATGCGGCATCCCGTCCGTCAAAAAACAAAGCCCTTGTCTCGAACGGCCACGCCGATAGATTCAGGGCGAGGGAATTGCAGGAGCACCGGATGAGCAAGCACGCGCTGACGACGATCGGCTTCGATGCTGATGATACGCTCTGGCAGAACGAGCAATATTACCGGCTAACGGAAGCGCACTTCACCGAGTTGCTGGCCGATTTTGCCGAGGGACCGAAGATTTCGGAACGGCTGCTGGAAGCCGAGAAGCGCAACCTCGCCCATTACGGCTTCGGCATCAAAGGCTTCACGCTGTCGATGATCGAGACGGCGATCGAGATGACGGATGGTAGCGTCCCGGCTGGTGTCATCGCACAGATCCTCGATATCGGGCGCGATCTGCTTTCCCATCCGGTCGAAACCATACCGCATGTGCAGGACACGCTGGAGGCGTTGGCCGGAAACTACCTGCTAGTGCTGATTACCAAGGGCGACCTGTTCGACCAGGAGCGCAAGCTGGCGCAATCCGGCCTCGGCGATTTCTTCGATGCCGTCGAGATCGTCTCGGACAAGACGGCCGTTACCTACCGGCGGATCTTCTCGAAGGTGGGAGATGGGCCCGAGCGGGCAATGATGGTCGGCAACTCGCTGAAATCAGACATCGTCCCGGCCATCGCCGCCGGCAGCTACGGCGTGTTCGTGCCGCATGAGCTGACCTGGGTGCTGGAGCATGTGGAGGAGCCGTCGGACGCGCCGCGCTTCCGCAAGATCGCCAATCTTGGCGAATTGCGCCGGCTTCTCGATCAGTTGGGCTGACCTATTCCTCTTCGTCCGCGCCTGATTTCGGCGGAAACAGCGACGGCCGCTGCGGCTCTTCAGGCTTGGCCGCAGGCGGCGCGGTTCCGGGTGCCTGAGGCTCGATCATCAGCGTATAGGGAGCACCGAGGCCGCGCCGGGGAGAGACTTTCGAATAATAGGGGCGCAACATCCAGGTCGTGTCTTCCTTGGCGATGGTATCGAGGACAGAACCGTCCTCATCCGTGCCGAAGAATGCCTCGTCATCGCCCTTCGACAGATCGAAGATCGCCAGAAACGCAAACTGGCTGCGTGTCGTGAAGCTGATCTTTACATGCTGGCCGGCTTTGACAGGCAGCGTAAAGACATGGCTGTTGCCGAACTTCGTCCAGCCCTTGATCTGCATGGTCACCGCCGGAAACTGAAGCTTCTCCAGCTTCTCGCCGGGATCCAGCTGCGGCGCCTGGGCGAAGGCGGGAAGCGCTGAAAGAACCATCAGAGCGCCTGTCGCAAGCAGTTTCCTCATGGGCGCACCAGTGCCTTCCGTATCGCTTCCACCTCTGAGCGGCAGAAACAGCCCTCGACGTGATCGTTGACGAGCCCCATCGCCTGCATGAAAGCATAAACTGTGGTCGGGCCGACAAAGGTCCAGCCGCGCTTCTTCAAATCCTTGGAAATGCGGACGGAAACCGGCGTTGTCGGATTGGCGGCGATATAGGCGCGGTCGATGGCACCAGGGCGGTCGCCGGTGCCCGGCTCGTAGCTCCAGAAATAGCGGGCAAGCGAGCCGAATTCCTGTCTCAGTGCAATGGCGCGTCTGGCATTGTTGATCGTCGAAACGATCTTGCCGCGATGGCGGATGATGCCGGCATCGGCTACGCAGCGCTCGATATCCGCGTCGTCGAAGAGCGCGACCTTCTCGAAATCGAAACCGGCAAAAGCGGCGCGGAAATTCTCGCGCTTTCGCAGGATCGTCAGCCAGGAGAGGCCCGATTGAAAGCCTTCGAGGCAGATCTTTTCGAACAGCCTGATATCGTCGGTAACCGGGCGGCCCCATTCCTCGTCGTGATAGCGCATATAGTCAGGAAGATTGGCGTGCCAGTGGCAGCGGCTCTTTCCGTCGTCACCGGTCGTGATGCCCGTATCGCTCATGCTTCCCCGCTGATTTTACGCTTCAATTGCGGCTTTACCATTTAGAAACCCCGTTTCCAAACCGAACAGTAACCCTGACGAAAAGTTTATCCGGTGCTTCGCAGTTTAATGAATCGATCTTTACCATTCGCTGGCCGGAGCGGTGGCAGCATCCGGCCAGGCGGAAATGCCCGCCCCAGCATTTTCGGTCATATGTAGAGAGTTCCGTCCGATGATGAAATCCGTTTTGATTGCCGCAAGCCTGATTGGCCTGCTTGCCTCGCCTGCCCTTGGTGACGATCGCTATGCGACCCGCCCGCCCGTCGTTCTCAGCCCCGATCTGACCG
The DNA here is from genome assembly GCF_056394605.1 of Rhizobium sp. 10N427. Classification (NCBI taxonomy): domain Bacteria; kingdom Pseudomonadati; phylum Pseudomonadota; class Alphaproteobacteria; order Hyphomicrobiales; family Rhizobiaceae; genus Rhizobium; species Rhizobium sp. 10N427. The sequence continues at coordinate 11,134 of NZ_JBFTID010000005.1, read as the reverse complement.
CGCCCTGGCTCAACCAGCTGGGCGGCAGCAACGTGCGCCCTGTCGTCTATCAGCGCCCGGTCATTCAGCCGCAGCGCCGCGGGCTGTTCCAGTATCAGCCGCGCATCGTGCGCCGCGCAGCCCCTGCCGGTATTCAGCAGGTTGCGGTCGTGCGCCCCGGCGCAATTCCTGTTGCCCGCGAGCAGTTCGATCCGCAGTTCCTGCCGCAGATGGTCGATTACGACACCAAGGAAAGGCCCGGCACGATCGTCATCGATACCAACAACCGCTTCCTCTACCTCGTGATGGCGAATGGCAAGGCCCGCCGCTACGGCGTCGGCGTTGGCAAGCCGGGCTTCGAATGGGCCGGCGAGCACCGCATCACCCGCAAGGCCGAATGGCCGGACTGGACCCCGCCTTCCGAAATGATCAGCCGCGAAGCTGCCAAGGGCCATTATCTGCCCGCCCGCATGGATGGCGGCCCGGAAAATCCGCTCGGCGCCCGCGCCATGTATCTCGGCTCGACGCTCTACCGCATCCACGGCACCAACGCGCCCTGGACCATCGGCAACGCGGTTTCCTCCGGCTGCATCCGCATGCGCAATGAGGACGTGACTGACCTTTACGAGCGCGTCAATGTTGGCACCCGCGTGATCGTGATCTAAAGGTCGCAAGGCTGCGGCGGGCCGTTGCAAGAACGGCGCGCCGTGGCACAAAAACACGCGCAAACCCCTCTGAAGCTTGAAATCCGGGGCAAATTGGCTAGCTTGGCGGTCATCCTGGATAGAGGGGAATTGAGAATGAAGCATATCATACGGCTCGCGGCCGCCTCTGCGATTGCGCTGGCCTGCACAATGAGCCTCGCGCATGCCGAGCCTCAGTTGACGGCAACCGACGCCGTTCGCGGCGTCAAGCAGGTGAAGACGGTCAAGCCGCAGTTCAAGAAGCGCGTCGTCCGCCTCGTCACTGACGAAGCGCCTGGCACCGTGATCGTCGATACGACCAACAAGTTTCTTTACCTCGTCGAGGGCAACAACCGCGCAACCCGCTATGGCATCGGCGTCGGCCGCGAGGGCTTCGGCTGGTCGGGCGTGGTCAAGGTCGGCCGCAAGGCGGAATGGCCCGGCTGGACGCCGCCGCCGGAAATGCGCGCCCGCGAAGCCAAGGCCGGCCACAAGCTGCCTGCCTTCCAGCCCGGCGGCCCGGACAATCCACTCGGCGCCCGCGCCATGTATCTCTATCAGGGCAGCCGAGACACGGCCTTCCGCATCCACGGCACCAACCAGCCCTGGACGATCGGCCTCAACCTGTCGTCCGGCTGCATCCGCATGGTCAACAATGACGTGCAGGATCTCTACGAGCGCGTCCCCGTCGGCACCAAGGTGATCGTCGTCGGCCCCGGCAACAAACAGGGCAACGTCGCCTTCCAGGACCGCGGTATAGATGTGCTGCGGACGCTGTTTGGCGGGTGAAACCTCCGGAAGCAGAAAATTGCAAAGGGCGGCCTTCGGGGCGCCCTTTTTTGGTTGGAGCTTGCATATTTGTTCCCGTTATGTTCAGTTCTCGATTGTCGCCATTTCGCTGGGTTCGTGGCCATGTCCGATCAAGCGCAGAAGTTCAAACGCTTCAAGGAATTGCATCAGCGCGACCAGGCCTTTGTGATACCCAATCCATGGGATGCAGGGTCGGCACGGCTGCTTGCGAGCCTTGGGTTCGAAGCATTGGCCACGACCAGCGCAGGATATGCTTTCTCGAAGGGAAAACTGGACTCGTTTGCCAGCCTTGAGCGCAGTGAAATCCTCGACAATGCAAGCGAGATCGTGAAGGCGACGGACCTGCCGGTGTCAGCCGATCTTGAGGACGGCTTCGGGGCTGCGCCTGAGATATGCGCAAAGACGATCCGCCTCGCCAGCGAAGCCGGGCTGGTTGGCGGATCGATCGAGGACGCCACCGGCGACCCTGCCACTCCCATCTATGAGTTGTCGCATGCCATAGAGCGTGTTCAGGCGGCGGCTGAAGCTGCGCGCTATTGTCCGTTCTTGCTGACCGCGAGAGCCGAGAACTTTCTTTGTGGCAGACGCGATCTGGATGACACGATCAGGAGATTGCAAGCTTTTTCGGCGGCGGGAGCCGATGTTCTTTACGCCCCTGGCTTACCTGATCTGGAGACCATCCGTACGGTCTGCGCCGCGGTGGACAAGCCGGTCAATGTGGTCATGGGGCTGAACGCACTGAACGCGTCGGTGGCTGAACTGTCGGATGCAGGTGTGCGCCGGATAAGCGTTGGCGGATCATTTGCGCGCGCGGCGCTTGGCGCCTTGATGCGGGCGGCTGAGGAGGTTCGATCGGCCGGCACGTTCACTTATGCACGTGACGCCATTTCAGCAGCTGAGATTGCCAAACTCATGGCACAGGAAAAGCGCCGTGACCGGCAGTCATAGCGCACGGCTTTCCATATAGGCGATTACCGGAGCCGTTACTGTCTGCCGAAAATAAGGCCTCCGCCGCCCTTGCAATAAGCCTGTTACACAACGCGGGATAGATGAGCGGTATTGCCATCCGGGGATAATCCATGCGCCGCGCCGTTCGCCTGTCCGTGTTTGGGCTTGCCGCCCTTGCCTGTCTCGCCTCGCCTGTCCTTGCCGAAGATCTGCAATTCTCCGTCTATGGCGGCTACCAGACAGCGCCCCATAGCGGCGTCGACCTGTCGGACGGGACGCATTTCACCGCAGGCTGGGAGGGCAAGTCCTTCGGCTCGCCGCCTTATTACGGCGCGCGGGTGACGTGGTGGCTGGAGGATTTGGGCCATCCCAATCTTGGCCTGTCGATCGACTATACGCATGACAAGGTCTATGCCGACGACAAGACGCTGGCGGCTTCGGGCTGGTCGCATTTCGAATTCACCGACGGGCTCAATCTGTTGACCGCCAATGCGCTATACCGCTTCCCGCAGGACGGCGGGCGGTGGGCGCCCTATCTCGGCGTCGGCGTCGGGGTGAACATTCCGCATGTCGAGGTGACGCGTCCATCCGGCACGACCTTCGGCTACGAATTCGGCGGCGTGACGCTGCAGGCGCAGGCGGGTGTGGATTTCCGCATCACCGACCGCTGGTCGACCTTCGTGGAATACAAAGGCACATATTCCAAGGTGGATGTGCCGATCGACAGCGGCGACCGGCTGAAGACCGATATCTTCACCAACGCCGTCAATCTCGGCGTTTCGTTCCACTGGTAAGCATGAGGCCTACTTCGAGCCGCAGCTGACCTTGCCGCTTGCGGTGAACGGCTTGGAACCGCCTGTTACAGTCATCCCATAGGTGCCGCTGAAGGCCTTGCCGTCACCTTCGGCCATGACCACCATGTTCAGCGCCTGGCCGGATGTATCGTCACCGCCGTCATCATAGATTTCCATGCGCAGCTCGCCACCGTTCGACCATCGGTTCGTCAGGTGGCTGGAATTGAAGACGCGCTTCTTGAACTGGTCGGGCACAGAGCCGTCCTTGATCATCAGACCGCCGCGGAAGTGGTTCAGCACATGGCCGCCGTCCGCCTTGAAGCCGATCTCTACGGTGAAGCGGGTGGCTGCATCGTCGGCCGAGCAGAAATAACGGCTATCGGCATGCGCGGTGCCTGCGGCACCGAAAAAGACAGAGAGCAAAAGAAGTGTACGCCGCATAGCGCTGAATCCCATGACCGGCCGACAACCGGCCGAACTCAGGCTATATGCAAATCCATTAATTTTTGAGGTACAGGACCACCGTAGGCCCAATCGATCAATTCTACGGTATGGACGATCGGGATACCCGTGCCTGAGGCAATCTGGGTGATGCAGCCGATATTACCGGTGGCGATCACATCCGCCTTCGTTGCCTCGATATTCTTGACCTTGCGGGCCTTCAGCGCAGCTGAGATATCCGGCTGCATGATGTTGTAGGTGCCGGCCGAGCCGCAGCAGAGGTGGCCCTCGGCCGGATCGCGCACCGTGAAACCCGCCGCCTTCAGGAGCTGCTTCGGCGCCAGGGTGATCTTCTGGCCGTGCTGCATCGAGCAGGCCGAGTGATAGGCGACGGTGACGCCTTTCGGCATATGCGAGGGCAGATCGAGCGTTGCCAGATATTCGGTGATGTCCTTGGCGAGGCCGGAGACGACGGCCGCCTTTTCGGCATAGGAGGGGTCGAGGCGCAGCATATGGCCGTAGTCCTTGATCGTCGTGCCGCAGCCCGACGCGGTGATGATGATCGCATCGAGGCCACCGTTTTCGATCTCGCGCATCCAGACATCGACATTGGCGCGGGCGCTGGCCAGCGCCTGTTGCTCGCGGCCCATATGGTGGACCAGCGAACCGCAGCAGACTTCGCCCGCGGGCGCCACGACCTCGATGCCGAGGCGGGTCAGAAGCCGGATCGCCGCCTCGTTGATGCCGGGATCAAGCACTGGCTGGGCGCAGCCGGTGAGGATCGCCACTCGCGCCTTCCTCGCCCCCTCGGCCGGATGGCTGCCGGGACGTGAATAGACCGACGGTGCCGGCACGGTGCGCGGCGCAAGCGCCAGCATCGCGGCGAAGGGTTTCAGCGCCGGGGCGCGCATCAGGCTGCGGAACGGACGGCCGAGACGGGCAAGCCGCAACGCCAGACGGAAGCGGCCGGGATAGGGCAGGACGGCAGCAAGGATGCCGCGCGTCAGCCGGTTCATGAACGGCCGCTTGTAGGTCTTTTCGATATGGGCGCGGGCGTGATCGACGAGATGCATGTAATCGACGCCCGACGGACAGGTGGTGACACAGGCGAGGCAGGAGAGACAGCGGTCGATATGCGTGACCACCTCGGCATCGGCAGGCCGATCGTTTTCGAGCATATCCTTGATCAGATAGATGCGGCCGCGCGGGCTATCGAGCTCGTTTCCGAGCGTCACATAGGTCGGACAGGTGGCGGTGCAGAAGCCGCAATGGACGCATTTGCGCAGGATCTTTTCGGATTCGGCGACGTGGGGATCGGTCAGTTGCTCGGCGGTGAAATTGGTCTGCATCAGGGATGTTCCGTCGAGGGGTTGTGGGTGGGGGTACCCCCCTCTGCCCTGCCGGGCATCTCCCCCTCAAGGGGGGAGATCCGCTGGGAGCACCCCCTCAGCGATAATTGACGGGGCGAGCGGGTGCCTCTGGCCAATCTCCCCCCTTGAGGGGGAGATGTCCGGCAGGACAGAGGGGGGTGTGACACACACTCAAAGCTAGCCATCACCACCCCATCTTCCCCGGATTGAAAATCCCGGCCGGATCGAACTTTTCCTTCACGCGGGCCGAGAGCATTGCCACTCCTTCCGGCTGCGGCTGGAAAGCCGCCACGTCAGCACGCATCACTTCCGAAGCACGCATCAGCGTTGCATGCCCGCCGCCGAGCGCCTTGATGAAGCGGCGTAGCAGGCCGGCTTCGGGATCGGCCTCCATGCGCATCCAGATGAGACCGCCCTGCCAGTCGTAATAGGCATCGACACCGGCTTCGAGACGGAGCGCGGCAACGAGCTGGTGACCAGCGGACGGCGCGACGGAGACGCGCCAGACGGGTCGCATCGTGCCATCGGCATAGGGAAAGACATCGCGGATTTCGCGCCAGAGGCTGCGGCTCGCCTGCTGATCGAGCTTGGTGACCGGGCCGAAAGCGGCCATCGCCTTGGCGAGCTTTTCGGCGCGCACCTCGACGGAACCCGGCAGCCCCTCAAGACGAAGTACGGTTGCCTCGCCTTCGGGCAGCGTGCCGCCTGCAAAGCGCCAGGTGACCGTCATCGGCAGATGCGCCGCGCCTGAGACCTCGACCGCCAACGCCATGGCCGCAGCCATGGCGTTGACGGCTTCGGCATCGTTGAGGCCGGAGACGACGATGGTCTCCTCGGCCTTCGGGCGCGGGGGAACGCGGAAGGTGACTTCGGTGAGGAAACCGAGCGTGCCGTGCGAACCCGCCAGCAGCTTCACTAGATCGAGACCGGTGACATTCTTCATCACCCGGCCGCCATTCCTGACGATCTCGCCACGGCCATTGACGAAGCGGATGCCGAGCAGGCTGTCGCGCGCCGCACCCGCAATCAAGCGACGGGGGCCGGAGACATTGGCGGCAAAGACCCCGCCAATCGTCGGCTCGCCCGAGGTGCCCATGACGCCGCGGTGATCCATCGGCTCGAAGGCCATCATCTGGCCGTTTTCGGCAAGAGCCGCCTCGATCTCGGCGACAGGTGTTCCGGCACGCGCGGTCATGACCATTTCGCCGGGGTTATAGGCGACGATGCCCGACATGGCGGTAGAGCGCAGCGTGTCTTCAGCCGCGACACGATTACCGAACCCGGCGCGGGTGCCGCGGCCGGAGATGGCGAGTGGCCGGCCGGATGCAGCGCGTTCGCGGATCAGCCCTGCGGCTTCGTCTTCGCTCCCGGGGAAAAATTCGCTCATGCGGCCGGCCGTCCATCGAGCGGGAAGACTTTTGACGGATTGAGGATCCAGCCGGGATCAAAGGCGGCCCGGACGGACATCTGCTGCACGAGATCGACCTCGGAATATTGATGGCGCATCAGGTCGCGCTTTTCGATGCCGACGCCGTGTTCACCGGTCAGGCAACCGCCGGCGTCGACGCAGAGTTTCAGGATCTCGTTGCCCGCCTCTTCGGCCCGGGCTGCATCCTCGGGGTCGTTGGCATTGAAGAGGATCAGCGGGTGCATGTTTCCGTCTCCGGCGTGGAAGACATTGGCGACGCGCAGGCCATAGTGATCGACGATCTCGGCGGTCTTCTTCAACACATAGGAAAGCTGGCTGAGCGGCACAGTGCCATCCATGCAGATGTAATCGGCGATGCGGCCGGTGGCGCCGAAGGCGGATTTGCGACCCTTCCAGATCAGCGCGGCCTCGGTCGCCGACTGGCATTCGCGCACAGTTTTCACCCGATGCCTATGGGCGATCTCGACGATGTTCTTGAGCATATGGTCCATCTCGGCTTCCGAGCCCTCGACCTCAACGATCAGCAGCGCGCCGACATCGAGCGGATAGCCGGCATGGGCGAAGGCCTCGCAGATTTCGATTGCCGGCTTGTCCATGAATTCGATCGCGACGGGGATGATACCCGAGGCGATGACATCGGCGACACAGGAGCCGGCGTCCTCCGATGTATCGAAGCCGAAGAGAACCGGGCGGGCGCCTTCAGGCTTGGCGATCAGCCGCACCGTCGCCTCGGTAACGATGCCGAGCTGGCCCTCGTGGCCGCAGACGAGGCCGAGCAGGTCGTAGCCGCCGGAATCCAGCGCCTTGCCGCCGAGCTCGATCACCGTGCCGTCGGTCAGCACCATCTTGACGCCCAGCAGATTGTTGGTCGTCACGCCGTATTTCAGACAGTGGGCGCCGCCGGAATTCATGCCGATATTGCCGCCGATGGTGCAGGCGAGCTGCGAGCTCGGATCCGGCGCATAGAAAAAACCGTCCGCAGAGACGGATTCAGAGATGTTGAGATTGGTGACACCCGCCTGGACGACGGCGACGCGGTTGGCGAGGTCGATTTCGAGGATGCTGTTCATCTTCGACAGGCCGATGACAACGGCATCTTCCTGGGGGATGGCGCCGCCCGAGAGTGAAGTGCCGGCGCCGCGCGGCACGACGGGAATGCCGTAGCGATGGCAATATTTCATCACGGCGGCGACCTCTGCGGTCGAGCGCGGCAGGGCGACGGCCAGCGGCAGGCGGCGATAGGAGACGAAGGCATCAGTCTCGAAGGGCACCAGTTCGCGCGGCTCATGAACCAGACATTCCGGCGGCAGGAGATCGATGAGATCGCTGACGATCTGGCTGCGGCGGGCAAGCACATCGGCGCGCGGAGCAAGGAACGAAATGGTGTCGGACATGGCTCGCTTCCTTCGAAGATGGCGGCAGGACCGGCCCGTCCTCCACGGATACCGGCATGTTCGGCTTAACACTTTCCCGAAACCGGCGCAAATGCTAAGCACTTATGCCTAAAGGGGAAACAGTGCCGCACCATGACCAATCTGGGTGATCTCGAGATATTTGCCAAGGTCGTTTCGACCGGCAGCATGTCGCTTGCCGGGCGGGCGCTCGGTTTTTCCCCTGCCGTCATCTCAAAGCGCATTAAGCGGCTGGAAGACCGGCTCGGCACACGTCTCCTGCAGCGCACGACACGGCAGATTTCGCTGACCGAGGCAGGCCAGGGTTTCTACGACCGGGTGCTCGGCATTCTGGCCGGACTTGAGGAAGCCGAATATTATATTTCCGGCCGCTCGGCCCAGATGCACGGCACGCTGAAGATCTCGGCACCGACCTCTTTCGGCCGCATGCATATCGCCCCGCATCTGAAACGCTTCATGGAAGAGCATCCGGAACTGGCCATCAATCTGGTGCTGACAGACGAGTTCAGCGACATTGTCGGCGGCGGTTTCGATCTGGCGATCCGCATTGCCGAGCTTACCGATTCCAGCCTGGTTGCCAGGCGTCTGGCGCCGGTGCGCCGGCTGCTCTGCGCCGCACCGTCCTACATCGAAGCGCACGGGATGCCTGCGACCCTCGACGATCTCAAGAACCACCGCTGCCTGCCTGCGCATAATAATGACGTGTGGCGGCTGGAAGGGCCCGATGGCGCGATGACGCTGCGGCCGGAGGGCATGCTGATCACCAATTCCAGCGAGGTGATCCGCGAGACGGTGATAGCAGGTCTAGGCATCGCGCTACGCTCGACCTGGGATATCGGCGAGGAGCTGAAGAGCGGTAAGCTGGTGCAGGTGCTGCCGGAATATGAGGGCTCGCGGAACGTGGCGCTTTCGGCGGTCTATCCGAGCCGCCAATTTCTGCCCGCCAAGGTGCGGCTGTTCATTGATTATCTGGCAGAGCTCTATGGACCGGTTCCCTACTGGGAGCTCTGACGCCTCCACCGCAGATCACATCCGGAGACTGACATGACCGCTTCGCCTTCCTTCCTCGGCCTGCCCGACCGTCTCGATGATGACCGTGCGCCGCGCATGGTGATCTTCGGCGCAGGTCACGGCACCACCTACCCCAGCAGGGACAGCAGCGGCTATTCGGGCTCGGCCAACGCCATCCGCGCGGCCAGCCAGGAGGACGCCGGGCTGATCGAGCATTGGGATTTCGATCTCGGCGGGCCGCTGTTCGACGGCAAGCCGGTCTGCTGCGTCGATGCCGGAGATTTGCCGACCAACGCCCGGGACAATGCCGGAAACCGGGCGCGGATCGAAGCGAAGACGCGGGAGGTGCTGGCGATATCAGCCGTGCCGATCCTGCTTGGCGGCGACGATTCGGTGCCCATTCCCTTTTTTGCGGGTTTTGCCGGCCACGGACCGATCTGGATCGTGCAGATCGACGCCCATATCGACTGGCGCGACGAGCTTCACGGCGAGCGCCTCGGCTATTCCAACCCGATGCGACGCGCGAGCGAGATGGCACATGTCGCAGGGATGGTGCAGATCGGCGTCCGCGGCGTCGGCAGTGCCCGCCGCCAGGAAGTCGAGGCGGCCAAGCGCTATGGCAGCCATCTCGTTACCGCCCGCGAAGTTCATGCGCAGGGCGTCGAGTCTGCGCTGCGGCATATCCCTGATGGTGCGCAGATCGTGATCACGCTCGACTGCGACGGGCTCGACCCCAGCGTCATGCCAGGCGTCGCGGCCCGCACGCCCGGTGGGCTGACCTATACACAGGTTATCGACCTCATCGCCGGTGTCGGCCGCCGTGGCAGGATCGTTGGCTTCGACCTCGTCGAACTCTATCCGCCAGCCGATATCGACGGGATTTCGGCGCTGACGGCAGCGCGGCTGCTCGTCAACGCAATCGGGACGATCGTCCGCCAGGGCTGACCTAGCGCGCGAGATCGAGATAGGCGCTCGCCACCATCGCATCGATATCTCGAGGCACCGGCACGATGCAGGATTCCGGGCCGGCACCGTGTTTGGCGACGCGTTCCAGGCAGCGAGCCTGAAGCGTGAAGCCGAGGTCCATGGATTCGACGGAATTGCCGAGCGGGCGTGGTCCGGCGAGATTGGCCATATGGCCGCCGCCGAGGATGTGGATCGAGCGGCCATCCTTGAGATGCAGGGTTTCCATGACATCGGCCTCGTAGCGGTCGATGGCGACGACATCGGGATGGGCGCGGAAGCCCGATACGTCGATCTCCAGCGGGAAATGACCGCCATTCATCAGGATCGCGCCGTCCTTGATCAGCGGCAGGTCGGCGACCGTGACGATGCCGGGGAAGCCGGTGACAGTGATCAGGATATCGGCAGAGCGGATCGCATCCTCGCGAAGCGGCGTGACAAAGCCGTCGAGATGCGCTTCCAGCGCCGTCACCGGATCGATATCGACGACGCTGACGGTCGAGAAAGCATTGCGGAAGCTGGCGGCCGTGCCCTTGCCGCAGGCGCCGTAGCCGAAGACGGTGACGCGCTTGCCGTTGGTGGAGCGGTTGGTGAAGCGCATGTAGCTTTCGAACAGGCTCTGGCCGACAGCATGCTTGTTTTCGGCGAATTGCTTGATCGGGCTGTCGTTGATGACAAGGATCGGCATGTTCAGCTTCTCACGCATCGGCAGCAGGCGGGTGCGGCCGGAGGTCGTCTCCTCCGTACCGCCGAGCAGATTGGCATAGGGGCGGCCGGCAGCGATGGCGAAGAGATCGCCGCCATTATCGAGGATGAGGTCAGGCTTCGCATCAACCACGGCTTCGAGGCTGCGGTGATGCTCGGCAGGGTCTGTCGTCTGCGTCGCGAAAACCGTGATGCCCAAGGAGCGGAGATAATCGACGGTCGCCGGCTGGGTGCTGTTGAGATTACCGGTGCAGACGAGCCCGGCACCGCCGGCGCGCAGCGTCGTCAGAAGGGCAACCGTCTTCGGTTCCAGATGGATGCCGGTGCCGATCGTCAGGCCTTCGAAGGGGCGCGTGCTTTCGAACTCGGCGGCCGTTGCCTTCAGCAAACGGCAGCTGTTTCCGATCCAGTCGATGCGGGTGGCGGTATTTTCCATGATGGTCTCCAATGAAAGAACTCAAGGACAAAAACGCTTGTTCGGCGTGGCTTTTCCCTGGGTTCGGTTGCGTTTTGACCGGCATTTTGCCAGCCGGGTAAATCTTCTCCGTTCGCAGGACGGGGCTTTTCGCCGTCCTGCGGTGCTGAACCA